>JAICWG010000257.1 GCA_025934915.1 Nitrospira sp.
AACCAGTGCGGGCCCCCTTTACCGCGTGCTGCGCTTGTTGGCTTCAGTCGGAGTCTTCCAATGGAGGGATGGAACCTGGCATCACACCGAAGCATCACGATTCCTTAGGTCCGATGACCCCGGTTCTCTCCGCGATTACGTCCGCATGCTCGGTTTGCCGGTCTTTTGGAGCGCTTTCGAGGATCTCGATCACTCGTTGCGAACCGGCGAATCCGCGTTTGCAAAGCGACAGGCCGGCGGGGTCTTCGCGTACCTGGCCAAGAACCCGGAAGAGAGCCGGATTTTCGACGCGGCGATGACATCGAAATCGCACCGTGACATCGCCGCCATCCTGCCAGCTTACGATTTCACCCAATTTGTAACGATCGCCGACATCGCCGGCGGACGAGGCCACCTGCTCCGCGCTATTCTCAAGGGCTCTCCTAAAACACAGGGAATCCTGTTCGATCAGCCGCACGTAGTGGCTGAAGTCTCCCCCCATGAAGGTGAGAAGCTCTCGGTAGTGGGTGGAAATTTCTTCGCGGACTCGATTCCCCAGGCGGATGCCTACTTGCTGATGAATATCATCCACGATTGGGCCGACGCCGAATCCATCAAAATCCTGTCTGCCATCCGGCGTGAAATGCCGCCGCACGCCTGTGTGTTGATCATTGAGACCGTCGTTCCGCAAACGCCGGGGCCGCACCTTTCCAAGGAACTCGATATTGCTATGATGGCGCTTCCCGGCGGCAAAGAGCGCACCCAAGAGGAATATGCGGACTTAGCCGCAAAATGTGGCCTCAGATTGAGACGAATGATGGAAACTAGGAGCCCCTATTCGATCCTAGAGATGGTGGCCGCTTAGGCCGGGGTTCACATCGTTTGTGATTTGAGACGTGAAGGGTAACGTAACGTGCCGCTGGCCGAACGTAAGCTTGGGGCAACGGATGTTCCTTATGATTTGTGTTCGACCGTGCCGTACCACGCCATCTTTCCCGCCCAGGCGTACTTCAGTCCTGGCGTAAAAACTGAGAAAGTTTCCGATGACGTCATGTTCAGTTCTTTGCAGACCAGGCCTTCCGGCAGAACGATCATGGCAGGCGTCTCTTTTCCGTTCACAGCATTTCTCATTGGCTCCATGGTCATTCGCAATTCGTCGCCGAAGTTGAGGCGGCTGCGCGCGCCATTTAATTCCCATTGCAGTGGCTTCACGGCGGTATCCAGCCAGCGATCAATGGTTGCTGCAAAGATGATCCACGGAGGTCCGCCAAGCTTGCCTTTCAAAATCTGCTCCAGAGCCTGCCGCTGCTCAGGGTTGGCCGTGTTCTCAATCCAGATTTTTGCCGTGCCTTCGCCTTCGTGAACTGCTCGTGGCCACTTTGCCATGAAAGCAAAACCCAGTCCGTTGAGGCTGATGTCGCCGCATCGCCCCTCACTAATTTTCAATGCCCATCCTCCTTCGCAAAAGCCCAAAGTCGGACGTGCGTTGAAGTTGCAGGGACAGCCCCAATCGCAGTTGCAGGCGGTGAGAATGTCGGCGCGATAATTCCAAGTGACGGCAGGTGTGGATTTGGCGGATGACATAACAATACCCTCGATATATTTTAAGCGAACGGATTTTATCTCTCCGTGGGGAGGCTTTCAAAGAATCCAATGCACCTCACGAAGCGAGTTGGCAGCAAGAAACGTACCGACCAAAATTGCTGCAACTCCAGTCCAGTATGCTAGGCGGCCGCCGCTCGGGAGGAGCTTCTCCAAGGCGATGACTAGTGCAATTGCGACCATGACATAGATGTTCATGACGCCTAGCACGAGCTGAATGAGCATCAGACCCCAGCAGCAGCCGACACAGTAGGCGCCGTGGTGTAGGCCCAGCGTAAAGGCGCTTTGGGCTTGCGCGCCAAGATGGTGCGAAAGCACCGAAACAGGGTCTTGACAGTGCCGCAGGCAGCCTCCCTTCCAAGGCGTAAGCTGATACACTCCGGCAGCGATCAGAGCTATGCCACCTGCGACAGGAATAGCCTGACTCACGTGCGCGCTGGCCATAGCCATACGCGAGACAAGCGCCCCAATTAGGCAAACCAACGCGCCAAAGCCGGCCCACGCAGCAAAGTAACCGGCTCCGACCAGCCATACGCGAAAACTCAGATATGAATCGCCACGGAATCGAGCAACACGACGATACAGCAGCAGCATTGGCAAAGACGATGGAAGCATCATCGCAACCATCATTGATATCCACATCGCAATGAATAACAGGAACTGTCCGGGTGACCCCGAAGCAACCTCCATCCACATCATGCTCATGCTCCACCCGCCGGGCATGGGCATCGTCATCGACATCGCGTGACTAAACCAGGCGGTCAAGGCTGCAGCGGAGAGGAAAACGAACGCGGACGCAAAGTAAAAGCCTGGTACAGCCGATCCTGCCCCTTTTCGCGATGCCACCGCAACTGTTAGCTCAGACCCGGTTTCGGGTGCAAAGGTTGTAGGTTTGTCGTGCCGCATCGCCACAAACAATCAGTCCAAAAATGATCACAAAAGATTACAAATCCGTAAAATGGACGGTAATCAACTGCTCTGGTTCACGGATGACGGGCTATCCGTAAAAGTGGCTGAGCAGGCAGACCATCGTAGCGCGGTCAAGGAGGACCGCGCATCTAAGTTAGCTTGCATGTTGTACAGATGCGTCCCACGTTGAAATCTGGCTTCAATTCAGGCGTGATGAACTGTCGCCGTTCAGTAAACGAATCAATGTTCACCGCGCGGCTGCATCAATGCCACGTGCGGTCCCAGTTGCCGTATCACGGGCTATTCGGAAGGTGGCGTATATCTACTTGGCACCGCGAGCATGAGTGGTTCACTGCAATCAAACTGTTAGCGACTGCACGCCTGCCGAGGACCTGCCCAAACCATTTCTAGAGCCTAGTCACGAATTGATTCGTAATGCAGCAACACCGTTCCGCAAGAAAATGCTCGGTTGAATACCAGATTGAGGCGTAGGGTATCAGCCAAACTAGAGAAGATCGTTTGGCCGCTTCCGAGCGCAACGGGATTTACAAGCAAGTGATATTCATCGATAAGGTTGTGAGCGATTAAGGATGCGACGAAACTAGCTCCACCATACACAAGAAGGTCCTTGCCTGTTTGCTGCTTCAGTTGATTCACAGAATCGACGATCTCGCCATTCGCTATGCTCGCATTCGGCCATTCCGATTTGTGAAGAGTTCTTGAGAAGACAACCTTGGGTATGTCTGTAATTACCTTGCCTATTTCAAAATCGGCATCTTTGGGGTTGTCGGCTACCGATTTCCAGTGAGGGATGAAGCCCATTGCGGTTTTGCGCCCGAGGAGGATACAGTCGGCATTCGCCGCATTCGCGATTGAATACCGCCTGACCTCGTCATCCCAATTGAAAAATGTCTTGCCCTTTTGCGCCGCCACCATCCCATCGATCGATATCTGCATTTGCAATTTCAGCCTTCTCGTCCGTTCTTCCATTTTCTTGTCCCTCTATTGATTAGTCGAACGGCCACGGCGGAAATCGACAAGTATATCCAAAAGAGTTTAACTTTGACTCGCTTTACAAGAACCCGGTTAATGAAACGGCGGGGTTTTCCATTGCCATACAATGAGAGCCCGACGGAGTCCCACTAATGGAGCATCTAAGCCGCCGCACATTCCTGGCACATACAATGTTGTAGCTAGCGCTCCGCTACTCCCGGCCCTGGACGGCGCGAGTACGAAGACCCGGCTAATTCTCCTCGGAACGGGCGGCGGCCCAAGACCACGAAAAGCGAGGTCGGCTTCCGCACAGGTCATCATTACAAACAATACAGCGTACGTAATAGATTGTGGCAGCGGCGTCGCAAGACAACTCGTCTTTGCCGATGTGCCGCTGCCCATAGTGCGGCATGTCTTCCTGACGCATCACCACTCCGATCACAATGCGGATTATGGAAACCTGATTTGGCTTGCCTGGGAGAGTGGGCTCAGCACGCGTGTCGACACCTGGGGACCGCCACCCCTCGACACGATGACCAAACTGTTCTTCGAGATGAATGCTTATGACATCGAAACTCGAATCAAAAACGAGGGGCGAGTGCCTATTGGACCACTTGTTCATGTACATGAAAAGAGTGAGGGTGGTTCGGTCATGCAGGACGAGAATGTAAGGGTGACGGCAACCCTAGTGGATCACCCGCCGGTTTTTCCGGCATTCGCTTATCGCTTCGACGCTTCGGACCGTTCGATCGTTATTTCCGGCGATACACGACCATGCGAGAACCTGGTGAAACTCGCGCAAAAGGCAGACGTCCTGGTGCACTCTGCAATGTACGTGCCCGCGCTTGACCGGCTCGTTGCGCGTGTACCGAACGCGAGGACCCTCAAAGCCAGCATCCTGGCTCATCAGACTTCCGCGGAAGATGCGGGTCGAATTGCGCAGGCCGCTGCGGTCAAAACTCTGGTGCTCTCTCATCTCGTGCCGCCTGATGAT
>JAICWG010000106.1 GCA_025934915.1 Nitrospira sp.
CCGCTCCCATTGATCGTCCCGCAGCCCATAGCGTCGCACCATTCAGAAGCCCCTCCATCGGCTTGTGAACAGTGAAGCACAATACGCTTCCTGTGTGAATCCGGAAAACGCTCAGGCCGCTAATTGACGACACGCCCTAGTTAATGTCCATAACTCAACACTATTGACAGACAAGCCAGTGGCCGACCATATTATTCCATCGTACGGAAACTGCCTTCGGTAACGCCGATCAATTCATGGGCCGACAACAGCGACATGACTGCCCGGCGGGACCAAACTTGCCCGATCTTTTAATTGGGCAAGGTAGTTCACAATGTCGTCAGCCATGTGCTCAGCGATCACTCGATGGCCTTCCGCATTAGGATGGGTATCAACTTTTGAATTCACGAGTGCGGAAACGTTAAGCCCTGCAAACCATGGCGCCATGTCCTTGACTGGGAGACCCTGGGCATGCCGAACCACATCGTCAAATGACAGATTATTCTCGTTTGGATCCAACCGTTTATAGAACAGTATGAGTGGGATCTTGCGTTCTCGACAAATCGTCACCAATTCGCTTAACGCTGACATGGACCCACGCCACCCTGTCCCGTTTTGTGAGCGGGCCAAAGACTTCTTGTTCAACTGTTCGAGTATGGCATAGCGATAAGTATGATGCGCCAATCGATACAGCCACAGCTTCCCCACCATAATTTCTAACATGACCGGGAATGGCTTCCCACGCATGGAGCTTTCAGTCCATGGGTCAAAAGGCCTTCTTCTCTCTTCTATATCATTCGGCACGTAGGTCAACAGCACCAGATCCGGCTGCAGATTGATCCCTTCTTGCGTGAAATAGGTCAACTCCTGGACCGTGTTATAGGCCCCCACCCCACTGTTGATCACGCGCATCGGTCGTTGCAGTCGTCCTAGTAGTAACTGTTCGAGCCGGGCGACGAACGTCTTGTCCTGATCCACTCCCAAACCAAAAGTCACTGAGTCTCCGAGTGCGAGGATCCTGTATTCACCCTCTGCTTTTGGCAGAATAGGTCGATCGCGCAAGCCCCGTTCATTAAAAGTCACGAGCACGTTACCATAGCGTTTTCCCCATGCCGGTTTGTGCCGGAAAAAGAGCTGGTCATCAGCCTGCATGTCGCGTAGATATTCCCCTACCCACTCATAGTAGGAGATACCGAGCGGATCAACCATACGAACCGCTACTTCAAGCGCCCCGAGCGACAGGAGCAGGGATACAACACTGATGACAAGACCGCCCCTGGCCTGATAAAGAGTCAGATACCATGCCGATTTAGCGAACGAGAGTATCAGGACGATACCTGCAAAAAGACAAAGTAGATAGGTATAACTCCTGCTGTATCTGCCTAACACTAGCGGCTTATCTGAGTAATGGGTGGCCGCGAGTACAACACCGACCCAGGCCACTACGACTATGCAAACCTTCAGGTATCGGACATTTGCAACCGTCATTGCTATCCTTCCCAATTGTTAGCCCCAAACGGTGTATACGCACCCCGTCAATGAGATAGCTTTATGACGAAGAACTTCCAACCGTCTGTTGAAGTCTGAACTGCACCTAGTGCATCATTGGAGGTCAGCAACTAAACGTGCCCTTGCTATCACAAGTCGCATCGGTTCTTCCTCAAGAAATCATCGTTCATGCTCGACAAGGCAGACAAGATTCGTTGTTGAGCGTGGTTTAGGATAAGTCAAACCTCTCGAGAAATCGACTATCTCTTCTTCGGATTGCAGGGGGTTTTTGACACGGGAGCCCCGAAGTCTTGGGAAGAACACGGCTAGGATTACAATCCTATCCAGATGAACCAATCGAGGAAAATCATTGCCCTCAAGACTTCTTCTCTTGTTCCACCGAGACATTCTCGGCACTCGGTCCGGCCTTCTTGCGATCTTCCTTTTCGGTCGATGTCGGTGACTTGGTGGTGCGTTCTTCTCGATGGCTGTGGATGAGTGCCGCTGCAATCAGCAGTTGGATGCCGATGAGGAGAAAGAAGATCCCCCCCTTGTGCTGCCCGGCATGCTCGGCAAGCGAGAATCGATGCGCGGCGAGCAGGAGGGAGAGCGCTGAGCAAAGGAACAAGAAGATTCTCATACCGGATGTCTCATATCTCGGAGCAAGACAGAGAGTATGCCTGGGATGAGGCGAGGTCAACCAGAAATCATGCGGTCGACAGGAACTGAAACTGATCGAAACTATGGAGCTGGCGCACCTGCGCTGGAAGTCGGATCACCAGCTGGTTCAGGAACTGCGGACTGTATCGTGCCCTTAAACGGCAGATCCAGCAAGGCATAGGGATTCACGCGCGCACCGTTGAGTTTCACTCCCCAATGGAGATGCGGACCAGTGGCGCGACCGGTAGATCCTACTTTCCCGACGATCTGTCCGGCTTTCACCTGTTCGCCGTCTTTAACCAGGACTTCGGACAGATGGAAATACATCGAATAGAAACCCAACCCGTGATCCAGAAACACGCCCTTCCCGGAGAAAATATGATCGACGGTGAGCCGCACCACCCCATCATTCGTTGCGGCGACGGCGGTGCCCAGCGGAGCCCCGATGTCTTCACCGTTGTGCGGATTCCGCGCCTGCCCATTCATGATTCTGACGCTCCCGAAGATCCCGGTTCGCTTGCCGCTCACCGGCTCCACGAAACCCGGTTGCCAGAGTTTGCTCTGGGAATCCGTCGCGAGCGATTCCTTCACCTGTTCCTGCTCAGCCTTCCAGCGCGCCAAGCTTTTTTCATCGAGATCAACCTTATCTTTTGGCAGCGTGAGATGCTCGACGTGAAACTTCCCTTTGACGACGGCTACGTTGTAGCGGAGCATGCGACTCTGTTCACCTGTCTTCAGCTCGACGGTCAGTTCATGAGTCCCCGGCTCATCCTGTAAGTCTATCCCGAGCAATCCGACAAATTCTTTCGGTCCTTCGAGTCGCGTATCAGGGAAGAAGCTAATGGAGCGCCCCAGGAACTTCCCCTGCACGCGAGCGGCTGAATCATCGACCGGGACTTTGACGACGATAATTTCTCCCTGTTTTCCGGTATACCGGCCATCGGCACCTTGAGCAGTTGGTACAGACCCCGGCACGAAATCGACGAGCAGATAACCGGCAAGCAAAATGGCGATGCCCAGTAGGAATCGCACCGACATGGCACCTCGTGGGTGATGCAGATCCACCATCGACTTCATCGATAAAACCGCCCTCCCGACACTTGAGAAATCAGTTCTTCGACGCGCCGATTCACCGCACTGAAGGGGTCCATGCAGAGGATGGTTTCCTCCCAATACCCGTTCAGCTTCAGATATGTCCAATCCACCGTATAGGATCGATTCTTGGCACGAGCGAACCGAATGAAATCTCCACGGACTTTGGCTCGTGTCGTCTGAGGTGGGGTGGACATCGCTCGCTGGACTGCCTCCTCTTCGACGACCCGTTCGATGAGCCCTCGAGACTCCATCAGGTAATACAACCCTCTCGTCCGCTTCACATCATGGAACTGCAAATCGAGGAGGAACACCCTCGGGTCGTCCCACCCGCAATTCTTCTTATCCACGTAAGATTGGATCAAATGTTTCTTTGTGACCCAATCGACCTGATGGACGAGTTGCATCGGATCTTCTTCCAGCTGCTGAAGCATCCGTTCCCATTTCTCCCACACATCGTCGAGGATGGGTTCATGCGCCTGTTGATCCAGATATTCTCCAGCCTTCTTGAGATAGGCCAGTTGAATTTCAATGGCGGTCATCTGACGTCCGTCATCGAGCTTCACTTTTTTCTTCAGAGTCGGATCTCGCGAGACCTCTCGGATCGCCTTGACAGGATCCTCCAGTTCCAACCCATGCACCGTGTACCCCTCCTCGATCATCGACAAGACGAGCGCGGCCGTCCCCACTTTGAGGTAGGTGGCATATTCCGACATGTTGGAATCTCCGACGATGATATGGAGCCGCCGATATCGTTCTGCGTCCGAATGGGGCTCGTCGCGGGTATTGATGATGCTTCGGGACGACGTTGTCGACGATGACGTCTTCTCGTGAATATGTTGCGCGCGCTGAGAGATGAAATATTGCGGCTTCCCGGATACTTTCAATACCTTTCCAGCCCCGCTGAACACCTGCCGGGTTACGAAAAATGGAATCAATTGTTCGGTGACTTTCCAGAAATCGACATCGCGCCGCATGAGGAAGTTTTCATGGCATCCGTAGGTATTCCCCAGGGAATCCGTATTATTCTTAAAAATATAGATTTCTCCAGACAACCCTTCCTCTCGAAGCCGCTCCTCCGCTGCAGGCAAACAGGCTTCCAACAAGCGCTCGCCCGCTTTATCGTGGACCACGAGTTCAAGGATGTTGTCGCACTCCGGAGTCGAGTATTCGGGGTGACAGCCGGTGTCTTGATAGAACCGCGCCCCGTTGACCAAGAAGGCGTTCGACGGCCAGCTATTCGGAATCAGTCCTTCAAAGATGTACCCCAAAACTTTTTCCATGGGGAGATAGATACGGCCGTTGGGGGAAAAAATGAGGCCGTATTCGTTCTCGAGGCCGAATATCCGTTGTTTCATGGGACCAGCCGACATCATGAATGGCCTTCAGACAGATTATACGCCGTTTGTCTGGTCTTCGACAAAGGAAGCCTCTACGAAGGGCAGAGGTCAGGGAGAGAGGATGAGTCGAACGTCGGTAATCGATAAGCGGCGAAACTTTCGGCCGGTACGGGTTCGGTCCAAGATCGCGACTTCCAACCCTTCCGGCTGCAGTTTTTGATTGGCCGTTTGCTCCAGCGCTGCGACAGACAGCTTCAACGCAGCGTCCAAGTGCGGAATCTGGTCTGGACTTTTTTCTTTCAACAGAGTGTGCGCCGCTTCAGATCGTCCGCCGATCACCGCAAAGTTCTTCTCATCGATGATGCTGCCGTCGAACGAAATACGATAGATTTCGTTCGGGTGATGATTGGTCCCGGCTTGCACCACGAGGATTTCAACCTCAAGCGGCTTCATTTCCTGGCTGAACACGGTCCCTAGGCTTTGCGAATACCCGTTCGCGAGCGAGCGGCCGGTCACATCTTCCCGGCTATACATGAATCCTCTGAGATCGGCGTGGCGGATGCCCGCCTTTCGAAGGTTCTCAAACTCGCTGTACTTGCCGGCTCCCGCAAACGCGATGTTATCGTAGATTTCCGACACCTTGTGCAGTGAGGCGCTCGGATTATCCGCCGTCAACAGAATACCGTCACTATACTCCATCGCGATGATCGAGCGGCCTTTAGCGATCCCCTTCCTGGCATACTCAGCCTTATCCTGCATCATTTGTTCAGGGGACACGTAATAGGGCATCGGCATGATTACGTCTCCCTTGAACGACGTGCGGCTATCATTTCATCGTACACGGCGCGCAGTGTATCATCGGTCACATCGGTAATGCCTTGAGCGGTAACGAACTTAGCCGTCGGATAAATCCCTCGTATAAGATCAGGTCCACCGGTACCGACATCATCATCTGCGGCATTGTAAAGAGACAACAAAGCGAGCTTGAGTGTATCCTGCTCGGAAAGATCCTTCCGAAAATGCTCACGCATGGTGTTACGGGCATCTTTGCCGCCGGAACCGATCGCATGGTAATCGGACTCTTCGTACCTGCCGCCGGTGATGTCGTACTTGAAGATACGGCCCTCGCCGCGTTTCAAGTCATACCCAACGTACAACGGCATGACGACCAGTCCCTGAAACACCATCGGAAGATTGGCCTTGACCATCTGGCCCAGCTTATTTGCCTTTCCTTCACAAGAAAGCGGCATGCCTTCCAGTTTTTCGTAATGCTCCAGCTCTGTCTGAAATAACTTGGCCATTTCGATGCAAGGACCGGCCGCCCCCGCGATCGCCATGGCCGACCAGTCGTCGATCTTGAAGACTTTTTCGATTCGACGATCCGCGATCTGAAACCCTTCCGTGGCTCGGCGGTCTCCGGCAATCACGACACCCTGCTGATACTTGAGCGCCAGCACGGTCGTGGCGGAGGGCACGACAACCGGCCCGACAGTACGCATCTGGTCGGAACCCGTCGCCATTCCGTGGCTTCGCAATGCCAACTCGGGATGATGTGTGGAGACGAAGTCAAAAAAACTGGAGCCGTCATAGTCGGGGAGATAGGGCAGCTTCATCGTGGTCTTCGAACCACCGTTCGTCAAACCTTGAGTTTTTCGATCAGGGCATCGACTGAATCAGCCGCATCGAGCAGTTCTCCGGTCAATGCCTGCGTCCCTCGATGGGGATCCATCAGAGGCACTTTTTTGATCGTCGTATTGCCGACATCGAACAGCACCGATGTCCAACTGGCCCCGTACAACGCCTTCGCAAACTTACTGACACAACGCCCACGAAAATACGCCCTGGTACTCGTCGGCGGATTGAGCTCCGCTCGTTGAATATCATCTTCCTCGACGATCCGCTCGATGAGACGACTACGTTCCAGCGTATAGAACAATCCCTTGTCCGGACGGACATCATGATATTGGAGATCCATCAGCTTCATTCGAGGATCATCCCATCCGCAGCCTTTACGCTCCATGTAGGACTCGATCATGTGACGCTTGGCGACCCAATCCAACGCGTTCTCCAATAACCGCGGATCAAGATCGAGCCGATTCAACACATCCTCCCAACGAAGCAACACATCGTGAGTTGTAGGGCTGTGATCCTGCGAAGCATAAAACGTCTTGGCGGCGCTCAGGTATGCTCGCTGGACGGCAAGAGCCGTGGTAGGCCTTCCACCCGCCAGTTTCACGGTTTCCTTCACATCCAGGTCGCGGGACACCTGCTTGAACGCACGAACCGGCTCGTCCAATTCGAACTGAGGCAGGTCGGCTCCCGACTCAAGCAAATCCAAGACGATATCCAACGTTCCCACCTTCAGATAGGTGGAGAGTTCCGCCATGTTGGCGTCGCCCGTGATGACATGGAGTCTACGAAATCTTGTGACATCGGCATGCGGCTCGTCGCGCGTGTTGATGATCGGCCGTTTGACCATCGTGTTGAGGTCCATGAGACATTCGAAAAAGTCGGCGCGTTGCGAGATTTGATACTCCGTCGGGCTGGTCTGATTTTCAGCCCCGACTTTTCCCGCTCCGGCGAAGATCAGTCGTGTGACTAAGAACGGCGTCAACACTCGAGCGATCTTGTCGAACGGTACGGACCTCGAGACTAAATAGTTTTCGTGATATCCATAGCTGTTGCCCTTGCCGTCGGAGTTGTTCTTGTACAGGACATACTGTTCGCTTCCCCTCACTCGAGCCATTTCTTGAAGGCATGCCGAGAGAATGCGCTCCCCGACTCGTTCGAACGCCACGATCTCCCTCGCATTCGAGCATTCCGGCGTCGAGTATTCCGGATGAGCTCCATCGACATATAAACGTCCGCCGTTCGCCAGCACCTTGTTCAGCTGCCGGTTATAGTCGGGATTGGGACGTTCCCGCTCGCCGTCGACTTCAAATCCCCGGGCATCTAAAAGTGGATTTTCATTTTCGTAATCCCAGAGAGCCCCCGGAGCCGACACTCTCGGGTAATGTCCGATCACGGCGAATGAACCCGACACCGGGTCTATCGCAGATGGATCTTTTGCCGCGATGCCGAACTCGGTTTCAGTGCCAAGCACGCGCATGCGATTCGTGGAGGTGTGATCTGACATAGAATAGTTAAAGATAGTGACCGGTACTGATGGTTTCAATCTGCCGATGTTCGGTGGGGCCACCACTGATGGTCCGAATATGAATGATTTTCTCGCCTTTCTTTCCGGCGACTTTCGCCCAATCGTCGGGATTGGTCGTATTGGGAAGATCCTCGTGTTCTTTGAACTCCTCACGGATGGCGCGGATCAAGTCGTCTGAGCGCAGACCGGCTCCCTCTTGCGCGATCACGCGCTTCACGGCGAATTTTTTCGCGCGAGAGACAATTCCTTCGATCAAGGCTCCGCTGGCAAAGTCCCGGAAGTACAGGACTTCCTTTTCGCCGTTGGCGTAGGTCACTTCGATGAACTTATTTTCTTCACTGGCTGCGTACATGGTCTCAACCGTCAGAGCCGTCAATCGATCGACCAGGGCCTGTCGATCGCTTCCATGCCGTTTCAAGTCTTCGGCGGCAAAAGGGAGATCCGTCGAGATGTACTTCGAGAAAATGTCACGGGCAGCCGCGGCATCCGGTCGCCCCACTTTGACCTTGACGTCCAACCGGCCGGCGCGGAGCACCGCCGGATCGATCAAATCTTGGCGGTTGCTGGCCCCAATCACGATGACGTTGCGCAATCGTTCGACCCCGTCGATCTCTGAAAGAAACTGGGGAACAATCGTCGACTCGATATCCGAGGATATACCTGTCCCTCGGGTTCTGAAGAGTGCATCCATCTCATCGAAAAACACGATCACCGGATGGCCGTCCTCGGCCCGTTCCTTCGCCTTCTTAAATACCTCACGTACCTGACGCTCCGACTCCCCGACATACTTATTGAGCAACTCGGGACCTTTCACATGAAGAAAGTAGCTTCGAATTTCTTTGCCCGCCCGATGACCTAATTTCTTGGCGATCGAATTGGCGACGGCCTTGGCAATCAGGGTCTTCCCGCAACCGGGTGGACCGTAGAGCAGAACCCCTTTCGGTGCGCTGAGCTTATACTCGGAGAACACCTGTGGATGCAGAAACGGAAGTTCGACGGCATCGCGTACCTGCTCCAATTCCTTCTGGAGACCTCCGATGTGCTCATAGTCGACATCCGGAACCTCTTCCAACACCAGCTCTTCCGCTTCGGACTTCGGCAATTTCTCAATGACATACCCGGAACGAGGATCATACAACAGATGGTCACCCACACTGAGCCGCTCAGCGAGCAGCGGGTCGCCGAGCTCGGCCACCTTCTCCTCATCAAAATGGAGGGTGACCAATGCCCGCGCACCTTCCAGCACGTCTTTGAGTCGAACCACCTCTCCCTGACTGTCGAACCCTTTGACCTCGATCACGTTGAGCGCTTCATTCAGGACGACTTCTTGCCCCTTTCGCAACTCATTGCGCTTGATCGAAGGATGGAGGTTGACCTTCATTTTCCGTCCCGACACATAAACATTTCCGGTACCGTCCACATTCATGCTGGAAAAAATGGCATACGCCGACGGCGGCGCCGTCAGTTTTTCCACCTCGGTACGCAGCGCTTCGATTTGCGCCTTCGCTTCCTGCAGCGTGGCCACGAGTTTTTCATTCTGCTTATTGGCTTGATCGAGTTGGTAGCGTGATTGGTAGAGTCGACGGATTTCCTCCTCCATCGACTGAATCTGAACGCGAAGCTTGTCCATCTCGCGCGCGTGTTCGTCGTTCTTGTGAATCATCTCCCCATTCCCCTCGGACAACCGCTTCGCAATCTTCTTGACAGAATCTCGGAGGGACCGGAGTCGATTTGGCTGGCCCTCGCTTTCCGCCATATCGGGACGACACAAATAGCCCGCGACATCAAGCGCAAACGCGAATAATCTTAACCTGGTGATCGGATTCTAACACCCGACCTAGGGGTGGTCAACTCCGCCGGACGATCTCGCACGAGACTCGACCTCGCCATGCAACGCCGTCTCACGTTTCCAGCGCATGTCTGAACTCTCGGACGGCTTCGCCGATGTCATCACGAGACAACAGCGCTCCGATCACGGCAACTCCGTGAGCACCGGCTCGACGAACGTCGCGTACTCGTTCACAAGTGATTCCTCCAATGGCAAGCACGGGGATGGACGATCGGCAGCAGACATCGGCCAGCAAATGCAGCCCAAGCGGAGATCCGAACGGACGCTTCGACGGAGTTTCAAAGATGGGACCAAACACGACATAATCGGCACCGTCTTGATTCGCACGTCGCACATCCTCGACCGAATGTGTGGAGACTCCGATCAATCGACCTGGTCCGATCAGCTGACGCACAGAGAGAGGAGGCAGACTGTCGGAGCGAAGATGCACGCCGTCCAAGTTCAGCGCCATCATCAGATCGACGCGATCGTTGACGATCAAAGGAACGGCGTGCCGCGTCGTGATTGATTGGATCTCCTGTGCCAGCGGAAGCAATTCGCGCGTAGATAGATCTCGTTCCCGCAGTTGGACAGCGGGCAACCCGGCGCTGACTGCCTGTCGGATAAGAGATGGAAGGGATCGACCGCCTGATTGAGTCCTGTCGGTAACGAGCAGCAGGCGAAAGTTAATGGACGGCATGTCCGAAAGAGACATGTTCCCATCGATATCGAATGTGAAAACTCACTGCTAACGCCAGAATGCTTTCAGGATGCTCAAAAAGGCTGCTGATCGCACCCGCCCAATCCCGACGCGCCGAGACGCGCCTCTCCACGGGCAAGGCCGCAGCGAGCGAAGCGGCGAGGCATACGCCTCGGTACGTTGAGCCTCTGAGCGATGCGAGAACACCGCTGGCGGACTTTTTCAGCATCCTGTTAGAGCATCCCTTCGATCGGGCTACTGGCCGTCGCATAGAGTTTCCGGGGAATGCGGCCGGCTTTGTAAGCCAGACGACCGGCATGAACCGCATACTTCATCGCTTCCGCCATGGCAAGCGGGTCCTGTGCGCCAGCAATGGCCGTATTCATAAGCACCGCGTCGGCGCCATATTCCATTGCCAAGGCCGCGTCCGACGCGGTTCCGACACCGGCATCGACGATAATCGGCACCTTGACGGTTTCCATGATGATTTTCAGATTGTACGGATTACGAATTCCGAGCCCAGATCCGATGGGCGCAGCTAACGGCATGACCGCCGGACATCCGATATCCACGAGTTTCTTCGCGACAATCGGATCATCATTCGTGTACGGGAGGACGATAAATCCTTCCTGAATGAGGATCTTGGCTGCTTCGATCAAACCGGCCGTATCGGGGAACAATGTTCTCTCATCACCAAGCACTTCCAACTTTACCAAATCGGAAACACCGGCGGCGCGTGCGAGACGTGAGTATCGTACCGCATCCTCCACGGTATAGCATCCAGCCGTGTTGGGCAGAATCGTATATTTCTTCGGGTCGATGTAATCCAGCAGATTGTCTTTCGAGCGATCGGTGATATTCACTCGACGAACCGCGACCGTCACGACATCGGCGCCGGACGCTTCAATAGCCTTTTGCGTCTCGACGAAGTCTTTATATTTTCCCGTTCCGACCCATAACCGAGACTTGAATTCACGTCCAGCAATCACCAGTCGATCGTTCGTCATCGTGATCCTCTCCGGAACAAATTCACGGATCCACCAACTATAGGATCCTTAAAGAAGATAGGAGAACCGGCTCAAGCGTTTGTCGAGGTGCCGCCGCCGATAAAGCCGAGAATCTCTACCCGATCTCCATTTTCCAGCCGGCGTTGACCGAATACCGCCCGATCGAGGATTTCGAGATTGAGCTCCACCGCTACCCGCTCCGTTTGTATATCCAGGTCTTGCAACAGATCGGCGACCGTTGCGCCACTGCGCCAGGTCCGTGCCTGCCCGTTCACATGGATGTGGATTGCGTCTTGCACCCCTGTCATCCTATGGGACTGGAATTCACAAAGTCAATGAAGCTCCCGGAAGGATCCCCACCGGGGGCTCCTTCCGCATCCACGCGCTGCAACTGGAACACATTTTCCGCCAAATCAATCGCCCAATCGTGATGTATATACACGCGCACTCTCCTTTGTGAAATGGTGGGTGAGGGGTGCTTTCTCAACAACTATTCGCCTCTGGTTAGGGCCGTTTGGAAGAAAGCTGGTTCCATTTCTTTTGGAAAGTTGTGATACTCATTCACTTGAATCCATAGCCTGAGACTAGAGAGCTCCGACCCTGAAATCAAACCAACGCCCCCCGTGTCAACGCACGGGTTGGCGTGCTTTTTCAGAGCGGGTCACACGCCATAAACGAATGGGGTAGCTGATTACTGCGCTTAGGGCCTTTGATTGCGAATCCTACTCAATGGCGTGGGAGGCCTATCAAATTGGTCGATCTTTACGTCCCGTGTTTGATGACTGGGCGTGACTATTTGGAGTCGATGCTGAAGGCTGCACCAACGCTGGACGAGGAGGATTGTATAGTATCGCTGCTTCGGACTCAGAACATTGATATTTCCACCAAATGGCTTCAGAAATGTCCATTTCTTGGCAAGGTCCGACCCCGGTTCCAACTCTATCTCTATTTGGTCTCCCGGCCGTATTCCGGGCGGAAGGGGAAGTTCTGCCAAGCCTGTCGGCGTTGAGGGGTAGCTAAACTCGCTATGTCCCCGGCATTTCACTCGAATACCTTCAATAGGTTGGTCACGCGAATTCCGAATCTCAATCCATAACTTCTGTATCTCGGTGTCCGCGCACGAAACGGCTGGTAGGAAAGCGACCGCTACAAAACTCACACGTAAGAGGACCCCACTCACACTAGATTTTGTGCTCTGCAAGTGTGCATTGAGCCTCATAGGCTATTGCTCTGACTTCAGACGCTTCAAGGCCATTTGAAGCCTTTTTGTTAAGGGATCCTTGGAGCTAAGACGATTTTCGGCCTTAGGTATCACTCTCTCGAGAGTTAGGATTGCGTCATCCTTCTTCCACAAGTCTACGTAAATAAATACCAGGTTTCCGAGGACTGCAATGGTCTCTGAATGATCAGTCCCTAGGGTCCAAAATCAATTGAGCCACCAGTAGACGATAGAGATCAAGCAGATGGCGTTGAGATATGTTTGAGCGGATTTGTCGTACCGCGTGGCGATGCGGCGCGCATCTTTCAAGCGGCAGAACATGCGTTCGATTGTATTGCGCTGGCGATAGCGGCGTTTTTTGAACGGGGACGGTTTGTCGCGGTTCTTTTTATTGGGAATGACCGGTCCTGTTTTTCTTTTTTTGAGCCATGCCTGTAGATCGTCGCTATCATAAGCCGTATCACCCAGAAGCTGCCTTGAACCCTTGAGCGGTTCCAACAACGGTTTTGCAGCCTTGATATCCGAGGCGTTTCCCGGCGTCAGTAAAAACGCGATCGGACGGCCTTCTTCGTCGGTCGCGGCATGGACTTTTGTCGTCCGTCCGCCCCGGCTCCGGCCAATGGCTTCCGATCCGCCCCCTTTTTACCGCTGGCCGAGCGGTGCGTCTTGACGATCGTGGAGTCGATGCTGTTCTCGTCATGGGTGCCGACGATGGAGGTCAGGTCGCGGAAGATCCCTTCCCAGATCCCGCGCTTGCTCCAGCGGTGGTAGCGATTATAAACCGTGGTGGACGGGCCATATTCCGGCGGGCAATCCTGCCACCGGCAGCCCGATTGCAGAACATGGACGATCCCGCTGATGAGGCGTCGGTCGTCCTGACGTTTCGGTCCGGTCTGTTTGGTCGGCAGATGTGGCTTTAACATCGACCATTGCAAGTCGTCCAGCCAGAATACCTTGTTTGCTCTCTCTTTCTTCATGGTCATGCATTGCCTCCTTTGCTCGCATAACCATTGAACCATCAATGACTTATCAACTCAATAATTGAGCTTGGACCCTAGCGTCTTCTCGTCGATCGCCAGCGCGCGTTGGTAGAGCGACTCAGCCTGTGAGTACGCCGGCATGTAAGCTTGTTTTGTCACGCCATACCGAGATAGACCGAAAGCGTAAGCTTTGTTCTAGCCCTCGGCTCTCTCGGTGTCAGCTTGCGCGTAGCTTAGGAATA
This sequence comes from Nitrospira sp., assembly GCA_025934915.1. Lineage (GTDB taxonomy): Bacteria > Nitrospirota > Nitrospiria > Nitrospirales > Nitrospiraceae > Nitrospira_D. Next base: position 13,693 of record JAICWG010000106.1, read on the forward strand.
CGCTTTACGATGTAGCTTCCAATTTTTCTTTGATGCCCATTCTGAAGTAATTGCGGCACTTTGTGCATAAATTCAAGCCCGTATATAGTCAAACCCCTCATCCGTCACCACGCAATATGGGATACAGATTTCGCCGCACATCAACTATAAGAAGAAGTAAGGTCTCTCTAGCCGTTTCTTCCCACCCATTGCTCACATGCCGGCGTTCTTGGCAATGCCAAACGATTCCTTGATCGTATCACCGGTGCAACCATCAGCCTAGAATCTCACGTGTTCCACCTCATTTTCCAGAACCTCAGACTGGCCGTATCGATGGGCGTTCCGCGGTCGTTCATATAGTCCGCCTCGCGGGTAAAGGCGCAGAGAACTCACTGAGTTTCGATTGGGCATTCGATGTGGGATGTCACTCATGCCAGGTGACTCAGTGTGGGCAGACGGAGCGGGCGATCGGAAAGTACCAAAACAGTCTGCTGTTGTAAATACTTGGCGGTTTCATGTCCCAAATGTAACGGGTGAATAGTGGCACAATTGTGCATCGACTTCCACCGACATGGCAAAGTCGAAACATTTTCGTGTGCGCGCATTCAGGTGATAGACCATGGTGTTCGGTTTGCACCGTGTCTACCTGACAGATCCATGCTCTCGGGAAAGTCCTGTCACAACAGGGCCATTTCTATTCTCAAGGTTGTGCATTATACAATTGTACACCATAGCACTGAGTGCTATACAATGAGCGGATGGGGACACGGGATCGCGGTATATCAGACCCGCTGGTTTGATCGATGGCGCGCAAAGAAGGGCTCACTGCGAGGAGCCTGTGCACAGCAGTGCGAGAGATGACAGCAGGACTGTATGATACAAATCTCGGTGGCAGGTTGCTGAAAAAGCGGATGGCGCGGCATGGATAGGGAAAACGTGGTGGCTTTCGCACGCTAGCCGCGACCAATAAGGGAACCCGCTGGATCTTCGTGTTCGGCTTCTCAAAAAACGAGCGCAGCACTATCGACAAGGACGAAGAAATCGCCTTAAAGAAGTTGGCCGCCCATTTGCTGTCATTGACGACGCAGGCGCTCAGGAAGGCACAACGTGCCGGGGAATTGATGGAGGTGCACTGCGATGAAGAAAGCAACTTCCGCCATTCTTGAAGCGGTTCACACCACAGCAATAGGCCTACACAAAGCCGGCGTGATGGATCGGATTACGCTGCGCGAATTCGACCAACTGTACGTGCCGCCCATCGCGCCGCTGAAGCCGAAACAAATCAAAGAAATTCGCGAGGCGTCACGAGTCAGTCAAGCGGTCTTTGCCGCGCTGCTGAATACCAGCGTGTCCACGGTGCAGAAGTGGGAGATCGGCCAGAAGCGCCCCACTGGCACCGCCCTCAAGCTATTACACCTGGTGCAACAGCGAGGCTTGAAAGCCGTCGCCTAGGGCGTGTCATCGGTTAAGGATTCACAAAGCTGAGCATATGTGATTCATAGAGAGTTCGCCTGAACGGAGGGGCTACCCGATGGCACGACGGTCTGCACTGCGCGACGATCAATGGGAAGGCATCAAAGGGTTTCTACC
>JAICWG010000084.1 GCA_025934915.1 Nitrospira sp.
CGCAGCCCATATCGTCGCACCATTCATAAGCCCCTCCATCGGCTTATAAACAGTGAAGCACAACTCGATTCCTGTGGGAATCTCAACAATCAAATTAATTGTCCACACGCCCTAGGAAAGGGTACTGGGGATATAAAACGGTACCGTGAGTCTTTCCTGGTCATTAATAAAAAATCGTTTGTGGGGCATGAAGGTCTGATGCAACGGCGATCGGGTTTGACGATGCTCCGAAACCGGATGGCGACGCTGAAACGTGGAGGGGATTTCCTGGTCCGGGGCGTTTATCTGATTGGAACCTATCACGGTCTTTCAGCGTGATCAGCAAACCGGAGGTCGAGTTTACAGTGTCCGAAAGGGATCATAGATGTGGCACTGACTGAGCCTCTGATGTAATTGTCTTGGGTCCATCAAATGCTTAACCTTGTGGTTGCGTATAATTGTGCGCTACATTGTACGCATGACTAACCGACAGGAGATGACACCATGACCGTGGCCTAGACCGTGGCCTACAAGAAAGAAGAAATACTCAGCGCGTCTCGAGTGGCGCGGTCCTTCGGAAAAGTGCTGACCGATCTGAAGGCCCAGCACCGGCGGCGGGTGGTCGTCCTCAAAAACAATCAGGTGGAAGCTGTAATCGTGCCGGTGGATGACTATGAAAAGATGGCAGAGGCGCTCGATGTTTTGGAGCACATGGAGATCCATCGCCTTGTCACGCAACGGGTTCGCAAGAGAGGGAAGAAACCCATCAGACTGGAGGCGTTGCTGAAGGAGCAGCGACTTACGGTATAACGTCGTCCTGACCGCCGCAGCCCGGCTGCGCGACCGTCATCGCCATCTCCGCAAAAACCGACGACGCGATGGGGATAAAGAAGCTGGACATGTTGAAGGGGACACTGCCAGACTGAGAACTCAGAAAAGATTCCCGACATTTTCAGTTCGACCGGGCGAGATCCACATCATGATTCAGTAGTTCCAGAAATCCTACAGTGAGTACCCGGCTTGCTTGAGAATTTTCGCGAGAGTTGGCCGGTCGATTCCCTGCCTGGATGAACCGCGATGGTGATCTGCCGCCCGTCGGGATGTCCCCATACCCGATGGCTGCCTCCCTCATGGCGATATTCGGACCACCCGCGTTTCCGAAGAAACGCCAGCACGTCCCTCAGCTTCGCCATAGGGACACGGCGTAGACCTCGAGAGGAGCTTGGACTTTCCGTGGAGGAGGAGGAAGAGGGAGATCGCGCTCAAGCAAACAATGAAGCTCCCCGCAGCAAGCTGCGGGGTATCACAGAACTCAATTCCGAAGACTTCTCGGAAGGAGAGGCCAACCCCGTAGCGAGCTACGGGGAATGTCAAGTTCAAGGTGACTTTGTATCGCCCGGTACAGCCGGCGGCGAGTCTTTTCCTTTGTGCCGTCCATGGCAATGACCGGCAAACCAACCGACCACGCCGTCCAGGTTCCCTTTCCCCAATGCCATCGAATGGGGTATTGGTACTGCGCAAGTAAGTGAGACGGAAGCCGTCTGGCCAAATCACCGTTGGTCTTCATCGTTTTATACAATCATCCATTTGATATGAAAGCCAGTATAGCACGCCGCTTTGCCTTCAATTAGCCCCGGCTACCTGCACCATCACGCACGCTGACGCTTCTTCATTTATGCTAACCAAGATCGGCGCTTGCTTGCGACTCCCCTGTTGAATCTCCTCGCCAATACACTACTTTTTAATCTCCTGTACCTGGGTCAAAAACGCATTAAACACCTCCGCGAATTTCTCCACCTGCGCGGCGGCGCCGTCAACCTTTCCGGATTGGCGATAAGGCATGAGGTCATCCACGGCTTGATTCACTTGCTGCGCTCCGGCTTGATACGGCCCCCGCCGACTTGGGCCGAATTCGTTGCGAACCCTTTCATGATGGTTGGGGTATTCGCGCCCTGCTTTGGATCAACCAATTGTTGCGTAAAGGTTGGAATCGCCCAGGGAGTGGTGTTCACTTGTAAAGCCTTAGGACCAGCTCTCGTCTGAGCTGCCATCATTGTCATGAACAGTTGGCTTTGCATTTGAGCCATCTGCGCGTTCATGTGGGCAATTTGCACCTCAGGAGTCATAACACCGCTACTATTTGCGAGGGCGGTCTGCGCCAGGCCTTGCTGTATTCCGGTGTTAGCCGCCATCAGGCCACCCGCCACTGCCATCGCCATCGCCTGTTGTTGCTGAGCTTGGTACGCACGGGCACTCTCAAACAGTTTCTCCACGGCAGCCACTTGATGCTGACTTTGTTCACCAAGCGTGACTTTTTTCTCGAGATAGAAGTCTTCAATTCCACCATCGCTTTTCAGGTGATCTTCAAGTAAATCGGCATTGAGCTTTCGAATGAGCGCCTTTCCATAATTGCCCTGGGCTTGATAGACGGTCTCTAGAATTTCATTAGCTTTTCTGTGGCTTGAGGCCATGAGGTACGGGCAAAACTCGCAGCGCTTAGCCTTGGCCATTGCCTCTGTCACTTCTAATTCAGCCTTCGTCCACTCCTTCTGACTCAGATAAATCCGTGCCAATCCCAGATGAGCCTCCGTCACTGCCACGATCTGGTGAGCATAGATCTCCGGTATCCCGAGTCCTGAATCGTCACGAAGCCCTCCGTGTCCTTGGCTGCGTTGAAACGCATCAAGGTCCTCGGCAAACGTCTTTTGATACTCTGCAAACTTATTTTTCAGTTTCGTCTTCGCAATCACGTCCTGATACAGACTCGCCGCTTCAGTCGGATTTGTCTGTTCTCTGGCTTGAGCCGCCTCGACTGCACGGAGCGCATCATTCGACTTACCACGAAGATACGCTTCATCATAATTCGAAGAATTCGCGCAGCCCGTCATGAGGAGCGGTACAGAAAATCCTGTTCCTACGATTAAGAAGATGACCTGTATTAGCCGCTTGATCATGGTGCATTCCTTTCTTTGGCCTTCTCCTGAGAAAAAGCGGCATTGTCCTTTCCTGCAATATTTTGCATGAGCGCCCCATGGAGGCTGTTCTTTAGAGCTAGGAAATGTGGACGTAGCAATTCTGTTGGACAAAAATCGGTGTCAAAATGGGTACCAGAAACGTTATGCCCGTTTACCAAAACATGCATGCTATTCAAATCACTGGCGCCCCGGTTGTACAGTCCCTGAATTTTCGAATCTTGAAATCTAACGGAATGGGTCAAACTTTGACGATCTGGCTCAAGAGGCTTGAAGGCGGTCACCTCAAAATTAGCTTCCCGAGAAATAGCTTCCAATGGAAGCCCCAAAAACATGACGACCACGCAAATGGGATCACACAGGCCATAGGTATATTCGATACGCTCAAACTTGTCGTGATGCAGACGGCCAGTCACGATGACGTCATACGACCGAAACCCATAAGCCACTCTTTCCCAATCAGGGTGATAGTCGACGACTTCGAAGAGGTGAGATTGTTCGAGTTCAGCTGCCAGACAAGTTCCGAAGAGCGTATGGTGATACTTTTGAAACTGTGTCCGGTAGAAATATCCAGGAGTAAATACTTCGAATAAATGCCAATTGGTAAATCCGTTCCCCGGCGACCGATCCTCCAATTCGACGACCGCTATTTTGAGTGGCATCGGCTTATCTGCTTGTCCTGGCGGGTTAGGTTGGTAGACTCGTTTCGGTGGGACCTCGCCGCACCCCGTTATCAGAAGGAATCCAAGCACGACGATCAAACTCTTGACTCCCATATGGATTCGAGCGCAGATTACCTCGTTCACGGCACTCTCCTCTCGTTGATCCTGTAATTAGAATCTACTATCTCCTGGAGACCTTACATATCGAGAGTATCTCGATCGCCAGCCGCCGCTTCTGCTTCGTCAAAAACCTCTTCCGCAGCCAGATAGGCCGCCGCCTGCCGTTCCATTTCCTCCAATTTCTTCTGCAATTCCAATGTCCGCTGTGCGCATGGCGTTGGAGTTGTGCTTGTGCAGGATCGGCGAGCGCGGCCAGCGCTTGTTGCCCCTGCTGCCGAATCTCTTCGCGGTGTGCTTGTAATTTCCCTTCAAACATTTGCATTGTGTCGGCATAGGCCCCGAAGCCTTGTTCGAGTGCACCCATTCCGGCCACAGCGGTCCTCACTTCCGATCCGGCGTTCTCAGATGGCGCAAAGGGGGAAGCGGGATTCACGTTGGCCGCAGTCGCGGTCAGATCCTTGAGCGTGCCGAACACTTCCGTCCGAAAGGCGCGATCCTCGGCCTCCGTCCGCACTTGCTGTTCGGCAGCCCCAGCCTTAGCTTTGGTCACTTGGCCGTCAGCGCGACTTTGATTTGCCAATTTGCGTTCGGCTGCGGCTAATTCCGGCATGCCTTGTTCGTCGTAGTATTTGGCTGAAGCCTCGTGAATGGTAGCCGCAGCATAGTCATAATCAGGTCCGCGGCCTCTGAGCTGGTTGGCCTTATCCCAGTGAGGCACCATCGCCTTAGTGACTTGTTGGATGGCTTTGGCATGGCCCTTATGTTTGGTGGAGAGGTCCGGACGGCCTCCCGCAGCATATTTGTTCGTCAGACGGATATGCCCTTTCCTGTAGAGCGGATTGACCGCGACGGCTTGCTCATAGGCCTCGAGCGCTTGAGTCTGCTGCCCGGCATTCCAGTAGGAGGCACCCGCATTGAACCAGGCCTTGTGCTCGTCTACTCCACCCGCCTTGGCAAGTACCGTAAACAAGTGGGCCGCCTCCTCGAAGCGCTGGACTCGAAAGGCAGTCGCTGCCTGATCTTTCTGTGCGAGAGGGGGAGGCTCGGATGATACTGCACTCGACTCCTTCGGCCTCGACACCGACGAGTACCCAATCAAGGCAACGTAGGCAATGACTATCAATGTGTCCACCGCACGAAACCACAGAGAGGGATGGGTCACGAACGCGCTTGTTGTGGGTACCATCACGTCACGGAATCCTCAGGCATCATGGTCTACCGACAGGCACCGGCAAGACCATCGCCCTCGTAGCGACAATCGCCCCTTCGTGCCGAGGGAGAGGCCCTAAGCGGTTGGCTGGACTGCGTACCTGTTGGAGCCGTCACCTGTGGTACGCGTCGTTCGCCTCTGCTCCGACATTCCACCGCCTGAAGAAGCAATTGTGCGTACCCGACTTCCAATTCCATTTGACGCCGGGTTTCCTCTTGGCTTCCTCGTGGCCACTGCGCGAGGGCCTGTTGGAGTTCTTGAATGTGTTGGCGCAGCCCGAAAATCGCGCCTTCCGTAGATCCCGCTTGTGCGATCATTTCATCGATGGTCGGGTCCGGCGGAACGCTGACTCCCCGTCGTTGAGCGATCGCTCTGAGTTCTTGGGGAACCGGCACCCTACTGGGACAATTCCCACCTGAGAAGCCCCCTCCAGGTCCACCAGGGGAAGAAAAGGTTTCACGCCCTTGACGATAGACGCCCAATCCGGACCTCAGCGACCTCAACATCGCCGTCTTATCGGACGATGAGCCGCCTTCGCCCGCCTCAAGACTCTCTCCCGGCAGAGCCCCGTCCGCGGTGCCGGCTTGGCTGTTTTTAATCCGGTCCAAATCTCCATCCAACTTGGCAAGCAGGTCCTTGTCGGGGCCCTTCCCGCTCGATTCGTCGTCAGGACAGCCGAGATTTTCGTCGCAGAACTTTGACTGACCCTTCTGTGATGACGAGGGTCCGCCCCTGACCTTTTGCTCGATCTCCTGCCGAATCTGCTCAGACGAGAGCAATCCCCCTTCGACTTTCTGCTCGATCTCCTGGCTCCATGGGTTCAGCGTTGTTGTCCCTTTCTCCGAGCTCAGCGGTTCATCCCCTGCGTTAAGGGGATCCAGACAACCAGTATCTTTGAGCCGACATGGCGCTTTCTTCTTGGGCTTATCAAATGCTGGAGGTTGTTCAACGCCGGGCACAGGGTCGCCGTAGTTCCATGCCGTCACGTCGAAAGACCCGCCGCCTTTGGGCTCCTGGGGTTTTCGACCCGCCTTCAGAGGAAGCGGCCCGTCCTCCGGACATCGATGACGACCGCTCTGCACCTTGCCTCTGCCCCCTCGCTGAGGACTCGCCACCACCTTGCTGCTGCACTACTGATTGTTCCATCTCAGCTTGCTGTCGCTTGGTCCGCTCCCTCTCCTCGTAGTCTTTCTTCGCCTGAGCAACCCCTTCCTGTTCTCGTCTTACTTTCTTTCCGTCTTTTTCTCGTTGCGCTTGATAAGCAGCGCGGGCCTCCTGAGCTTGCCGTTCGATCTCCTGGACCTGCTGTTTGGCTCGTTGAAGAGCGGCATATCCCATACGAAAATTGTTGTTGAAGATAGTTTCGAGCCTTCTTTTCTCGGCTCGCAGTTGCCTTGCTTCGTCGACATTTTTCGCAAGCGTCACCAATGGACAGATCTCAAGTTTCTCGAGGCGCGCTGACGTATCACAAGCAGCAACAACTTGATCCCACCCAAACTCGCCTACACTCAATCCGTGCGCAGCTTCCAATCCACTGATGACTCGATGTCCCTTCTCAGTCCACGCTTGGGCTAAGGCTTTCTCCCATGACAATCCTGCCGCCACGCAGGTGGTAGCACTGCCTTCAGGACAATGCCATGCGTTATTAATGGTGTTAGCAAGTTCTTTCCCTATTCCGCAGATCTTATTCCATGCGGGCAAAGCAGTTTCGAGACTGGAACAGGCAATGTCCCCGAGATTGCTGACAGCACTCAGCAGAATACCTTGCTTGGTCAAATAGATATTCCTTGCAGCATCGGAGCGGTCCGCTTCCATCCGTTGCATAGCCACACCCGTGTCATCCAAAGCGAGCCGTGCGCCTGCCGACTTTTGGGCGAGCGCCTCCATCTCTTACCCAGCTGCAGGCTCTCGTCAGACATCGTACGACCGCTTTGCGCGACTGCTGGGAATACACCGAAGGCCGCAAGACAGCTCCCCAAGACAATAAGAATGGCCACTTGCTTGATGCACATGGCGGCTGTATTAGAGAATAGCTTGGAGTTAGTTGGGATGGGGTCATTTCCTGACGTTGTACTTGAGACCACCACAGGCAGGTGATGGCCCATCTCAACTCAAGGAATGACTGCATATTTGATATAAAAGACGACTCGACTTTATCTTGAATGAAGGAGACCGAACTTACTGAGGCTTTTAGGCTCGAAGATGGATGGATGCAACTTCTGGATCAAGTTACACCTCTGGGCGGGTGTGCGTGGTATCTACTCCTTTCCGATTGGTCGTGTCAATGCTATTTACTACAAATAAATGCATACATGGAACTATTCTGACCGGTCAGGCTGACACAGATGTACTTATACTCCTATAGTCTCTGGTACTTAGAGTCAGTGACTGATCATCTATCGTGACAACCAGAATGATGAAACGAAAACCTTGAGAAAAGGTCTCGATGCATGTGATTACACCTATTATGCAGGTGGCAGCGTTCTCAAGGCCATAGAAGGCTACAATAGTGACACACGGCTACAGGACTTGTTGAAGCACATCCTCTTGATGTTCGGTCAGACGCGCTGAGGCGACAGGATTCCGAATCAGCATGCGCACGCGAGGTTGGGTGCCCTGATGTTTAGTCCGTTCAATCATCTCGACATTCATCAGCTTCAACGCGGCTCGGGAGGGCAACGGCTCGACGTCCCACAATGAGATCAGTACGGCACTGAGATGTCGAAGTTTCATCAGATCGACTGTTATGGAGCCGGCCAGCGCCTTCAAGTCCATTCGAATCTGCTCTCGACGACCTTGCCTTCCTCCCCGGAGGTCGGCTCGCGGTATCGAAATGCTCAAGATGACCGGATCGCAATAGTCGGCAAGCTGCTTTGCCTTTTGGCTGATGCGCGCCAAGACTCGGCGCGTCAAGATCGCACTGCGATCCATTTCTTCTTCGGCCTCCTCGTCTCTCATGATCCCACGCATAGACAGCCGTCGTCGTTCAGCCGAACCTACCATCGCCGTCACTTCGACAAAGAACCGTTCCGATCCCAGGCGGCATTCCAAATCGGCGGTTCTCGCTTGCGACTCAGGTAGAAACGCGACCCGGAGTCCGACGCGAATCAGCTGCGTAGCCAGCTCCAGTTCCGCCAACGCAGATTCCTGCACACCGAGATCATGATGAGCCAAGCGATGAAGAAGCCGTCCGAGCCGCAGGTGGCTTGAGTGGTCGGCACAGTGCCGATGCAGGAGACTCCAGTGATCATTAAGTTGGCATGGAAGCTCCTCTGGCGAATGACGCTTCCAAACGACAGCGGGACCGGGGAAGCCGTGCCAGCGGGAATGGACTCTCATTGTGCGTCGTGGCCGCCAGCGTGCCATCACTTTTCCATTCCAGTTCATGAAGTGTCGCTTCACGAGCGACCCAAGTCGTTTATGGGGTCGGCTCGGCACCTTCGTCGTCATCCCCTGACTCGCCCAAGACTTCCGGTTGTCGAGCAAGACATTCGTCATACACTTCATCCAACCATCGCCCTGCACATCCCAAGATTTCTCGCACCAACGGCTCCGGCTGTCCTGTTCGCTTGATCGTCCATTGTGAAACATATTCGAGGAGCGCTTCCCGCTCCAAGGGCACGGTCGAATGCGCGGCCATGGCAGACAGTTCTCCGAGACCTGTGTGAAGGATGTCCGACACCGTGTCCCGTGCGTACGATGTGCTTGCAGTCACATATTGAACAACACGATGGAGTTCGTGGTCGTTCATGTTGCAGTCCGTGGAAACAATCTTTGCACCATGACGATTGACTGTCAACGGAGCTGTGCTTCCCTCTGATTCTGATGATTTTCTCCAATCACAGCACAGCCAGATGATAAGATGCAATTTGCTCGCCGCTTGGCAGCTACGCAAAGGAGATCGGGCATGATCGCGAAACGGCCGGTTCGGCACAAGACTTCATCCCTTGTGGTATCTGACCGGTGGGACCTCACCCACCTCGCCAAGAACCCACTGAATGACTTGGAGCGGCATTTGAAAGCGCTTGATGCACAAGTTGTACAGGTTGAGTCATCTCGACCTCGGCTCCAGGCAACAATGGCGAGTTCCGATTTTCGATCGATCCTGACGCTTACCGAGTCGATCGCGGAGAGCTCCGCCCGGCTTGGCGCATTCGCGTACCTCTGGTTTTCGGAAGACACCAAAAACACCAACGCGCGCTCGTTTAAGTCGCAAGTGGAGGAGCGGCTCACCGCCGTACACAATCGCCTGCTCTTTCTTGACCTCTGGTGGCAGGGAGTAGATCGCGAGAATGCGGCAAGGCTGATGGCCGACGCCGGCGATCTTCGGTACTACCTGGAAACCATCAGACGTTACACACCTCACACACTTTCTGAATCGGAGGAGAAGATCATCAATGTCAAGAATGTGACCGGCCGGAGTGCCGTCAACACACTCTATGATGTCGTGACCAATGGATTGACATTCACCATGAAGATCGGCGGGAAGACACACACCATGAACCGCGAGCAACTCATGAGCCACGTGCGGAACTCCAAGGCATCCATCCGCCAGGCCGCCTACAGAGAACTCTATCGTGTGTTCTCAACCCAACGTGACCTGCTCGGAGAGATATATCGAACCCTCGTGAACGACTGGAAATCCGAGAACGTCGAACTCCGGGGGTTTGCTTCTCCCATCGCAACCCGCAACCTCGGCAATGATGTGCCGGACCAAGCCGTCGACGTGCTATTGTCCACCTGTGCCAAAAATGCCGAGATCTTCCAGACCTACTTCAAACTGAAGGCGAAGATCTGCAAAATCTCCCCCATGAATCGGTATCATATCTATGCTCCCCATCAGGCAGACACCAAGAAATATAGATACGCTGATGCCGTCACCATGGTGCTGGGCGCCTATCGAGGATTTTCTCCCCAGCTAGCAGACCTAACCGAACAGGTGTTGAGAGAACGGCACATCGATGGGCCGACACGTCCCGGCAAACTGGGCGGCGCGTATTGCTACAGCGTGGTGCCGGGCCTCACTCCCTATGTCATGCTGAACTTTACCGGAGAAGCCCGAGACATCGCCACCATGGCTCATGAGCTCGGTCATGCCGTCCATGGAATGATGGCAAAAGACCATTCCATCTTTACCTTCCATTCAACCCTTCCATTGGCGGAAACAGCTTCCGTCTTCGGCGAACGTATTCTCTCCGACACTCTCATGTCGAACGAGCGCAACAAAGCCGTTCGACAGGGCTTGCTCATGAGTCAACTGGATGACATCTATGCAACCGTGCTACGACAGGCCTATTTCATTCGCTTCGAGCAAGCAGCGCATCAAATGGTGGCGGAAGGAGCAACGGGAGACCAACTTGCACGAGCCTATCTTTCAGAACTGAAGCAGCAATTCGGCAAAACCGTAAAAGTACCGGACGAGTTTCAATGGGAATGGCTTATGATTCCCCATCTCTTCGCCAGCCCGTTCTATTGCTATGCCTATAGCTTCGGCAATCTGCTCGTCTTGGCCTTATACAGAATGTACAAGGAGCAAGGAAAATCATTTGTCCCAAAGTATCTGGACTTGCTCGCGACGGGCGGATCTCAATCACCTCAAGCCATTCTCAGCAAATTAGGTGTAGATATGACATCTGCAGCCTTTTGGCAATCAGGATTCGATACCATTGAGGACATGGTACAACAGTTGGAAGAAACTCTTTCATAGACCTATCTCATTGATGAATAACGACTAACCTGACGTCCAATCAGACTGCATGAGAAGACTTGACAGAATCGTTCTGCAATGGCACAATGATAATGCTTCTCATAATCGCTCAATGGGTGATTAAAATGTTCGTTTGCTTGTGCCGAGGAATCACTGAATCAGATGTTCGTGAGGCGGGGCGAGCGGGGTTTGTGATGCCCTGTCAGCTTAAGTCAAAATTTGGCCTCAAGCAGAGCGGCAGCTGCGGTCGCTGCGCAAAAAATATCCATGAATTTGTCGAGCTCGCTGTCCAAGGCGCATCGGCCGGCACAAGGGACCTGTAGGTAGAATTCCCCTCCTTCTCTTCCCACCTGTTAATTCACAGAAGAGGTTCCGATGCTCTTCATCCACAATAATTCAACGTGGAGAACCGATCTTGATGAGCTTCGTCACATCGGCAACGCGCCGGCCTAAGGCTTTGGCCTCAGCGAGCTCTTTGTCATCGATTCCTGGACTCTCTCCCTCGGTTGTGGCCGACGCTCCAAAGGCTCCACCGCCGCTCACCACAATCATCTGATTTCCCAGCATCGCGGCGAGGATGGTCAACATCGTAATCTCTTTCCCGCTTGAGATCTGCCCTCCCGTGGCAAAGGCAGCCCCTACCTTGTTTTTCATCTTGAATTCTGGAAAGACGCCGAATTTGAACTGCCAATTATCGAAGAAAGTCTTCACCTCTCCGGACATGTTGGACCAATAGACCGGAGAACCGACCACAACGGCATCGGAGGAAAATAGATCTTCCGCTGTCACTTTCTCCACACGCTTCAAAACAATCTGAGCACCAGAAACCGACTTTGCTCCTGCCACCACCGCTTCCGCCATACGCTCGGTGTTTCCTGAAAGCGAATGATAAGTCACAAGGATCTTGATCGCAGGCGAGGATTCGTCCGCCCAGGACCAAGACACGTAGCCGGTGCAAAGAGTGACCACCGCCAATGCAATGGCTAGGAGATGCCGTGATTCACTGGAGACATGAGTCTTGGTGAAGTATGACGACACAACGTTACAATCCGGATAGAACGAATATGGAAGGGGTTAGTGCCGAATCGTCTCTTCCTCCATGTGCTCCTCAACCGACACTTCTGTCAGCGTTCCTCGGTAGGTACAGCGATGGCACCGAATTCGCCATTCTTCAATCCATTTCTCTTGGACGTAAGATTGGCGACATCCGGGACAGACAAATACGCCTTTTTTATATAACACCCGTCGTTTTTCCTGCATGGTCCCCTCTTTCTCGCGGAGCGTGAGGATGGCACATTGCCCGAAAGGATTGCAAGATTGACGGAAAAAAATGCTATCTGATCGCAATAGTTCCCATGCATTCCTTGACTGAGGCAGGATGGATGGCTACGATGCGCACCATGCCTTTGTGGAGATCAACTCGCTTCCCTCTGTGTTCCATGGGGCTGATTGGATCACTCCTCTTCGGTATGCCGACATCCAACGCCTCTGACGGAGGGCTCGTACATATTCAGACGCCCTCAGGCATCACGATCCATGCCGAGGTCGCAGATACGCCACTGAAGCGCGCGGTCGGCTTGATGTATCGGGATCACCTCAAGAAAGACCATGGGATGTTATTTTTCTTCAGTCAACCGCAAGCCTGGTCGTTTTGGATGAAAAACACCAAGATCGCACTCGATCTGATTTGGCTGGACGCCAAAAAGCGGGTCACCCATGTTGAACGCAACGTTCCGATTTGCACGAAGACCGACGACTCCTGTCCTCAATATCGCCCAAACAGCGATGATGCGATGTACGTGCTTGAAATTGTCGGGGGTACAGTCGACGGGTACAAGATTGAGAAAGGGACAAAACTGCCATTCGGCCAGCCCTAGTACCTTCTCTCAGCACGCTGCCTTTATGATCGTTCCTGCCAGGACCGAACGCGCCGTGCCGTAATCACACCGCCTACCCGTTCAATGGTTTTCAGCACGCGATTCAGGTGAGCTGTATCGTCGATTTCGACGACAAAATTCAGTTCCGCTTTCCGGTCTTCCCGGGTGATGATTTCGGCGCGGCTGATATTCGCTTTACATTCGGCGATAGCTGAGGAGACGTTCGCCAACACTCCCGGCTTATCCTCCGCGATGACGGCTATTTTTACCGCATGCTGACTCGGCGTAGCCGTATCCCACTCCACCTCCACCAACCGTTCTCGATCATAATCCAACGCTTCCAGGTTGGGACAATCGACCGAATGGATCGTGAGGCCTCTTCCGCGCGTGATGTATCCCAAGATCTTGTCGCCGGGAACCGGATTACAGCATCGCGACAGTTGCATCAGCAGATCGCGCCCCCCCTTCACTTGGACGCCCGGCTCCTCTCCTCTCGCACTGACGGTTTTGGGGGTGCTGACAGGTTCGGACTGAGTCCGAGCACCAGCGGAGATCGGAGCCGTCAACCGTCCAATGAGTTGAGCCGTTGCGAGGTGACCGAATCCCACGGCCGCTGCAAGCTCGTCAATCGTTGCATAGCCTTCTCGCTTGGCCATTTCGAGCAGGGCATCCGACTTGAGGACTTGCGACGGAGCCATGCCATGTCGACGAATCTCTGTTTCGAGCAAACGCCAACCGATTTCCAAGCTTCGTTTCTGTTCCTCCGCCTTGATCCAATGTTTAATCTTTGTCTTCGCCCGAGACGTGCGTACGAACTTGAGCCAATCCTTGTGCGGAGTCTGGTTCGGAGATGTCAGAATTTCGATGGTGTCGCCGCTCGCCACCTCATACTTGAGCGGAACGATCTTCCCGTTGACCTTCGCCCCGACGCAATGGTCGCCGACTTCTGTGTGAATCGCATAGGCAAAGTCTACCGGCGTAGCCCCTTTAGGCAGTTCTTTGACGATTCCCTTGGGGGTAAAGACATAGACCACGTCGTGAAACAACTCAAGCTTCACGGAATCCATGAATTGTCGATTGTCCGGTAGATCTTGTTGCCATTCGATGAACTGCCTCAGCCACCCGAAAGCCTTGCCGTCTTTATCATGCACTCTCCCCTGTTCTTTATACTTCCAATGCGCGGCGATCCCGTACTCGGCCACGCGATGCATCTCTTCGGTGCGGATTTGAAACTCTACGTGCTCACCCTTCGGCCCGACCACGGTTGTATGGAGAGATTGATAGAGATTCGATTTAGGGATCGCGATGTAATCCTTGAAGCGGCCCGGCAGCGGCCGCCACAACGAATGGATGACGCCCAACAGCGCGTAGCAGTTCATCTTTGTATCGGTAATGATCCGCAAGGCGGTAAGATCGTAGACCTCCTCGAAGGAGATCGATTGCTTCTTCATTTTTTGATAGATACCGTAGAGGTGTTTCGGTCTCCCGTACACTGCTCCGACAAGCCCATTCTCTTTCAGAGCACTCTCGACGAGCGCTTGTACCTCCTGGATATACTGCCGGCGATCTTCATCACGCTTCGCCACGCACACCCGTAAGGTTTCATAGACATCCGGCTTGAGATGTTTCAGACACAAATCCTCCAGTTCGTTCTTCACCCAGCTGATTCCGATGCGATTCGCTAAAGGCGCATAGATCTCCAACGTCTCTTGCGCGATTTCTTGCCGTCTTTTCTCACTGAGATGCTCCAGGGTTCGCATGTTGTGGAGCCGATCGGCCAGTTTGATGATCACGACGCGAATGTCGTCCGCCATCGAGAGCACCATCTTGCGGAAATTTTCAGCCTGTTTTTCTTCGGAACTCTTAAAGGTGATCTTCCCGATCTTTGTCACCCCATTGACGAGATGAACGACTTCCTTCCCGAATTCCCTCTGAAGTTCATCAGCCGTCGCGACCGTATCTTCCAGCGTATCGTGTAAAAGCCCGGCCACGATCGCGGTGATATCGGTTTTCAAAGACGTCAGCACTCCAGCCACCGCCACAGGATGCTTCACATAGGGCTCTCCGGATCGGCGCATTTGTCCTTCATGCGCCCTCACGGAAAACTCATACGCCTTCCGTACCACGCCGAGATCAGCGTCAGGCTGATAGTCTTGCAAACGATCCAGCAATTGGTCGAGGCTCGTCACGGTTTCGTACATCTTCTATGACTCACGGTCTGCCGCCCGTATATCTCGGAGGCGCAGTTGAATCCGATCATAACCGTTCCAGTGATTCAGTTCCGGCGTAAACGCGACGTCGATCGGTGTCTTGAGAGACAATCCATGCTCCTTCAACGATTTCATCCCGAATCCAATACTATCAAACGGTACCGACCCTCCCTGGCGGACAGTCATCTTCAAATGCTTCTCTCCGACCATTCGAGCGTTGAGCACGTCCAGACCCTTGACAGCGAACGTCGGCTCTGGATTTCCAGCCCCGAATGGATGCAGCGTCCCGATCTCCCGAATCAACTGCAACGTGACCTCGTTCAGCCGAACTTCTGAATCCACATGCAGCATGGGAACACTTTGGGTCTCTCGGATCCATGTCTCAGCGATTTCGGAAAACCGGTCGGAAAATTCAGGCAACCGCGCCTCCTGAATCGTGATTCCGGCCGCGCTAGGATGGCCACCGAATGCCATGAGCAAATCTCGACAGGCCGTTAAGGTCCGATACAAGTCGAATCCAGGCACAGTCCGTGCCGACCCTTTTCCGATACCCTGTTCATCCACTGCAATCACGACCGTCGGACGATGGAACCGTTCCATGATACGGGCGGCCACGATACCGACGACCCCGAGGTGCCATCCCCGTGCATACAACACAATGCCGCCAGGCCACTCCCGTGCTTCCACCTGAGCTAACGCTTCCTGTAGGATCTCAGCCTCGAGATCCCGGCGGGCCCGATTCAACTGCTCCAAATCTTCAGCCAACTCTTTGGCTTCCCGTTCAGACTCCGTCGTCAGAAGTCTGACGCCTTTGATAGCCTCATCTAGTCGACCTGCAGCATTGAGTCGAGGTCCGAGTTTAAATGCGATGGTTTCCGCCGTGCATTCACGACTGATACCGGCGACATGCTTCAAGGCTCGTATGCCGCAACGCGCCCCTCGTGAAATCCGAGCGAGGCCTTCTCGAACGAATAATCGATTTTCGTCTTGTAGCGGAACCACGTCAGCGATCGTCGCAAGCGCGACCAAATCCAATAGCGACTCCACAGGCACCGAACCGGAGCCATACTTTCCGTCATAAGCCTGAGCAACCTTGTATGCCAGACCACCAGAACAAAGCCCGTGAAAGGGATACCGAGCTTCGGGCCGATGCGGATTCATCACTGCCAAAGCCGGCGGCATCTCCATATCGCTCTGATGGTGGTCGGTCACGACGACATCGATTCCAAATTGATTGGCAAGGGTAATCTCACGATGCGACGTGGTCCCGCAATCGGAAGTCACCAACAAGGAGACCCCCTCCTTCGCCAAGGTCCGAACGGCACTCTCATTGAGTCCATATCCTTCACGCAGACGATGAGGAACATAGGCTCGGACTTCGGCACCGAGCCTACGGAAAAATGAAAGATAAATGCTCGTGGCGGACATGCCGTCCACATCGTAATCGCCATAAAAACAAACGATCTCGCGCCGTTGCATGGCCTGATACAAGCGGTCAACCGCCGATTCCATATCGGGAATCAAGAAAGGATCATGGGTTCGGAGAGGAGACATCCAGGCTGTCGCCTGGTCCACGGTCGTGACACCTCGGTTGAGTAACAACGAGGCAGTAGCCGATGAGATAGATAAGGCTTGTGATAAGAAGCCTCGTTGAATTGGATCGACCTGGCGAAGGACCCAAAGCTTAGACTTCATCCTCGCCTCCTTAAGGGCCTGCGCCATGTCATACTTCAAACCACGAGTCTCAGAGGAACGACGAAGACTGTAATAAGTCGCTTCTTCTTTGTCAAACCGATGGGTTTGGAGGAGGCATAGGATGAAGTTAGCGGGAGAGAGGAGATGGGAGCATCGCTATTCTCCTCCTTTTTGAACGTAGTTCTTCACAAATTCTTCAGCGTTCTTTTCTAGAACATAATCAATTTCATCGACCAGCTTGTCGATATCTTCTTTCAGTTTCTTGCCGGTCTCGACCACCTTGGGGTTGGCCTTGACATCCTCCTTACCCTGCGGTTCTCGTCGCGGCTCTTGCTTTCGTTCCTGCTTTTCCATTCGAGCACCTCCCGTGAATCAGGGAAACCCTCGCGATCAGCCGGCAACTACCTCAATGATCTCACCATACTCCAGGGTACCGAAACCCGTCAAGACAAGGGGACAAACGAAAAGCGCCGTGCCCCAGCC
>JAICWG010000274.1 GCA_025934915.1 Nitrospira sp.
CAGGATGAAGGTTAAGAATTCCTGGACTGCCTCAGGCAAAGGCGTCTTGGGTGACTTGTCCAAGTGCAGATACAAAGTATGTCGCAACGGATAGGTCTGATCAACTACCGTTTCTCGAGACGGTGAGACAAACGGCATCCCTTCCTTCTCCGCAATCGGGACGGCTCGCACATTTGACGCGTGCAAGCCCAGTCCGCTGTAGCCGATTCCCATTGGGTTACGATCGATATTGAAGACCACTGACGCCGCTCCAGGATGTTCTTGGACGCCTGAGTTGAATTCACCGCCGCTCAGCCCATGTTCCTGAAAAGTTGCCCGGGCTTCCGACCGTCTATCACGGCCATGGAGCTGGATTGACGTCTCTTTCCAGCCGTCGGCCAATCCGAGTTGTCCCCATTGAGAAATGGCTGACTTGGATCCTCGTTTCCGCGTCGATGAGAAGAGGGCATCAACTTGTTCCAGAGTCAGACCAGGCAGCGGATTATCCTTGTGCACATACAGCGCGACGGCATCAATGGCCACAGGCACGGCAGTCGGATCATAGTCATGTTGAGCGATGAATTCTTTCACTTCGGCGTCAGAGAGCTGATGCGTTGTAGCCAGCAGTTGGAAACTGGACGCCCGATCGTCGATCATCATGATCTTGCCGGTTTTGCTCAGCGGCGGCTGCAGAAACTCGGAAACCGCTTTCGGGCTTCCTTTTTTCACATCGATGTTCACCTTCGGCTGGAATCTCTGGAAGTCGGCACTGAGGCGAGTGAGCAGTGGATACAGCGCTTCCGAGCTTTGAACTTTGAACGCACCGGTGACCTGCTTCTTCGAGCTATAAGAGGCCAATTCTGAACTCGTACCTCCAACGGCAAATGGATCGCTCAGCTCAGCCGACGATGGCTGAACAGACCAGACAGGGTGAAGTGCGAGCAACAAAGCAAGACCATGCGCTGATGTTCTCCTAAATGGGTGCATCATTGATCCTCCCAATAATGGTAAATTGGTATGGTTACGACCCGCATCTCTTGTAATAGAGCAAGATTGCAAGACGGTAACCGCGCTATTACAGAACTGTTAATTTTCTTTCGGAGCTTGTGACGACGAAGACACGTCGAGGCGAATGGGGAGTGACAAACCTTTCACGACTTATTCATAGCTCTTGGGGAAGCATGCCACCTGACTTACTTCAAGATTTCCGAATTAGAGAACGGTTACGCACCCGGACAATTAATTCGACATGACTGCAGGATCGACAACCGATGAAAGTAATAGGAGTGAGCCTCCGCTCTGGTCGATCGGTATTACCGTAGTCATCATTCTGGTTGCTCCGCTGGTGCTGTATTCCTGGGCGCCAACCGGTCCTATACGGGAGGGGGATACTGTGTTCTCAGAAGGACAACAGCACGTTCAGATTCGCCATACGGCGACAGGCCAGGAGGCTATGGACAATATCTATTTACTTGATCCAAACAGCCCTCTCATAGTCGTTCATTCACTCAATACCGACACAAACGGCTCCATCATTGCCGATGTCCAGGGCAACCCAGCCGGTGAATGGCCTTTTTGCCCTGTGCATACCGAGGTGCTGCTGAAAGCGCATCAAGTATTCCAAAAGCCTGCGGTCTTTGGGACGGTACGGGAGATCTTGATCGGATTGTTCAGGCGATGAGCGGGTACGGCTTAAGTTTTTAGACGGTGAGCAAACTGCTTTCTAAACTTGGCGACTTTTGGACCCACCACAAACTGACAGTAACCTTGGAAGGGATTGCGAACAAAATATTCCTGATGATAGAACTCCGCCTCATACCATTGCCCAGCCGGTACAACTTGGGTGACGATCGGAGCATCGTACAGCTTCTCTTCAGTTAGAGTTTTGATCAAGGTTTCGGCTGTGTGGAGCTGTGTTGGGTCGCAGAAGAAAATCGCCGAACGGTATTGTGTTCCCCTATCGTTTCCTTGTTGATTGGGGGTCGTCGGATCGTGAATGGCAAAAAAGATCTGAAGCAGCTCTTTATAGGTGATGACCCGAGAATCAAAGGTAATCTGTACGGCTTCGGCATGGTCCGTCTGTCCGCCACACACAGCGTCGTACGTAGGGTGATCTAGGTTACCCCCAATGTAACCAGACTCGACTGAACCCACACCTTGGACCTGATCATAGACAGCCTCGAGACACCAAAAACAGCCACCCGCGAGGATAGCGACTTCCTTCTCAGGTAAGATCGATTGTGATTCATCGCCCATTGTGTGATTGGTCGAGTGAATTGTAGGCTGCTTTCAGCAGACGAAGATCGACTACCCCTCTTCTTCTTCCTCGATATCTTCAATCCCTTCGTAACTCATTTCCGGGAACGAGGCCGACGCCTTTTCACAGGCGGTTTCGACCATCTCTTCAGCATCTTCTGCTGAATCGGCATCGATCAAGAACTTCACGGTGATTGCATACCTCTGTTCCACTCCCGACTCCTTTCTCTATCCTCATGCCGACATTTTTGGATTCAGACATCAACTATTCCGTACTTTCTGACAGTTACGGTAGCCATGTCAACCGTGTTCGGGATAGCATCTGAGAAAAGGTGGAACGCGAGATTGACGCGATCCCGCCGAGCAAGCCTGCAGAAATCCTCACGAAGATGGAAGCATGTGCGATGTAGCGATTCTGGAAGGAATTTACTCGTCCTGTTCAAGTTCGGAGAGTACTGTCTTGAGCTTCGCACGCTCTTCTGGGGTGATACGTGAAAACGCGATCCCAAAACTATTGGCATCAACCCAACGCACTGTAGCCTCGTCGATCCGTAAAGGCCAATCAAGGCCTGGAATGTGGAGTCGGCATTCGAACGTCGCACCTTGCTCCACCTTCATGTCGCTTTCGATTTTACAGCCTCCGGCAGACACATCCAGAGTTCGCCCCTGTCCTTCCTGTCTCTGACCCAAAAAGGTGCTGCGAAATTGAGCAGTGAATCTTGGTTGGACACGTCGGTCCTGAGGCCGAAGTTTTGATGGAGTTCGGTCGATGGTTTCTGTTTTAAAAAAAGAACCGAGCTTTTTCAACGAAGAATTCCTCATGCAAAGTTTACGATCAGAGATGATGCGACAGATTTTTGCAACCGCTCGGAAGAAATCCGTCGTCCCTTCGGATGACGTGTCAGCATGAAGCGCCCTACTTCTTGTTAGTCAGAAGCATATGGCCGCGACGATTCTGTTGATAGCAAGCCTCATCCCGATCAAAGCAAAAGGGACGCTCTTTGCCATACGACACGATCGCTACCTGCTTAGGACTCACCCCAACTTCCGTAAGGTAGTTCCGAGCAGCCTTGGCGCGTTTGTCACCTAAAACTATGTTGTAGTCGGCAGTGCCTCGCTCGTCACAGTGCCCTTCAATTTTCAGCAGGACGCCTGGATGATCCTTGAGATAAGCAGCGTCTTGATTGAGCGCTTCCGTGCCGGCATTCGACAGTGTCCACTGGTCATAACCAAAGAAAACATCCTGCAAACCCGCCTCTACTGCAGCCTTTTCTTCTTTTGTCAGTTCGGCACGCTGACGTGCGTTGAGCCCCGATGGGTTCAGTGCCGTCGAATATCCGCCTTGCGCAAGTCGTTCCTCTGACGGATTACGAGAGAAACCGCTCAATTCACTGTTTGAACCTCCTCCTGACATATTTGGGAGCTTTGAACTTCCGTTCTCGGCTTTACCTTCACCGTCAGATTGGAGCCACTTCTTGTTACAGCCTTGATTCGACAACAAGACTAGTCCCATCACCACCAGAGCTCCAGACTTCACAATTGCTCTATTCATGCCCCTTTTCCTCCATATTACGTTCAGACCCACCGACTCAATTGATTCACAGACAATTGTGCATGCCCGATAGTCTGCGACGCTCGCTGGTACCCCTTCCAAACAAATATAGCACCGCTGTTGAAAAGGGATGCTTTAGCAAGAGGCTAGCCGATGAATGACAGGATGGCTA
>JAICWG010000170.1 GCA_025934915.1 Nitrospira sp.
CGAAGCGCACCACTAGCAAAGCCGCTTAGGCATCATCGTGAACCCTCGTCAACGTCGCATGCTATTACTCATGCTCGATGGATTCAGCCGATGCCAAATGGTTTTGCAGATCCGGCCTTGTCTCGCGCAGATGCTTTTTGAGGCTGAAGTTTTCGACCTGGTCGGCAGCATTTCTTACTAGGCTCACCGCCTGTTCGTGCATTATGACCTGATACTCAATGTATGCCTTATCGAAGTCCGAGCCGGATTTGTCCCGGAGTTTCTCCATCGCGTCCTGATGAGAGTCGTTCAACGTAAAAGCCAGGGCCGGCTTTTGCGGCTGTACGTCCATGCGTTGGGCCCACTGCTTCATGTCCTCCATCATCCGCTGGTGTTCACTGACCATGCGAGAGGCAAACGAGCGAACTTCCGGAGCCGTGGCCTTTTCCTTGGCAAGCCGGCCGGCATCGATCTCGCTGCGATTAATCGTATCGAGCACGCCAATAATTTCGGAACTCGACATGGTGCCAGGCATCATTTTTTGGGTTAACACGCAGCCTGAGAGCACGATCCCGACAGTGATGGTAACGGCGACAGTCAATGCTGATTTCATGAAGACCTCCCGGGTTCTTGTAGGTTGACGGTTCCTCGGTCAACAGAATATGTGAGTCAGCAGAATATGTGCCAGATGAAAAGGTGTGGGGCGTCGGCAGTAGAAGTCCGATCTTCTCCCAACATACAGAGATAGATCGCCGTCCCAGGAAAGTGGTCCTTCTCTTTAGAGCACAGGCAAACATTGCAGGCTGCGCCCTTTGTCCATAGAGGGGACAGAAGGTCAATCCAAAAAGGCTGTTTTGTTCTGAGCCTCACTCACGCCGTCGAAAAAGAACCGACTGCTTGGTCGGCAGTGATTGCGCTCCTGCAATAGGTTGGTCAATGCGCTGGAGTCAGGGCAAGCGGAATCTAGGCGCGAGGCACACATTTTGACTTACCCAACAACTCAACACATCACACTCATACCCATTAACGTCAGGGGAGGGATTTATGGCCATTAGTTTATTGACCGACAAAGGCACGCCGATCGATCAGCAGAAATTTACGTGGAAGGATCTCGTGCAAAAACCGATCAGCAAGATGAATGTGGATGCCTTTACCCGTGTCCGAATCATCTTGATGAACGGCATTGAATCCGAAGCGGTGCGCTTCGGGCATTCCTGCGCGCGCATGAACAAGGCGCTGCAGGCGCCGTTGGCCAAGGTCCGGCGCACAGAGCAACACCAGCAGACGATGGTCAATTGGTTGTTGCCCGCCGATGAGTCTCCTCTTGAAACCACCATCGGGTACGAGCAGGTGGCCGTCGAAGTCACGGCGTCTCTCGCGCGGGTCGAGCCGGACCCCTATATCGCTCAGGTTCTTCGCTATGGACTTTTGGAAGATTTCGATCATCTCTACCGGTACTCTGCGTTGCTCGATCGGCTCCAGGGCGTCGACGCCAATACGATTACCCAAGGCTATACGGACATTGTGCCGGGGCGGCCGACCGTGGAGGAGCACCGCGATCCGATGGACGATCTGCGCGAATACTATGACAAGAGGAGTGCGCAACCGCTGACCAAGCTGCACGCCTACACCATCATGGCGGGCGAGCATCAAACGCATGATTACTACATGCATTATGGACCTTGGTTCGCCGATCCGCTGGCGAGACAACTCTACGCGGAAATCGCGTCGATCGAGGAACAGCACGTCACGCAGTATGAATCGATGATCGATCCGACGGAAAGCTGGATCGAGAAGTGGCTATTGCATGAAGCAAACGAGGTCTACAACTAGGGTATTGGGGATCAATGGAACGGGAAACCGGGTTACCGTCACACACGGTGTGGCCCGTGTTCCGCCGACACGCTTAGGCCACATCGTCCAAGGCGTCGGCGGGATTCCGCAGTGGTCGAAGGTGACCCTGTGCCACCGCATCGGGCACCGAGAACGCATACCGTCCCAGCAAATTAATGTGCTCCAACACGAGGGGGGAAAGCCGCGCCACATCTTCTGGTTGAACGGGATAGCCTTCGCTCGCGAGCTGCTCTACCGCCGCATTGATGTAGAGCGTGTTCCAGAGAATGATGATATTCACGACGAGGCCCAACACCCCTAACTGATCCTCCTGGCCTTCGCGGTACCGCTGGCGGAGTTCGCCTCGCTTGCCGTGGAAAACGGCTCGGGCGAGCTTGTGCCGATCTTCGCCCCGATTGAGTTGCGTCAAGATGCGGCGGCGTTTGTGTTCATCGGCCATAAAGGTCAGGGCGTGGATCGTTTTATCGATGCGGCTCAGTTCCGCGACCGCTTGGGCCAGTTTGGTGGGGCGATCGTCGATTCGGAGGGTGCGCATGATGGAGACCGCCTGGACCGTGCCGAGTTTGAGCGACCCCGCGAGCCGCAACATATCTTCCCACTGCTGCTCAATCAGCTTGGTGTGAATACGATGGCGGGCCACGCCATTCAGCCCCCCGTAGTCAGCCAAGGGATCCACCCGCCAATAGCGGGCCCCTCTCATATCAGCGATCCGTGGACAGAAGCGGTAGCCCAGCAACCAAAAGAGTCCGAACACCACGTCGGTATAGGCTCCGGTGTCCGTCATGATCTCGGTGGGTTGGAGTTCGGTCTGCTGTTCCAGCACCACCGCGAGCAGGTACAAGCTGTCTCGCAGCGTGCCAGGAATCACGATGGCATGCAGCCCGGTGAATTGATCGGAGAGGAGATTGTAGTAGGTGACACCGCGCTCGAAGCCGAAGTATTTGGGGTTGGGGCCGGCGTGCAGCGTCCGAACCGGCACCACGAACCGGAGCCCGTCCGCAGAGGCCACCTCGCCACCACCCCATTGTTGCACCAGAGGAATCTTGTTCTGCTCGGCCACCAAGCAGGCATTGGCGTCGATGAGCGTCTCATTGCGAATGAAGTTCTGACTGACCCAAGAGAGCCGGGCTCGTCGCAAGGCCGGCGCATCATTCCGTGTCAGCGGCTCCAGTCCGATATGGCACGCCTCCGCGAGGAGGACGGCACAGAGGCTTGTGGGCAAGTCTAGCATGCGCGATTCTCGTTCGCTGACATGCGTGAACGTAGCTGTGAACTCGGTCCGCGCCGCAATTTCCAGCAAGACTTCTGGCAGGTCCACGCGTGGCAATCTCGCGTGGACCGCCTCACGGAGCCTCACCAGGCTGTCCGGTTCCGGGAGTTTGTCGAGCGGCGTGATGATGAGTTCGTCCTTCCCGTCCACCTGGGTCACGCGCACATCGGGATTGGCCTCCACATTCGCCGCGACCGTCTTGTATGTCTGGTCAAGCGCCTGGCTGAGCGCGCGGATCGTCTCCGGTGCTGATCCGGAGAGCCCCAAGGAACGACACACGGCCGGGCGCGCTGCCGCCCACGCTGACCCGCTGAGGAGCCCGAGGCGCACATCCGAGTGACGCACACTGGGCGCGATGAACAGATCGCGGCGCCGGCGCGCCGCACGGACCTGCTCCAAGCAGCAGAACACGTAGGCTTTGCGGTCGACCTGTTGGCTAGGCTCCACGTACCGGTGCCATCCGCGATTGACCATGGTCATGGGCGGATTGGGAAGAGGTGCTGATCCCGGTTCGACCTGCCGCAAATAGTGGAGGGCCTCAAGGATGGGCTGCCCGGCGGGGGTGGCCTCAAACGGAACGACTCGGAGCAGATGCGGCAAGAACTTCCGAACTCTCGCGTAACTCCCGACCAGTTCCCGATAATACACATCGTCTGGAGGCCGAACGAGCGCATCCACTTGGTTAACGGCCGCTTCCAAGTCCTCTCGGTCCAGAGTCTGGAAGATCGCCGATCGCAAGGCGGCGTCCTGAAGGTTGGGATCGAGGACCAACCGACCGACCTGCATCAGCTGGATAGCCGCCGCATCCAGATCCTTCATCGTTCTCAGCCGGGCCCTATCACGGGCGTGAGCGGCCTCGCTGAACATCTCCGTGATGATCAGATCGAGGAGATCCAGGGCGTCATCCAGCAAGGCTAGAATGTGCTCGACTTCAGCCGTAGCTATGGCTTTTGCTAGGTGCGGATGGAGGAGAAACAAAAATACAATATAGACAGTCTGTTATCGGAGGAATACATGAATGAGAAATTTACGAACGTGCGTATATCTCCTCACAGTCTCCTCACGTATGGACTCCTGGGGGGCATGCTCTTGTTGTCGGGCTGCATCACAGCAGGAACGACCGACGCGACGGCCGATTTGACCAAGGCCCCCTTCGAGGCGACCTCAGACGTGACGGGTGGCACCTCAAGAGCGATCGGTGATTTGCTGGAACCGACAAAGAAATTTCTCTCGAGTACCACTCCCGGCGCCGCCGCGATTGACCGCTTCACGCGGGCTCGGGAAAAAACGGAACTCTTCGTCGGCTTTTCGTATGAGCATTTACGGGCAGAGGTTGCCCAAGGATCCGGGGAACACATGGCGTCTCTTGCGGTTTTGGCAGGCATCCCAGCTGAGCATCAGGCGCAATTTCAGGAGCGTCTGCGTGAGCACTATTCGACGCTCTTCCCTGAATCCCTTCCGTCTCGTGAAGGACGGGTTCGACTTGTGAATGCCGTATGGGCCGAAGGATGGGGCCAGCTGGAATCCGAGACAATCAAGCACCAAGAGACCGGCATTGCAAATGTAGACCTGAAGTATGGTAGATCTCGCAACTCAATAGCGATCATGTCCCAGCGTTGAGTCGCAACCGACGCCGATGCTTTTCTCCCTGTGGGAGGGGAACCTCATTCTCCTATTCAGGAAAGGAGGATAGCATGAAGGATTCGCATCCTCATTCGCATGTCCACAACCACGAGCATGCTCATGGCTCCGCACAGACCCATACCCATGAGCATGAGCACGAGCGTGTCCATGAACATGACCATGGAACCGATGCCAACCGTCATAATCACCAGCACTCTGGCGAGCATGGTGAACATCACCACAAACATGCAGCATAAGGATCACCTACCCATCCCGGTTCGGCACCGGTCCAATAACCAACAAGCAATAAAAACCTCCCTGAAGCCTTCCGACACCAGGGTGGCTACAGTGACATTCTGCACGCGCCGATACCACGGCATCGCACCATGTCTTTCCCCAGTATCGAACTGCTTTAAGCTTCGCTAGGATTTAATCAGTCAGTTCAAAGCATCAGCACCATGACTTCATTTTATTTTCGAGCCTGAAGGAGGACGAGAGCATGCACAATCGGAATCATTATGATGAGGGAAGCGGGGATGCGACGGGATGGTCCGCCTTTCTGACGGGAGCATTGATCGGGGCCGGTGTGGCCCTGCTGTTTGCTCCTCAACCGGGCACAGAGCTGCGCGGCAGGTTGCGTGACTACACCAATCGCGCGACGGATGATTTATTGGATAAGGGACAAGAGGCATGGGATACCGTGGTGGAACGGGGCAAGGAATTTTATGAGAAGGGAGAGGAAGTCGTCCGGGATGCCGGACGGTCGGCCAGGGAATTTGCAAAACAAGAAGCAACACAAGGACAGTAAGCAATGCAAGAGGCCTGTCGTTCTGCCAAGGAATTCGGCAAACAAGCCCAAGAGAGGGCCAAGGAACAAGGGCCTGAGCGTTATACGCGCAGCGCAGAAAGAGAGGACGATATGAAGAGCAGGCACATAGGGACGTGCATTGTGCTAGCGAGTGGCATTTTCGTGTTCACCGGCGGGAGCATCCAGGCCCAGGTCAGTAGCGGCTCCCCGTCAAGTGGGTCCGGCAACCTCGGGGGATCAGGCGCGGGCTCAGGGAGATCCATGACGAGCCCAGGCTCAGGATCGCCGGGATCAATGGGGCAAGGACAAGAAGGTCCTAATATGTCGAAACCCCTACCAGGCGGACCCGGCGGAACACCCGGCTCAAGCGGAGGCAACCCAACGGTTCCTGGTGGCAGCGGAATGGGATCAGGGCGTGGAACTGGCAGCATGGGTACCCCCGGCGGGATGGGTTCCTCCGGGGGTATGGAATCAGGTGGAGGAGGTATGGGATCAGCGGGGGGTGCGGGAGGCGGCGGACGATAGGCGATGACGATTGTGTATTATGTCTTAATGGAGGAGTCGGCAAGGGTACCTAGGAAACAAGCCGACTTCTTGCAATCCCGCCTCTCACCAAACCCAGAGCTCCCACTCCGGCCTCATTTGAGGAGCTCGGAATGAGAGGGTGAGAATGTGCTGGTCTCCAACCCCTGCTATGGATTTTACTCGACACAGACCGATCCAATTTTCTTTATGCCAATCACAAGACGTTCGATCATTCACTGCACTTCCAACACACCTTCCTGGCCCTTCTCACGATGGCTCTTCATGAAGGGGAGCTTCTTATCGCAATAGATGGCAAACGAACCCATCACTCTGGGGGTGAACATGATCGTTCGGCTTTCTCCCGCCGGGATTTCTTCTCGGATGTGCAGTCCAGATTGAGGATCATCGATAATGACATTGTGAGGCACTACCCACGTCACGCTTTTGAAAGTCAGTTCGACCGGTTGCCCGGCGGTGACGACAAGGTGGTGCGGAGTAAACGCATAGCTGTCGGCCTGTATTACCGCTCGTTGGATGCCGTCGGAGCCGACCGGAACACTGACCGTGAGTGGACTATCTGCGAACAACAGAGACCCCGGCATGAGCAAGCCCATCGTAAGGAAGATTTCTATAAACTGATATTTACATGCTGTACGTACTTGGATAGCTATCGAGTCCTCCCCCAAATCATTGCACCAGTTTGTTCACGGCTCTGGTACACCTTCTATGAATCCGTCAAATATCCGACTCGTTTCCTTAAGTAGCTGAAAATCGTAAGTCGTCTTTTCCGTTTCAATTCGATAGGCTTCCTTTAGCACCGGCGTCAGTTATCACTTCTGTAGGAATACGCTTCACCTGAACGAAGTGAACGCGAGTCTCTGTTGCGGTCATGGAGAATCCACACACATGGCATTTAACCAAGTAACGAAGGTTAGCATGTTCTTTCAGAGAAGCAGCGCCTTCAAGCTCAGGGAAGTCGGAGACTCTCGACCTACAGGGGAAGTTAAGGTTAATCCACTCGATAAGACCTTCTCTCCCTGCTGTGCTATGTAAAAGTGCCGCCTTGCGGTCTCGCTCGGCCCGACCGTACGTGCACCGAATGCCAACTTCAGGAAAGGAAGGCCACTCTCCTAGGCAACGTGTGATGAAACAAGGCAGAGGTGTCCTGTTGCGCGCGCCTAGATATTCGGACATCGTAAACATGTCTGTGTGCCAATGGTACTAGGCATTGCAATCCACACTCTTAGGAAATAGGGGGACGCTGGTCGACGGCATAGAATGCGAGCAGGCTGAGGTGGGTGCGTGCCTCCGATGCGCGTAAGGAGTCCAGTGCCTGGAGGGACGCTGAGAGATATTTGGCCTGCGTGTTTTGAACCCGATCCAAAATACCTTCCTCTCTCAAGAGCAGTGCGATTTGGCCGTGTCTCGCATTCTCTGCCTCTAGTATCTGGCGATAGTGTTGTAGGGCGCTCGGTGAGCCATAGCGTTCCAGGTATAACAGGGGCAACGGTAATCTTTGATTGGGTTGCGGGCGTGGATCTGACAGTTTGAGCGGCCCTGTGTCTTCATCAATGTCTAGTACATCATCATGGATCTGAAAGGCGATGCCTAGATTGCGGCCATAGGTCCGAAGGGCCTCGATCTCGTTCTGAGTACCTCCCCCCAAAATGGCTGGCACTGTCACGGACGCGGCGAACTGAGACGCCGTCTTCCCTTCCACAATGTGGAGATACTCGTCCTCCTGATCTCCTTCACTCACGGCCGTCAGCTCACGAAGTTCGCCGAGGCAACATGCCTGGGCATAGGAGGTGAGGGTCTTCACCGCGTCGGTTACTCGTTGCAGACCGAAGTAGTCTTGTGACTGTTGTAAGAGGCTAACGGAGCGAAGCATCAGATAATCGCCCAAGATGAGAGCCGGGCCCATTCCTACCTGGACATGCAGTGCACGCTGGCCTCGCCGTTCCTTGGCATCGTCCACAATATCGTCGTGAATGAGCGACGCTCCGTGCAGGAGTTCGAGGGCTGAGGCGATGGGGACCATCATGGCCAGCCCCATACCGAGGGCATCAGTCGTCATGAAAGCGAGGAGGGCTCGGAACATCTTTCCGCCTTGAAGATAGTTACTCAGAATGGTGGTATCTGGGGATTTATTCAGATCCAAGACGATGAAGCTGAGACAGTCTTGCAGGGATGAAAGGTACCGGTTCAGAACCGTTGGAAGGCCATCGAGCTTTCCCTCCCATCTCATCCTGTTTCCCATCGGGCTGCGCGGTGCAGGTGAGAGTACAGCCGCTTGAGGCGTAACCCCTGTTCGATCGTCATGCTCTCGCATCGAGAAGGACCCAAATGCCAATGGCGACAAACCCAACGCCAGCTACAAGCTTGAGTGCCCGAGGCGGGACATAGGTGGAGCTGTGAGCCAATCACGACTACGAGGAAGCTCGAGAGTACGAGTGCGCCTGCGGACGCGAGAAACACCCCCACCTTGCTCGTGTTCTGGTCTGCGGCAAAGAGTAGCGTGGCAAGGTGCGTCTTGTCGCCGAGTTCAGCGAGAAAGACGGTCACAAAAATGGGCCAGAGCGTCATCTCCATGCCTCCTGCGTATTGACTGAGAGGAAAACTGTTGGCCGCATTTGGGAGACAGGCCGACCGTTTTTTCCCCTAAAGCGGTGTCCCATCTGGAATTGAGAATCAGTATGGGAATATATTCCCAGGAATGTCAAGCCGGTTCTTAGGCATCAGCAAAGAACTGAAATGTATAGCCTGTCACTCTAATCTGCGATTACGGATGGACTCGATTGTCGCCCGACACGGCTGAGCTCTGTTCTTCTCAAAGGAGCTGGTAGAGAGCACACAGACCTGCATTGCTACGTTAAGATGGCTGCCAGGTGTTAGGACCTTGCTCGGCTGGAATTCGACAATCTCATTCTGAGGTTCAGCCGATCTCTTAGCGTGATGCGTAGGCGGCAGGAGGCCAGTGACCAAGCCACAGCGCCTTGCCATTCCACCGGCTGACAAGACTTCGTGTAGGCTAATGCCAGACATGATCGCTTAAATAAGTCTGCAGCAGCCTTTAGGAGAATCTTCGCTTATGGTTTAAACTCCACCGCCGTCGCCTTCACGATGCCACCGACGAGTGAACCATGCACCTCTATGTGAACCCCCACTCGAATCTCGTTCAGCGTGCCGCCTTGGAAGGTGGTCCCGGCGTCTGCCAGCACCTGCACATTGCCGATAAAGAAATCCTCTGCACTCAGTGCCCGGGTGACAAATCCTTCGATCTCCGCACCCTCACCTTCCTCTAACCCTAAGTTCTCTTGTGACACACGGGTCGCAGTGAGACGAATCCTGGAAGAATTCAAGCCTCCAAAGGAGGTCTGTTTTCCCGCCGCATCGATCAACAGGCCATCCCACCCATCATTTGACTGAGCAGGCATATCCTTCAACACTGCATCACGGTAGTCGAGAGTGAGGTCCCCGATTTCGAAGGTTTGCTGATCCGCTTGGTGATTTTTGATGAACCCCTTGACATGATAATCGGGCGTGTCGGTTTTCTGGTCCAGTCGCTTTAATTCGACCCATGTTCCCCTAATCAGCCCGTCTCCCGTCACGAACCCGCTGATCTCCACGAGATCCCGACCAGGCATCAGATTCGCCACATTGCCTCCCGGAATACTGGCATCGATGTCGGTCC
>JAICWG010000247.1 GCA_025934915.1 Nitrospira sp.
GGCCTCACTGTATTCCTTTTCAGAGCGCGCGATAACTACCCTTCCGGAGCTATTCGTCGGCTTGATCACGCAAGGAAATGCGGATGGCCTATATTGCTCCACTTCGTCCTCGCTCCGCAACACATGGATCGTTGGAGTGGTTGTCCCCGTACCGAGTTTCTCCTCCGTATACAGTTTGCAATACTCCTTGTCCGACACGCGTCTCCGTAACGGGCTTTCCAGTTCAGATCCTGACTTCACTCGAAAGAGGAAATCGTTAAATAACCGGGCCGGTCTTATCGGGAGTCTGTGATGCGCCGCCACAAACTGAAAGACATACGTCGGATACAGGACGACATTGAGCATTGCAAGCGGAACGTTTCTTCTGTAGAGCGCCAGCGCGACTCGCCGAAGGCGTTTATAGAGGAGAACGGAGAGTTTTACCAGAGCCGGAGGGGATTGTCTCATTGCAGAAGCGTACTTCGTGAATTCTCGCCCATCATTAGCGTTGCATCTTCGGCCATAGGGAGTAGCTTTCCTGGGACAGAGCAGCCACTTGAGACTCCAAGTTCCGGCTCGTCCAGGAGAACGGCATACCTCTCGGTACAGAACCCACCAGGGATACCAAAAGTTAACATCAACGCCATGACCGGCAAACGGAAAACCAACATTATCAAGGAGTGATGTCTGATGAAATCGCAAACTTGGCAAAGTCACTTCCAGACTGCCATAGGGAGGTTCGAGAGTTTCAACCCCATCATGTCATGCGACTGGCGCAACGGACAGGCCCTGTTTGTTGTTGTACAAGCCATATGAGGCATGATGTGATGTGCAGAATACTCATTAGATAGGAACCCTGCAAGTTGTGTCGCTTGTTGCTTGTTGGTGGGGGAGCCACTACTGTCGTTCACTGATTGATATCACTCACCGAAAGAGCATATATTGACGAGAGGTTGCTCTATAAGCCTCACAGGGGGGGTTACCATGCGACAGTCTGCTCTGTTCTCAATCCTGACACTTATTCTCTTTCTGCTCGTTCCTCCAGTCCATGCCGTAAACTATACCGGCGAAGCTGTGTTGAACTGGAACACGTTGCAGTTCAGCGGTATCCCCATCACGATCTCGACAACGAGAGGAGGTCAAGGGGTTGGCGGGGACATATTCCCAAACTCTTTTCCGTCGACGGGTTTTCCGCAGCCGCGTAATGGTACCCTAACTCTCAGCGTCCCACATGTTGGAACGTCCATTAGTAGTATGGGTTCCAATCTGTTTGGTATTGGGAGTTCCAGTCCGCTCTACGCCTCCGTCAACACACTTGGTGGGGAGGGAGATGCCGGGGCGGATCGCAATAATTTCTTCACTGCCATGGGCACAGGCCAGCTCACTGTGAGCATCGACTATACTCTACAACAGATCGGTCAGTCAAGTCTGCCGAGTGATTTCGTATCAAGGGATATAGGGATACTCAGCCTCTTCCGGGAGAACTATCCCGGTCCTCCACTAGAAGATCGGGTTGAACTGACGAGCTCATCAGGAGATAACCTAAAAAGTGGTACCCTCAGCGTCACTGAATCGTACCAGCGGGGAGATACTGGGGGATTTATCGCCACAGCTTCTGTCATAACCGGTGAGCAAGGATCGAGTGTACCCGTCCCTGACATGCTCTGGCCGACGCTGGCTGGGATGATTGGAATCGCGTTCTGGGCTGAGCGGAGACGGTGCCAGGCACGTCTCACGCGGTGAACCGATTCCAGAGGGTCGGTGATAGTCCGGATAGAGGTTTCTTTTAAGCCTGCACATCCTTCCCTAGCCGACAGCAGCTCTCTGCCAGGATATCCTCCGGCGAGCAGTGAAGCCTTGCTGCGTCATCTCTCGCACTCTCGAAATCCAGCGTACTTGGACTTCCTCAACCAAGGCACTGCAATTTTACGCCTCTATATTTTCAACTCCACCGCGGTAGACGTGTCATACGCCTGGCGCAACGGACAGGCCCTGTTTGTCGTTGCACAAGCCAGATGAGGCATGATGTGCAGAATACTCATTAGCAGGAACCCTCGCAAGTTGAGGCGATTATTGGTTGGAGGCCCACTGCCGCACACGTTCGCTGGTTGACATCAATCTTTGAAAAGGCGTACAGTATGATACGTCACTCTATGAGTCTTACCATTCAGAGAGGCTTCCCATGCGAACATCTCCTCTGCTGTCAAGCCTGACACTTGGTCTCCTTCTTCTCGTTCCGCCAGTCCATGCCGTAAACTATACCGGCGAAGCTGTGTTGAACTGGAACACGTTGCAGTTCAGCGGTATCCCCGTCACGATGACGACGGACAAACTTCAAGAAACAACTGTCGTTGCCTCCCCTCTTACTCCCAATCAAGGAGTTGGCAAGAACAAGAACGACTCCTTCTCCAACTGGTCCGATCATACCAGTACTGTGACTATCCCATCGATCACAGCAGTAAGTATCGCGGACGCCAGCCAGCTCCATACATCCGTCAACGTGACTGGACCGGGTTCAGGAGAAGCGGATGCGACTCGGTGGGGAGGTTTCTCTGCGATGGATACAGGCAACCTAACAATCAGTATCGACTATACTCTGCAACAGATCGGTGCGTTGAGCCTAAAGCCTTTCCAGCTAGCGTCACCAGGGCCGCCCACGGTGTCGCTTAGCGTTGGCAACAAGATGTTCGGGGAAACGATTACCCCAGGGGAGCGCGAGGTAGCACAACTGCCGAATGTACACGCAAGATTAGTAGATGGAGACCAAACTGGCACCCTGAGTGTAACTAGCTCGTTCCAACGCGGAGAATCTGGGTACTTTATTGCCGACGCGTCGCTGACTCCGAATAGTGGTGTAAGTGGTGTACCCGTCCCCGACATGCTCTGGCCGACGCTGGCCGGCATGATTGGGATCGCGTGCTGGGCTGAGCGGAGACGGCGCCAGGCGGGTCTCACGCCGTGAACCGGTTCCAGATGGTCAGCGAGAGTCCGGATGGAGATTTCTTTTAAACCTGCTTCTCCCTCCCTAGCCGACGAATAAGTCCTCGTCCAAATATTTCCTGGCGAGTCGTAAGGCGTTGTTGCGCCAACTCCCGCATCCGCGCAATCCAGACATATTTAGACTTCCGAAACCAAGGCACCGCAATTTCACGTCCTCCATATTTTCTCTTGTACTCGCCTGCGCCGCCCATATCGTAGGTCTGGACCCCGTTTCGTTTTCCGATTTTCATCGCCTGCCATTGAATCGCCTCGTTCGGCCGCAAGAGCTGATGCTGCCGCCAGCTCGCCCCTCCCCAGAAATACATGGCGCCGTTGAGATGGGGGAACATTCCCGTCGCAATGCACCGACCGCTTGGATCACGCGCGCGAAGCAGCAGAAGCTGCCCGGTGGGATGCACGTGGGTGATGAGGTGCCGAACACGGTTCATATCGTAGGTTGGTACCAAACGTTGCTTGGCAAAGACATCCCTGAGCTGGGCATAGTAATCGTCTGCAAATCCTGAGTCATGCGCTTCCTCGATGATGACGCCTTCCTTCTCAGCTTTTCGAATACAGCGTCGACAAGCACTGCTCATGCGGGAAAAGAGTTCGTCCTCACTATGTGTGAGATCGATTTCGAAGCCGTGATACATGCGGTATTCAACGCCGAGCCCATCGAGATCTCCGAGTGTCAGACTCCGGTCCATCATCTCAAGGTGCACGCAGCCCAGTTCATCAAACGCATACTCAATCAACGTCTGGACCATCTGCCGCCTGTCCACATCCGCGGAGAGTGCACACCCCATGTACGAGGTGCTCCAACCTGGGAAAGGACTTCCCAAGATCCGCAGGCCGAACTTTCGTACAATCATGCTGATGAAGTAGCCAAGCGTCTCCTGTCCCTCCTTTAAAGCGGCAATGACCGGTTCACCGCGTTGAGTTTCCGAGAGAAACGCAAGCCAGGCGGGAGTTTGATGGATAGTCGCAACCCGTCGAATGTTTATCTGGGTCCACCAGTCCTCAAGTCGAGCGTCTACCCGTTCAAATGTATACGTCATGCAATACGGAGTTAACTTCTGCCGTGCGTGTTGACAATCTTGTGCCAGATCCATCGTTTTTCAAGATCATTCCGCTCCGCCTGGGTGATGACGTGGCTGCCTCTCGTTTGCAGAATGAAATCCAGCAAGGTGCTGACCGGGACGAACCATCCGTTCAGTTTGCTCAGTCGTTCCATGAGCACTGCGAAACGTTCGTTGATTTTCCTCTTCTCCAGAAAACCCTTGGCGAAATGTGTGTAGACAATGCAGGCGCCGCCCTCTCCGGCTAATCTGTCCTGCCGCTCCTCAGTGATCATCTCGTTGAACGACCGGATACTTGGGCCTTCTGAAGCGGCGAACCAATGGTTGACGAACGGACGAGTAGGATCATGGTAGGGCATTACAGGACAGGCCTTGAGCGTGTTGATGTCCCCAAACGCAAAATTTCTGACGTACTTGATCTTCTCCCGACAGAGATCACCCCAGAAGAGCGGGCTACCTTCGAGGTGGCCCTGAGATACAGCGGTCTTTCCGTTCGCGCTCAGATTCAGCATGTTGTAAAGAATCCGGGACACACCGGATACCCGCGCACTTCCCCAATAGATACTTTCCTGACAACCGGAATGATTCGCCATCGACGTGGGATCATGTCCAAACAGGTGCCGGAAAGCTTCCAATCCATGAACGGTTTGCTCCCGAGTGGACGTATGATGGGTGGCGTTATGAAATGCGATCTCGAATCCGTTCTTGTTCAGATTCAGGAGCAACTCAAGATATCGCGCATTTTCGCACGTGGTCCCGCCCACCTTAGGGGTGCCGTTCCCTTGGATGGGCCACACCGCTTTCGTGGTTCGTAGGCCGAGATCCACCAGGAAGGAATACATCGAGGCAGTCGTCTCGACCGTGTCAAAA
>JAICWG010000256.1 GCA_025934915.1 Nitrospira sp.
CCATCCTTGTAGGAGGCAGCGAGGGCATGAGCGTTCAACACTTTGTCTTGAGACCCGATCAGTATGAGCGCGCATTGAAAGTGATTGGAACACAAGTGACTGTGTTGGCGTCGAACGCGGCGACGCAAAGCTATGGGATCACCTTGCAGCAGGGCGCGGAAGGAACAGGCCCTCCGCCGCATAACCACGATTGGGACGAAGCGTTCTACGTCCTGAAAGGCGAAGTTCACTTCCTATGCGAGGGGAAAGCCTACGCCTGCAACGTTGGGACTCTCGTTCACGTTCCCGGAGGAACCGTGCATGGTTTTCGCTACGGAAGTGGCGGTGGTCAGATGCTCGAGATTACGGGGGCCGGCGCGTTAGCGGCACAGATGTTCACGGCCATCGACAAGGAGATTCCCTCCGGACCGCCGGATATTCCAAAGCTACTTGATGTGCTCAAGCGCAACGGGGTAACAGTTGCGGCGTGACCTGGGGGCACGGCCAGAAGAGATGCTTCACCGTCGAGGCCCAGAGGGCCACACTTATCACGACGGTCTTTGGGTAGTAATTCTCGTCTCGTTTATTCGATCCCGATACGCTCTCCGTTTTGCTCACCACCTGTTATACTGACTCCATTCCTCATTCGTTCACTGTGAGAATCCTCTGCATGAACACTCCACTGTGGGACGAGTTCGCCGAACTTGCGTTGAAACGCATTGCGGCATCCGGCGCCGAGTACGGTGACATCCGCATTCAGGACAGCAGCATGGAGCAGATCGAAGGCGAAGATTGTCGGATTGCCTCCATCCGAGATGTCAGGGACATCGGTTTCGGCGTGCGGGTACTCTATCATGGAGCCTGGGGGTTCGCGGCGACTTCGATCTTGTCGCTGGAAGAAGTACCGCGGGTGGCGGACCTGGCCATTGAGATCGCCAAAGGCTCCGCATCGGTCGCTATCGAAAAAGTACAGTTGGCTGAGGAGCCGGTTCATCGTGACCGTGTCGTCACACCGTATCGTCTCGATCCTTTTAGTGTGTCGTTGGAGAAAAAAACCGACTTGTTGCTCAACACCATGGAAGTGTTGCACCGGCAATCCGGCATCGCACGGAGCAGTGCAAGCCTGTGGGCGCGTCGGGACAGAAAGTTGTTTGTGTCGTCGGAGGGATCTCACTTGGAGTTTGATCTCCTCGCAGGACAGGGGGGCTGTACGGCGACTGCGTTGTACGAAGGTGGATTTGCGTCGCGCAGCTTCAATACGCAACATCTTAGGAAAGGCTATGAACTGATCGAGGAAGCAGACTTCCCTCGTGAGGCGTCTCGAGTCGCCAGCCAGGCGGTCGAAAAGGTGAAGGCACCGGCGGTCGACGCCGGCCAGTATGATCTGGTGCTCGATCCTGAACATCTGTCATTGACCATCCATGAATCCTGCGGCCATCCGAGCGAACTGGATCGAGCGCTCGGCTACGAGGCCAATTATGCCGGTACCAGTTTCTTGACGACGGAGAAGCGCGGCAACTTTCGCTATGGCTCGCGGCATGTAAACTTAGTGGCCGATAACACCGAATCTGAAACTCTGGCCGCGACTGGTTATGATGATGATGGAGTGGTGTGTCAGCAATGGGACATCATCCGCCAAGGAATCTTCGTCGGATACTGTACGAACCGTGAAGTGGCGGCAAAGGTCGGCGAATCCCGTTCATGTGGCTCCAATCGGGCTGATGGATGGGAGAACATTCCAATCGTACGGATTGCCAATATCGGACTTGAGTCCGGTGAGGCTACGCGTGATCAGCTCATTGCCGACGTGAAACGCGGCATCTATATCGAAGGCCATGGATCCTACAGCATTGATCAACGCCGCTACAATTTCCAGTTCGGCGGTGACGCATTCTGG
Source organism: Nitrospira sp. (assembly GCA_025934915.1). Taxonomy (GTDB): domain Bacteria; phylum Nitrospirota; class Nitrospiria; order Nitrospirales; family Nitrospiraceae; genus Nitrospira_D. The sequence continues at coordinate 1,877 of JAICWG010000256.1, forward strand.
CTGATTGAAAACGGCAGGCGAACGCACATGCTGCGGGACGTGATCTACCATGGGATCACGCCGGAGTTTTGGAGCAGTTGCGACGGAGTGGCTGATCGATCTTTTCGCCGACGGTACGGATTCATTACCTGTGGGAAGGGGCAGCCTGGTCAGTCCGGCTGGATGACCCATGCCGCTTCTCCCGCGAGATTTCGCCGGGTCCATGTGATCCGAGGAGAAGGAGGCTCATGACCGTACTGAGCGGCGCTTGGCCGAAGATGACCAGCTCCGACGAGTTTCGTTTTTTGAGCGAGCTGGTCATGACCCGCTCATCCGCCGAGCATACGATCATCAGTCTTCGCGACCACCATGCCGGAACGACGAGATTTGCCAACAATCAGGTCATCCAGAATGTCGATGCTCGGCGAGGAATGCTGACGGTCACAGTCGCCTTCGGAGGGCGGCATGGGACCGCTGGTACGACGGATTTTACCGCCGGCGCGATTCAGGACACATTGGCGCGCGCCGAACGGATTGCTCGGATCTCACCGGTCGATCCCGAATACCTTCCACCTCCCGATCCGCGCCTGTTTCCCGTTCGAGAAACGGCGAAACCGGAAACTATGGCGGCAGGTCCGGTCAAACGTCTGGAATATGCCAATGAAGCGATCGGGCACTGTCGGATGGAGAACATCCTGGCGGCCGGCGTCGTCTCATCGTCGTCGACAGCAGTGGGGATTGCCACCGGTAACGGACTGTTCGGCTACGAACGTCGGGCAGATGCGAGGTTCAGCCTGACAGTCCAAGCGGGTGATGCAACCGGTTGGAGTGCGGCTGCCCATCGGTCGATCGATCACTTGAAGGTTCAAGAGCGAACGCTCGCCGCCATCACCAAGGCTAAGCGCGGTCGTGATGCGTGCGAACTTCCGGCTGGACGTTATCCCGTCATTCTTGAACCGGCTGCCGTGGCCGGCCTGTGGGCATGGCTGATCTGGTCACTGGATGCCAAGTCTTACATGAAAGGGACGAGCCCTTTTGCCGGCAAGCTGGGACAAGCGATCGTGGACGAGCGGCTGACCCTCCGGAACGTTCCCGATCATGCCGACCTGCTTGGAGAAGGATTTACCCATGAAGGGTTGCCGAGTACAGATTCGGTGTGGATCGATCGTGGGATTCTCAAACAGCTGGCTTACGACCGATTTACGGCGAAGGCCGGTGGAGTGGAAATCATTCCCACGTTGGAGGCTCCTGTCTTGTCGGTCGAGGGACCTACGGTCCATTCGATTCAGGAGCTTATCAAAAGTACGGAACGCGCCATTCTTGTGACGAACTTTTGGTACATCCGCCCCGTGAATCCTCGCGATCTCATGCTGACCGGCATGACGCGGGATGGGACGTTTTTGATTGAAAAGGGGGAGGTTGTCTCAGCAGTCAAGAATTTCCGATTTCATGAGAGCCCGCTCCGGGCATTTCAACGTCTCAGCGCGTGGACCGCACCGATGGAGGCAGTCAATTCGGAAATGGGGAAGATGTTGGTTCCAGCCATGGCCCTACCGCATTTTCATTTCTCGAGCGTGACACGATTCTAAAGTTATCTAAGGACTCCAAACATATTTCAACTTTTGCAGAATAAAAGGGTTGACTCCGGCCTTCTCGAGGAGTAGGTACATCAGAAGTAGAACGATAGGTCCAAATGAAGGGTACAGATGGCCCCCCGATTCAACAAAGAGCCGATCAACCTTATTCATCGAATTCCGTCGCAGAAACAGATCGATGAAGCTCGACCGGTGCCCGCACCCTACGGTCAACTCCTGCTCGATGCCGGAACCGCTTGCTGGCGTAAGGTAGTTGATCTCTTCGCATACGTGACGCGGTATGAGGACGAGACCAATCCGCGGGTCCGTAAGCCGCTTGCGCTACCCGACCGAACGATAGGGCACACCACGATCCATCATGATGACGTTCAGCAGAACGGAAAGCGAGTTCAAGAAGCAGAGCATCCGCCGACGACAAAGGTCACGATCCTACAAAAGCCGGCCCAGGCACCGACTCTTGTTCAATCGGAAGAAGTCGCTGAACTCCGATCTTTTCTGGTCGGGCAACAGGGTGAGATTGCCCGGCTGACTTCACACATTCAAGAGCTCACCTCCTTGGTCAGCTCTCAGCAACAGGTTCTCGTTCATCTCGGCAAAGAGCTGGAAGCTGGTGCATTTTCGACGACCTCGACCGGCACAGCGGCCGCCTCTGTTAAGCGAAGCCGTATCGGTCGGAAGAAACCCACTGACAACGAGATGCCGAATTCTCCTGAGGAAACTGAGCATTCATTTTCTTCTCAGACTGAACGCCCGTCGCTCAATCTCTAAGCTGGGTCCGGTCCGCTAGTAGTGGCCGTTGGCTCTGGCCGTTTCTTGAACACTTCGCAGGGAAAAAAGAACGTATCATACTGACCCCTCGTGTCCTCAACAGGCACACCCATCCTCTAGCCAGGCGTGGGTCACGTCTGCTAAAAAACCATCAATGGGCATCTTTCGCTTCCTGTTGTGGGCGGTGTCGTGGCTAGGTGTATTGGTGATTGATTTGGGTGTGGCAGCTGAACGCCCTATCCCTCGGGTACCCCTCTTTGACAATCTCGGCACC
>JAICWG010000215.1 GCA_025934915.1 Nitrospira sp.
ACTCATGCTTCTCTGTCTGAGATCGGAAGCGCAACTCGTCGATGTGGTCGATGATTTCTCGCAGGTTATACCCGCTGGAAATCTTGTTCTTGATCTCGCCGAAGATTTCACCGATCTTGTATTCGATGGTGTTCGGCCCGCTCGCCTTCTGCTCGAAGCTGTGCAAGTATGGAAAGAGCTTCAGATTAACGAACTCAGTGAGGTCGCTACCGGTCAGAGCCTTGTTGTGATCGAGCTTGCCGTCCTTGCTTTTAGGCGCAGCCCAGCTCTCCCAGCGGGAGTCTTTGTCGAGGACGAAGCTGTAGCGCTTCCCTTCCAGCTTGGCTTCGTCTGCTTTGTCTTGCTCCAGCCCATCGAGGTACTTCAGAAACAACAGCCAAGAAGTCTGCTCGGTATAGTCCAGCTCAGTTGTGCAGCCGGCCTCTTTCCTAAGCACGTCATCGATATTCTTGAAGGCTTGTTCGAACATATGGCGAGTTCTCCCCCGGAGCTGTAGGAAAATTAGCGCCGAAGCTTACCCGTTTTTCTTAGAAGAAACTACGCCCCTATTGGGGAGGAAGCGCTGCCATTCGGCAGATTTAAGGCAAGGGGCTAGGTGCTAAGCGGGAAGGAACTCCGTTAACGATCACTCGCAATGCCGGAGGTCGCAGGGCTAGTCGCGATGTTACGCGCCAGAATCTTTCATGGCCGCGAGATGCTTCATCGCTTCCCGTGCCGCCGCGCGAGCTTTCGTGGCGGGATTCAAGCTCGCGCCTGGATCGACTTTGTCGCCCATGTCCGCCACCCGCTTACAGTGGGTGATGGCCTCTTGGAGGAACGGCGCCGCCGCTTGGCCGTGCTGATCACCTTTGGGTAGGACGCCGAGAATCGCCTGCGCATGTTTGGTCACTTCGGCGCAATGGTGCAGGATGGCGCCGCCGTCGCCCATGCCTCCGTGCATGACCATTTCCTCCGCATCGCGAAGCATCGCCTTGCCGTGCTCTTGAATCGCTTGCGTCGGCCCTGCCAGGACCGACGCCGCTCCGACGGCCACCGTGAATAGGCCGACGGAGAGCATCTGCTTCATCATCAGAACACCCGACCTTTCTTCACCGGCGGTTGATCGGCCGGCGTGAGCCGACGATACAGCGCGCGAAATTGCTCCGTTGTGAGCGCCGGATTTTCCAACTCCCTGAGCTGCTCGACGCTGACGGGATATTCCACGCTATCATCGAAGCTGGATGATGCGATCGCCACATAATGATCCGGAAAGAGACGCTCCGGCAACAGGATGGTGACCTCTCGATTGTACTTCTTGGCCATCCGGATGGCGGTGCGGGCCCGCTCCGCAGTGACCGATGGACCCAGGCCGATATTGGTCGGCGGTTTGCCCACCTTCATGAATTGCACGTGGAGGTTGGTGAGGCCCGCCTCAGCGAACTCCTTCTTGATCTCCTGCAGATCCTTACGATGTTCGTTCGCCAGGACTACTTCAACCCGTCCCGACGATGCGACATTGTCCGGCTGTGCGGCAAGTGTGCCGACCGTCGGCATGCCGAGAACAATCGCGAGACCCAGAGCGTGGAGACCTTTGATCATTCGATCACTCGTTTCGCGTCAAACAGCCAATCAAGCGAGACGGTCTCGTTCGGTTTCACGGTGATAGTCCGCTCTTGAGTCCCCAAAATCGGGTGCCAGGCCTTGATATGGTACGTGCCGGCGGGGAGGTCATCGATAGCGAACGACCCATTGAGGTCGGTGACCGCATAGTAGGGATTGTCGATCGCGTACCCCCAGTTCTGCATGTAGGGATGCATGCCGCACTGCATGGTAAACACTTTCCGCCCTTTGACCAGTTGCACGATATCGGTGGTCCCGCTCTCATGTAACGCAGGCCGATGGAGGACAATATCGACTCCGGCTTGGTCGTATGCATATCCTTGAATGTCGTGTGACACCGGATCTCGATTAAACACCGTGACTCGACGTTTGTCGCTGACCACGGTGACGAACGGCAGGAACTGACAGAGGCTCGCTTCCACTTCGGCATCGGTGAAGGTGAACGGCTTGCCTCTCTCGATGCCCTCCAGGACCACCACCACATCTTTGAGCCCGCTGTCCGGCCCGATAGTGACTTCCTTCAGGAGCCGATGCCCATTGCCGTCCGACACAGCGCTGCAAAACTCGCGGTCCGGGGACCGACGTAGCTCGAACTCTTTCGGATCCGGCACGGTTCCGGTGAACGTGACCTTGCCCCGCACGACCGCACCGTCCTCCACGGTCCCTGATTCATATGCCCCAGCATCTGCTTGAAGTCCCGACATCAAGATAGCCGACACAGAGCCGGCCAGCCACAGTCCTCTCAGAAGCGGTTGTCTCATATACCCTCCGGTAGCGCGCTCAATGTTGCGTACCTGCCGATTGATCGGCCGGATCCAATCGCTGCGGGAGCTCGAACAACAATGGAGACTGCACTGTCTTGAGTGGAAAACGCTGCGCCTTGGTTACCCATCGATAGTATTGGTGAGTTTGCCCGTTCCCTGCAACTGTGACCTCGAACAACTCCGTGGGATAGCCGTTCAACGTTTCGTCCCCTACGAACTCCCGCAAAATTTCTCCTTCCATCTTCTCGCTCATTGTTAATCGATGATCGCTTGTAATGGGCTCCTCGACATACTGCCGCCGCCTCGAGAGGATCAGCCAGGCGGTCCCCAGATCCGCTCGTACGATGATCACGCCGGCGCCGCGCTGAGGTTGGGAAAACTCGAACCGCCAGCGATCGCCCTTGGCGTTGACATGGGCTGTGACGACTGACTCTCCATTTTTTACGACTCGCTCGGCTGAAAAATCAAGCGCCGTCGCCGTCTGCGCCGAACCGGCCAGGATGATCGACATGAACCAGAACACCATCCACCAAACCGGTATGGGTAAACCGCGCACCTTCATGGGTAGGTTCTACAGGCTCATCTTAGATGGGTTCAAGACATCATTCGTTGATGAGAAACGAACGGGGGAACCTGGCTCTCACTCGCCAGGTTCCCCCGCCACGTAGGTGCCGGACCAGCCTACTTCGCTTGCCTGGACACCGGTATGGATTTCGCGGACGATCGCTCTTCAGCCTGCTGGGTAGCCGGGACCTGACCGCCTAACGGTAGGATCGCGCGGCTGTCACGGTCCAAGACCTTCAGCATTCCCCACTGTCCGGCATCGAGATACCCAGGTCGCTGGTTGAGCCAGAGATAGTCGCCTGCCACACCGTTGGGCCCACCGGCTCCACCGTGCAACCAGGCATTGATGATTTCTGACCCGCCGAACTCCATGGTGCTGACGAGATCCGCTCCGGCCAAATAAGGCTCGTGTTTCCATTCATGGCCGGAGACGCTGAACAACTGGATCTGCTCGCTGAAGGCTCCCAACACATGAATGACCACCGGATCGCCGACGTGTGCCGCGATAGTCGGCGTCACCGGCTGATCTCCTGTCTTCACGCAGGCGAACACTTCGCTATAGGCGCAGCCTTTCTCGGTCCGGTAATCGGTCGGCTCCGACCGATAGTTGACCGCCGTCACGCCGGCCACCTTCTGGATGTACGGCATGAAGCTCGTGCCGATGATGTTGTCTTCATCCTGGAAGAGCAACGCGAATGACCGGTAGTCTTGCCGGTTTTGATTCTCCGACCTGGTCCGATCGACGATGACGTCCGCTCTCCAAGAACTCTTTTGGCTCAAGTCTTCGCCGCTGACCGGATCGCGGTACTGCGACCCCTTCGGTCCGATGATGACCGCGCCGAAGAGTCCGTTCCGCGGATTCTCGATCACGTTGCCCCAATCCTGAATCAAAGCCGCGTTTTCCCAGAATTCCGGATGGGCGTAGAACGTGTAGATTCGGCCCTGACCCGGCGCGACCGTCTGATCGCCGGGGTTGTTACCGGCGTTGATGCTCATGGACTCTTTCGGGTCGTACGCCAGATTGTCCACATGGAACCCGGCTCGGTCCTTGACCATCTCGTTTTTGAGATTGATCTTGATGCGATCGCCGACGTTCACGTGAAGCGTCAGCGGGCTCGGTTCGAGGCTGCCCGAAGCCACCTTCGTCTTTTCACCTTCGAACACATACATCTTTCCGCTCTCGTTGCCGAACACCATCTTTCGTTCAAGATCCACCTCCATCACGCCGGGCGTTCCTTTGTTGTAGCGGATCGCCTTATCGATGGCGGCCACGTTGAACGTCTTCACCGGAGCGGCGGCCGGACAGACCGACTTGGCCGACTGTGGAATCTCTTTCCGACCCGGCAGGGGTTGTAACGTACCATCCGCCTTGTCCAAGATTCGGAAAAGTCCCCAACTGCCTTCCGCAAAATGCGACGCGCGACCACTGTGGTACATATAGTCGCCCGCCATCTGTTGCGGCCCGCCTGCGGCAGGGATGGCCGCGTCATACCGTTCCCCGATCACCACGTGCAGCGTGCTCCGTGGGATGGAGTTCTTGCTGTAACGTTCCATCGGGAACCAGTGCCCGCTGATGTGCCAGGAATGCACTTCGTTCGCCGATGCTTCGAGGAGCCTGACCACCACCGGATCGCCTAAATACGCCCTCAGCATCGGGGTCTCCGGGTCTCCGTGAATCGCGCTGCTGAACAACTTCGATGGGTCCGGGTTGTTCGCCAACCGCACCGACAAGGGCTCTACCCGCATGTTGTAGCCGCTTCCGGTGGTCGCTTCGCCGCCGTTCAGGAACTTCATCGGCGACAGATTGAGTCTGGCCGGATAGACCGCGGACGGCGTGCCGTCCACGGAGATCGCTCCGACTCTGACTTGTGGGTTGTCGGCCGTGATCAGTTCCGCTGCGCGAGGATTGGAATCCATGACGTGTGTCACGATTTCACGGAAGGAGCCACGGATATGCGCGGACACCGGTTCGGTCGTGTGAATATCAGCGACCGGCCCGCTGCGCAGTTCCTTGCCGGTTACCGGATCGTGATAGGTGGACCGCGGTGGTTCGGCGATGAACGAGGCGTACTGTCCGTGGCCCCACGAGTCGAGTCCATACACATGGTCGTGCCAGAACGTCGTGCCGAAGTCGGCGTCCACATACCAGCGCTCGCGAATCCATTCGACTGAGACGATCTCGCCCTTCTTATGGTGATACTTCAACGGGCGTTCAAACGTGATGTGGTTTTCGTCGATCTTGCTGATCCGGGCCGATTCAAACCGGCCCACTTCGTCCATTCCCACACCGAGTTCGGTCTTCAGGTGAAAGCGCGATGCATTTTTGACCGTAACCGTAATGGTCGTTGCCCCCTTCGCCGCATCGGCTTCGATCGTCGTATTCATCGGCACGGGCATCCCCTTGCCGGGATGCTCGTCCTTCAGAATCGTGAAGGGTCGCAGCGACATCTCGTAGGAGAAGCCGATGATCGGCCCGTCGGACGCCTGCGTGTCGAACTGGAACATGTGCGGGTGCAGGTTCGTCTTGCTGGAGAACCCTTGCCGCTGGTCGTCCTTCAACTCGCTCTTGTAGACCACATCAATGCAGTCCTGCACGTTGCCGCGAATCACCAACGGCATCTGCTTGGCAGGAGTTTTCCGGACCTCCTGCTCTTCTTCATGCAATACGTAGAGCAAGCCGTCCGGATCGACGATCGCCGGTGTCTTGGCGGTCGCTCGCTTCAAGGTAATCGGCAACGTGATCGCGTGGATGTTGAAGTACTTCAGCGGCGCCCCTTCAGGGCAGAGGCTCCAAGGTCCCTGCTCGCCCGGCTTCGCCGGTTCGGTCGAATTGCTGCCGTCATCCCGACGATGGATCGGCTCCAGCCATGGCGCGCCACTGTGGCTCGGTGCGAAGGGCACTCGACGACCGAGGTGCGGATGCAGCCACGGCCAGGACAGTTTCCCGCTTCGCGGATCGAAGAAGATCTCTTGCCGCTTGCCCGGTGTGGACGATTTGTAGTTCGCCCATTCATACCCGGTCTCCGGCTCGGTGAGCGCCTTGGCGCCGTCCCAAGCCCAATCGTTCACCGTCGCATCGTAGGCCAGCGTCTGTTCCTTCTCGCTGTTCTTGTGACCCGGCTTGCCTTGTGGCGGCACCTGCATTTCCACCCAATCCTTGATCGACACCTTGGCCGGCGTCGCCTTCCAATCGGTTTTATCCTTGGTGATCTCGAACTTCTTGCCGCCGTACCAGTCGACCGTCGTGCCGACCAGCTTGTCGCTCGTCGTGCCCGTCTTCATGCGGCCGGCCCTATCGGGTAGTTCCACCAACGGCTTCATCACGTCGGTCTGGAAACCCGGCGCCTGTAGGGTGTTGTACACGCGCCAGAATCCCCACATGCCCGTCACGTAATGCTGCGGGATGTGGCAATGGAACACGAACTCTCCGGCCAATGCCTGCAGTCCGCCCGAGCCGCCTTCGATCACTTGATCGTACACTTCCGTCGGACCGATGGATTGCACGTCCACCCGATCGGAGCTGTCGCTGATCAGCGGGAACTTCACCGGCCCATTGCTGGAAGCCGCGAAATCAAGGTTGCTGTTCCCCGGCTGCCGCGCCCAGCGGATGGACCCGCCGTGCAGATGGTGGGAGTGGACGATTTCCGAACCGCCCGCCATGCGGAACTTGGCCGGATCGCCGAGATAAGACCGGGGAACCGTCGTGGCCGGGTCGCCGAACGTGTAGGACCCGTAGCCCATAGATTCATCGCCATAGAAGCCCATGTGGGCCTGGAGTTCGATCCGTACACCGTGCGGTTCACTGCGATAATTCAACAGCCGCGCCCCGGGTCGGTACGAGTCGGTGTGGGGATCGCGCTGCGGCAACATTTCGCTCTTTTTATTCAGGAGACGGAAGGCTTCATCACCGGCTTCGTGGTAGAAGATGGCGAATTCGCGGAAATCCGCGCCGTTCGGATCTTCGATCATCGCTTCCCAGCCGCTCGCCATCGGCTTGCCGTCGAAGGGGCTCAAGTACCGGGAGCCGCGCGG
>JAICWG010000023.1 GCA_025934915.1 Nitrospira sp.
ATTTAACTGAAAAAGAACAAAAGCACATTATTAAAACAGTTAAAGAATGGTCATAAGGCATGGAACAATTAGAACTCTATGCCTACACCACCGAGGAATATAAAAAGAACGGATGGATCAAGGTAGGCCACACCAAAGTTGGCGAAGACAGGATTTGGAATCAGTTTGGGACTTCCAATCCTGAAAATCCTGATTATCAAATGATTGGGGAACTTCCCGATGGAGTTCGTGACCATCACATTCATGCTCAACTGATAAAGAATGGCTGTAAGAAAATTGAGAATGTTCCGGGCCAAGAATGGTTCCAAGCTACACAGAAAAGCGACCCGTTTAAAGATGTCCGCCGCGCTTATAATGAAATCGTACACGGCAGCTCCCGCACGGAACACTACAAGCTTCGCAGAGAACAGCTGGGGGCCATTGAAAAGGCGAGCAAGTGGTTCAACAAAGAGTACCCGCCCGAAGTCATCGGATCAGCCACTCACTCCAACCGCTTTTTAATCAATGCCAAGATGAGATTTGGTAAATGCTTTACCAGTATTCATCTGGCTAAACAAATCAATGCCCGCAATACATTGATCGTGACCTACAAGCCTGATGTCATCGGTGAATGGATTGATACCATAAACGAGCAGGTCGATTTTGATGGGTGGACAGGCATTAGGGCCAAACCAAAATCAGACCGCCCCGCCGATCCTTCTTTAAGTGATGGCGGCGATTTCCCACGAGCCAGTGGCCCCATCGTGTTATGCGTTTCCTTACAAGACCTGTGGATTGATGCAGAAGGAAACACAAAAGAACGGCTCCACACAATCCCGGAAATCGCTTGGGACTTGGTGATCTTCGACGAGGTTCACTATGGCAGTAGAACCGAGCGGGCTAAGAGCATTCTAGAAAAAATTAAATTTACTCACCGCCTTGATTTATCAGGTACCCCGTTCCGCCTGATCGAGCAGGACGATTTTTCATCTCAGCAGGTTTACACCTACAGCTACCTCGACGAACACAAAAATAAGAAAGAAGAAATCGAGGCTGATCCACAAGGGCAAGCGGAAAAAGTGTATCGCTTAATGCCCGATCTTAATATCTCGGCTATTGAAATTACCGACGAAGATATTGCCGAACAACGAGAAACATTCAAAACCGACGACATTGATTTTTCCCTTAACCGCCTATTTGAAACCAATGAAGATAATCAATTCGTGTATGAAGAAGCCGTCGATCACTTCATTGAGGGCCTAACTAAAGCAGGGCACGAAGCCCGCTCCATTAGTGTCTATGGAAAACTTGGCTCACAATTAGGCTGTCCACCGAAACGACACACCGTTTGGTGGATGAACCGGGTCGATTCTATCTCCGCTATCATTGAAAATCTCCAATCGCACCCGTATTTTTCTAATTTCATTCTTATCAATGCCTCGGGAAGCGATGACAAAAAAGATGACGATGATCGCATCGTGGCCAGAGACAAATCATCTGTACAAAAGGCCATCGCCGAAGCGAATGGGGACCCAAATAAACTTGGAACTATCACCTTTACCTGCGGCCGTTTTTTAACGGGAGTCACCATAAGAGAATGGGACAGTATTTTAATTTTAAACGATATTCAATCCGCCGAGAGTTATTACCAAGCGATCTTCCGTGTTCAGTCCGCTTGGGTGGATGAAAAGACAAGGCAACCATTAAAACCGAAGGCATGGGTTTTTGATTTTGCGATCACTCGTTGCCTACAAGTGACCTATGATTGTGCGAGCAACATCGCCGATCAAATGGACCAACAAGAAAGTTATGAACAACGGACGGATGTGAATAAGGACAACCTAGAAATCGTGACCGAGGGCCTTTGCGATACTTTGGATATTAAGCGGTTCTATGAAGGTAGCCTTGTTAGCACACCCACAACAGCCAAGGATATTTTTGAAGTCCTTAACCATGAGGGTTCCCGCATCGCCCTTGCCCGCCGAATTACATCAAATGTTTTGGTGAATTTTGGAAAATTAAAACTGATTGAGGAGCATCCCCATATTTTAGGAATACTGGAAAAAGTTAAAGGTTATCGCAGTGGAGAATTTACTGCAACCATTGAAGACTTTATCCAAATTGGCCGTGATGCGAGTGACCTAGAACAAGTAAGCGCCGATCCAAATCTTACCCAAGATGAAAAAGACAAAATCATCGAGGACTTTGCGGAAAAAGACCAGGACGAAGAAAGGCAAACCAGAAAAAAATGGTATGCCACCCAAATTAAACGACTCGCGATCTGCATGGCCGATTTTATTTATATGACCTACGAGCGGGAATATAACATTGACGATGTGATCCAAACCAAGTCCCCGCAGTTTTTTGAAGTGATGACGGGAATTACCAAGGATGATTTTGTCGAGCTTTGCGATAAGGGTTTCATGAATAGGTTTGCCCTAAACCGCATCGTTCGGGAATTTAGAGATCAAGAGAACACCTCACTAAATCCTGAAGAGTATATCCTCGAAAACCTGAAAAAATGGCCTCATAGAGCTTTGAGGCCCGATTAGGCCTCACATATGACTTTCCGGATCTCGTTTTAATCCAATAGATCAGGAACTGAAGTCCGTTCTGCAGTGCAAAGTCGATATCCTCACCAATGGGGTCTCAGCCCTATCTCAAAGAGCGCATCCACGCCGAAGCCGTCCTTCTATGAAGGACGATCGCATCTATCTCCTGCACATTCAGGATGGCATTGAGCACATTCTCAACTACACCACAGATCAGAATAAAAAAGGTCGGGAGTGTTTTTCTTCAGAAGCCTGACTTTCTGTGCCTGCTTCGCTTGCCATTGACAGAACAGAACGTTGATCCGCTAGGCTTCCGTGGGATCAGGATTGGTTTTCGAGGCAGGTTTGATTTGTTCCTGTGAGACAGTCCGTTTGACGGATCCAGGAATCTTAGGCGTCTTCGTCGTCACATCGGCATTTTGGGCGCGATGTAAGAGCGCATGGTCCATGAGCACGAGTGCCATCATGGCTTCGGCAATAGGGGTAGCGCGGATGCCGACACAGGGATCGTGACGGCCGGTGGTTTCTACCGTCACGGCATTGCCGCTCTTGTCGATGGATCGACGTGGGATGCGGATGCTCGACGTCGGCTTGATCCCGATTGTGACGACGATGTCCTGCCCAGTGGAAATGCCACCGAGAATGCCGCCGGCGTGATTCGTGACAAAGCCATCGGGAGTGAGTTCATCGCCGTGCTCTGAGCCTCGCTGCGCGACCGACGCGAAGCCTGATCCAATTTCGACCGCCTTCACCGCATTGATGCTCATCATGGCTGCGGTCAAATCGGCATCCAATTTTCCATAGACCGGCGCTCCCCACCCGACCGGCACATGCTCGGCCACGGTTGTGATTCTCGCGCCGACAGAATCGCCATCCTTCCGAAGCTCATCCATGAAGGTTTCCAACTTGGGGACGACATCCGGATCCGCAGAGAAAAAAGGATTCTCGCTGATGGCGTCCCAATCTTTGAAACCTAATTCATGAGGACCCAACTGGCTCAGATATCCCCGAATGACGATACTATGCTTCTCTCTGAGCCACTTCCTGGCAATGGCGGCGGCGGCGACCCGAACAGCCGTCTCACGCGCCGACGCGCGTCCCCCTCCTCGATGATCGCGAATTCCGTACTTTTGCCAGTAGGTATAGTCGGCATGGCCTGGGCGAAAAGTATCGATCAGATTGCCGTAGTCACGGCTGCGCTGATCTTCATTACGGATCAATAGCGCGATCGGCGTGCCGGTGGTCTTTCCCTCGAATACTCCGGAGAGAATCTCAACGGTATCCGACTCCTGCCGCTGAGTCACATGCCGGGACGTACCGGGTTTGCGCCTGTCGAGATCTTTCTGGATGTCTACAGTCGAAAGTGAAAGACTGGGCGGGCACCCATCGACAACACAGCCGATCGCAGGTCCGTGACTCTCTCCGAACGATGTGACGGTAAAGATTCTGCCGAAGGTATTGCCGGCCATACAGACTCAACTTCTCTCTCGAAGACGATGCAACATAGCGTCCCAAATCTCCCGAAGTTCCAACTGATCAGCCCACTGCCCGATATATGATTCGTCAATCGTACCAGCGCTGACCTTCATGATCCCGGCAATGTCGCGAAGATGCTTTTCCGAGCCGCCATCACGATAATATTCCATTTTCTTCAAAATGACATCTTCCGGAGCGGCAAATCGTCCACCATGCTCGTCCGTGAAATGAACGAGTCTGGCCCTCCTAAAGCGACTTCGCTCAAAGGGTGTTCCTCGCTGAATCATGACATCGATTTTCAATCCTGATGCGGGGTGGATGATATTGAACTGGCCCTTTCGAACCAATGCCTCGCGAATCGCTTCGTCGCTCAAGTAATATTCGTCGGCTGGAAACTGGGCGAGCAGGCCGCTCACATGGCCCTCGTTGATGTCGACAACCACGTCAATGTCGTTCGTGAGACGCGGCTCACCGTACGCCATAGCCGCAACCGAACCTGTGATGAGATAGGGGATCTGCAATCGTTCTAGTGCCGAGACCAGCCGATCCAGCAGCTCATGCAGCTCCATGCGAGAGTCTCCGCGCAACTTCCCGACTGATGCGGTTCGGTGTCCAATCAGGATGTTCAACGGATAGATGAGTCCTCAACATACGTTTGGCCGAATCCCAAAGGGCAAATCCGATTTGCAAACGTTGCGCAGGAGTCTTGTGGCGCAACACTTCTACCATCGCTGAATCCAGCACCTCGATCTGACCGTCATCCAGCCTCATGGTGCAATTCACTCCACAAGATCCAGCTTGATGCGTAATTCCTTGAGTTGATCGGGACTCACGGTAGACGGCGCATCGGTGAGCGGACATTGCGCTTTCTGAGTCTTGGGGAAGGCGATGACATCGCGAATCGAATCTGCGTTGCCGAGCAGCATGACCAAACGATCCAATCCGAATGCAATGCCGCCGTGCGGTGGCGCCCCATACTCGAGCGCATCGAGCAGAAATCCAAACTTAGCCGATGCTTCATCCTTGCCGATCCCGAGAAGATCAAAGACTTTGCTTTGCGCGTCGCGCCGGTGGATACGAATGCTGCCGCCGCCGATCTCGCTCCCGTTCAACACCATGTCGTAGGCCTTCGCCCTCACCTTCAGCGGATCGAACTCGAACAACGGTAGATCGTCATCAAGCGGGGCAGTGAATGGATGGTGCATGGCCACATACCGTTTCTGCTCGTGATCGTAATCCAACAGGGGAAAATCGATCACCCACAATGGCCGCCATGCGGAGGTATCGATTAACTTCAACTCTTCTCCCAAGAGAAGCCGAATCCGCCCCATCACATCGTGGACGACCGATGGTTTATCGGCACCGAATAAGACCAGATCACCAGGCTTCGCTTCTGGCAGGGCTGTAGCAAACGCTTTGGCATTCAAGAATTTTGCAATCACCGATTCAAGTTGCCCTTCCGTCGTAATCTTCAGCCAGGCAAGGCCCTTGGCACCGAAACTCTTCGCCGTTTCCCCCAATGCGTCGATACGCATTCGCGACAACGCCGCCCCTTCATTTACGATTAATGCCTTGACGATACCGCCCTTGGTCGCAGCATTCTTGAAGACTTTAAACTGGCTCGTCGCGCCAAACGCCGTCATATCGTAGAGCGGCATCTCGAACCGGAGGTCAGGCTTATCCGACCCATATCGGCCCATCGCCTCTGTATATGTCATACGAGGAAAGGGCGTCGGCAGCTGAACACCGCCGACCGCACTGAAGATGGTCCCGATCATGCGCTCCATGAGGCTCATGATCTGCTCCCGATCAACAAACGACATTTCTAGGTCGATTTGGGTAAATTCGGGCTGCCGATCGTTGCGGAGATCTTCGTCACGGAAGCAGCGGGCAATCTGATAGTAGCGATCAACTCCGCTGACCATCAGAACCTGCTTGAACAATTGCGGCGACTGCGGCAAGGCAAAGAACTGTCCGGGATTGACCCGGCTCGGCACCAGATAATCCCGAGCCCCTTCCGGTGTGCTTTTCGTCAAAATCGGGGTCTCAACTTCCAGAAACCCTTCCGCATTCAGAAAACCTCTGGTCGTCTGCATGATGCCGTGACGCAAGCTCAAGAGCCGCTGCATCCTGGGCCGACGCAGATCCAAAAAGCGGTACCTCAACCGAATCGCTTCCGTCACCTCGGCGTCGTCTTCGATCACGAACGGCGGCGTCTTCGACTCATTCAGAATTTCCACCTCGTCGACGAAGACCTCGATTTCTCCTGTGGAGAGATTGGGATTCTTGGATTCATCCGGCCGCGCCATGACGTGGCCGGTGACCGACACGACACACTCGCTGCGAAGCGAATGGGCGGCCTGATGTACTCGGATGTTTCGCTCGGCATTAAACACGATCTGGGTGATGCCGGTTCGATCACGAAGATCGATGAAAATGACCATGCCATGATCGCGCCGACGCTGAACCCAGCCATTCAAGACGACGGTCTGACCGACCTGTTTCTGACTCAACTCTCCACAGCGGTGAGTTCGGATGTTCATGCAACCTTCACTTTCTTCCCTGAAAGCTTTTTTCTTCTCTCGGGTTTGGCCCAACCCTCTCCCCTGACCGGCCGCTTCGATTTCGGTGCCGGCTCCTCTCCCCGTTCAACCGACGCCATCCGCTCATCGACCAACTCACGTAACGCGTTGGCCTCCCGATCCGTCAGGAACCGAAATTCCCCTGGTTTCAGATTGCCGAGCGAGAGCGGCCCCATCCGAATCCGCAAGAGCCTGAGCACAGGATGTCCGACCGCGTCCAACATGCGCTTGACTTGATGCTTGCGACCCTCACGGATGGTGATCTCCAACCAGGAGTTCGCCTCGACCTTTCGCACCTTCTTCACATGGGCTGGACTCGTCATCCCATCTTCGAGTCTGACTCCTCGCTCCAGACGGGTGATCTCATCATCCTTCAACACACCCTTTACCTTAATCAGATAGGTCTTCGGCACATGATAGCGCGGATGCAACAGGGCCTGCGCGAGCTCGCCGTTATTCGTCAGCAACATCAACCCTTCGCTGTCGAAGTCCAATCGACCGACTGGGAACACACGAACGTATACACCACGCAAGAAATCCTTTACGGTCGTCCGTCCACCAGGATCATCGAGCGTGGACATCACATTCTTGGGTTTGTTCAACATAAGATAGACAAACGGCTGCGCCGAAGTTAAGTGCTTCCCGTCGACCTTGACATGATCGCGCTCAGGATCGACCTTCGTTCCGAGTTCCGTGATGATCTTGCCGTTCACCGAGACTCGGCCGGAGACGATCAACATCTCGGCCTTTCGGCGTGACGACAGCCCCGTGCTGGCGATGAGTTTTTGGAGGCGAATTTCCATGTTGTTATTCGTGAATCGTTACATGTTAATCGCAAGGCAGGGTTCTCCCTGCGCGGTTAACGAATACGATTAACGTCTTATTCCCATTCTATCGTCGACGGCGGTTTCGAGCTGATGTCATACACCACTCGATTTACGCCCTTCACTTCGTTGATGATCCGACTTGACATGCGGCCAAGAACCTCATTCGGTATCTTCGCCCAATCGGCAGTCATGCCATCCACACTAGTGACCGCTCGGATCGCGATGACGTTCTCATAGGTCCGTTGATCGCCCATCACCCCGACGGTTCGAATCGGCAACAAGACGGCAAACGCCTGCCAGATCTCACGATAGAGGCCCGCGCTTCGGATTTCCTGATCGACGATCGCTTCCGCTGCCCGCAGAATCGCCAATCGTTCCGGCGTCACGGAACCCAACACACGAATCGCCAATCCGGGACCCGGGAACGGTTGTCGCCAGATGATGTCCTCCGGCAATCCCAGCTCTGTTCCCAGCACGCGCACCTCGTCCTTGAACAATTCGCGAAGCGGCTCGATAAGTTTGAGCTTCATACGCGCCGGCAAGCCGCCGACGTTATGGTGAGTCTTAATCGTAGCCGATGGCCCCTTGAAACTGACGCTTTCGATTACGTCGGGATAGAGCGTGCCCTGGACGAGATACTTGATGTTTTTCAGTTTCTTTGATTCAGCCTCGAAGTGCTTGATGAACTGCCGGCCGATGATCTTTCGCTTTCGCTCCGGATCCGTCACATTCCTCAAGCCGGCAAGAAATTGTTTCGTCCCATCAAGTATTCGAAGATTGAGATGCAACTGCGACGCGAAGGTCTTCTGTACTTGATCACGTTCACCGGCCCGCAAGACGCCGTTGTCGACGAAGATGCAGGTGAGTTGATCACCGATCGCTCGGTGTGTCAGCGCCGCCGCAACCGATGAATCCACGCCGCCGCTCAGCGCACAGATGACTCGCTCCTTGCCGACCTGTTCACGAATCTGCCCGACCGCGGTCTCGACATAGGACTGCATAGTCCAGGTCGGTTTGCAGCCGCAAATTCCGTAGACGAAGTTGCGGAGAATTTTCGTTCCTTCCGGCGTGTGCGCCACTTCGGGGTGAAACTGCAGACAATAAATCCGGCGCTTGGGATCGTCCCGCTTCATCGCCGCAACGGACGAGTTGGACGTATGCGCGATCGATCGAAATCCCGGCGGCATCCGTTCGATGCGATCACTATGAGACATCCACACGGCAGTCGATCGATCGGTACCGACTCCTTTGAAGAGATCCTCGGCATCGTCGATCGTCAGATCGGCTCCCCCATACTCGCGATGTGTCGACTTCGCGACCGTCCCCCCGGAAAGATGGGTCACCAACTGCATGCCGTAGCAAATGCCGAGGATCGGAATATTCTGATCGAACAGCTCTTGAGCGACAAGCGGCGCCTTCTTTTCGTAGACACTGGAAGGGCCGCCGGAAAGGATAATGCCTTGCGGCCGATATGCGAGAATCGTCGCTAATGGGACCGTACAGGGAAGAATTTGCGAATAGACCTGCGCTTCGCGAATGCGGCGGGCGATCAACTGCGTGTACTGGGACCCAAAGTCAAGGACCAGAATTCTATCGTGCCAGAGTTCCATCTTCGTTAATCGAGAATCGTTACACGTTACTCGACGGAGTATTGCAGGGGGCTGGTTCTGAGTGGTTTTCGATTTACGGTTAACGATTAACGTCTTACTCCCAATCCATCCGATAGTTCGGCGCCTCTTTGGTAATGATCACGTCATGCACATGGCTCTCACGAAGGCCGGCCACGGACTGTCGGATAAACACGGCATTCCGTTGTAAGTCGGCAATCGTTTTACAGCCGCAGTATCCCATGCCCGATCTCACACCGCCGACCAACTGATACACCACGGCGGCCATGGGACCTTTATACGGAACACGGCCTTCAATCCCTTCGGGAACCAGCTTCTGAGCTGGGCGTCCTCCTTGCCCGTACCGATCCCCGCCTCCTCGCTCCATTGCACCGATGGAGCCCATGCCGCGATAGACCTTGTAGGTTCTGGCTTGATACAGCACTGTCTCGCCGGGAGACTCTTCCGTTCCGGCAAAGAGCCCGCCGAGCATCACAGAAGAGGCTCCGGCGGCCAAGGCCTTCGTGATATCGCCGGAAAACTTGATACCGCCGTCGGCAATGACCGGCACGCCACTGCCACGTAAAACTTTTGCGCAATCCGCGATGGCGGTCAACTGCGGCATCCCGGCGCCCGACACAATTCGTGTCGTGCAAATCGATCCCGGACCAACCCCGACCTTCACCCCATCGACTCCAACTTTGAGGAGGTCCTTAGCCGCCTCCGACGTTCCAATATTTCCCGCCACCAGTTCGAGGTCCGGATATAACTTTTTGATCATCTTCGCGGTATCCAGCACGGCTCGTGAATGACCGTGCGCCGTGTCGATCACCACAAGATCCACGCCGGACTTCCTGAGAAGGGTCACACGCTCTTCCGTATCCTGCCCAACGCCGACTGCCGCCCCGATCCGTAAACGCCCATGGCTGTCCTTGCACGCATTGGGATATTTGATCCGCTTTTCGATATCCTTGATGGTAATAAGGCCCTTGAGTTCAAACTGCTTGTTCACCACCGGTAATTTTTCGATCCGGTGCTCATGAAGAATTTCTTTGGCCTTCTCCAGGCTGGTGCCCTCCGGCGCCGTGATCAACCGGTCTCGCTTCATCACCTGCGACACCTTCATGTCCATCCTGGTTTCAAATCTTAAATCGCGATTGGTGAGGATCCCGACCAGTTTGCGTCCTTTGGTGACGGGGATGCCGGAGATCCGATATTTCGCCATCAGTTGATGTGCATCGCGGATCGTTTCGTCGGGAGAAATCGTGACCGGATCGAGGATCATGCCGCTTTCGGACTTCTTGACTTTATCCACCTCCATTGCCTGATCCACCGGAGACAGCACGCGATGAATGATCCCGATCCCTCCTTCGCGCGCCATCGCGATCGCCAGCCGAGACTCCGTTACCGTATCCATTGCCGCGCTGACGAGCGGGATATTGATCCGGATATTGCGCGAAACGAAGGTGTCGGTATCGACTTCGTTGGGCACAATCTGCGACTTGGCCGGTACAAGAACCACGTCGTCGTACGTCAGTCCCAATCGCGGTTCTTTATCAAGCATCGCTCCCTCTTCAAACGTTCTGCGTTCGTTGCGCTTTCTCCAACTCAGCCAGCTCCTCGGCCTCGTCCTGCAACCGCTCACTGCCTTCTTCCGCCGGCATGAATCGCTGCACCCGCGTGTTGCCGCTGTCGACGACAAAGACGCTCCCCTTCGCATCGACAGCGATCCCATACGGAAAATTGAACTGCCCGTCGCCGTTGCCAAACCCACCCCACTGGGTGATGAAATTGCCCTCACGGTCGAACTTTTCGATCCGATGATTCCCCGTATCCGTCACGTAGACATCTCCGGCTCCGTCGATGGTGATACCCCAAGGCGAGCGCAATTGCCCGGCCTCCTGCGCCAAAGAACTGCTGGCATGCCCGGCGGTCGAACTGCCTCCCCACCTCGTCAACAGCTGCGGGAGGACGTTGGTGCTGGTGTCGAATTTTTGGATGCGGTGATTTCCCATATCGACGACATAGACCGCCCCGTCCTCTTGATCGACCGCCACCCCGCGGGGGAAGTAGAACTGCCCGTCCCCGTTGCCGAAGCTGCCCCAGGCCATGATGAACTCGCCGGACCTGTCGAATTTCTGCACACGGAAATTGGCGCTATCGACGACATAGACATAGCCGCGCACACGGTCGACCGCAATCCCCCAGGGGGCATTGAACTGTCCTTCGCCGTTTCCACGCGAACCGAACTTCATGAGATAGCCGCCGAGCTTCCCATCAAACTTTTGAACCCGGTGGTTGTTGGTATCCACCACCCAAACATCGCCCTTGCCGTCGCAGGCAATACCGGTGGGATTGTGAAAATTCGAATTGGCCGAGCCGAAACTTCCCCACAGAATGATGAAGTTCCCGGCATTGTCGAACTTCTGCACGCGATTGTTGCCGTTGTCGACGACGAACATCGATCCTTGCTGGTCGACGCACAGGCCGTACATCGGCGCCATAAACTCTCCGCCATGCAACAGGGAGGCGCCTCGTCCTGGCTTCCCCCATTTCGAGACGCATAAATAGCCGGACGTATTGACCAAAATTGTGGCGCTGGCCGGCGTGGAGACATTGTTGCCGATATCTTTGAACCACACATAAATGGTCTTGTGCCCATCTCCAGGCGAGAGAATGAACGGAATCGTGGATCCGAACTTGATCGCCGGCGTCGCATCCACCCACCCTGGTGTCCCAGCCACCGGCGTGAGCGGACTTTCAGCAATAAAATACGCCCCGACCCCCGTGTCCAAATCGGTCGCCGAGATCGTCACCACGACATCGGGAGAATTGGTCATGAAGGCTCCATGATTGATCACTGCGTAAGGATTCTGCGGCGCTGTGATATCGATGAGTACGGGCGTCGCCGTCACTGCTTCCGACAGTCCGCTTTCCGTCCCGTCTTCGAACGACGCGGTCACGGCATAAAAATAGGGCGTATCGTTGGTGAGACCTTCGTGTGTATAGGGATTCGTCACGCCTTCGATCTTCGTCGCCCCCTCAAGCGTGACATGAGACGCGGTGCTGAAATAGAGATTGTACGATTGCGCGCCGGACACCTCCAACCAGCTCAGGAAGACTTCCGTGTCACCGGCCTTGACAGCAAGGCTGCGGGGTGGTTGCACCCCACCGGTGTCTACCATTTGCGTCGTCTCACTATTCACCTCTTCTTCGGTCGGCACATATTTGAGGATTCGGTGATTGCCGCTATCGACGACGTACACACAGCCTTCCTTATCCACCGCGATGCCATAGGGGAAATTGACTTGCCCCTCCGTTTTCCCGCGGTTCCCGAATGAGCACAGGAACGTGCCGTTGCCGTCGAACTTCTGAATCCGATGGTTGCCGCTGTCGACGACATAGACGTTGCCTAACGCGTCACACGCGATGCCCCACGGAGACTTGAACTGTCCGGGTCCATGGCCCTCTCGCCCCCACTTCGTCAAGAAACTCCCGCGGGCATCGAACTTTTGGATACGACTGTTGCTCTCGTCGGCGACATAAATGTTGCCGACGAAATCCACCGCGACCCCGCGCGGGAAAAAGAAGGCGCCGTCGAAGCTGCCGTCACGGCCCCACTTCAACAGCGGTTGGCCGTCGGCTTGGAATTTTTGAATGCGTGAGTTGCTCGTGTCGGAGACGTACACATTGCCGTCTTGATCCGTCGTAATGCCCCAGGGCACGTCGAATCGACCCATGTCGGCTCCACGCCAGGCGAACCCGAACTTACCCCAGGCTTTCTGCGCGTTGCCTTCGAGATCGAACTTCTGTACCCGGTTGTTGCCGCTATCGGCCACGTACACGGCATCGTCCGGCCCAACAGCCAACCCGCGAGGATAGTAAAACTGGCCTTCCTGTGGACTGGGTTCATCACCCCATCGAGCCAAGAATTTTCCAGTCTTATCGAATTTTTGGATCGAATGGTTATCGGTATCGGCTACGTAGATGTTGCCGTCCTTATCAAGTGCAATCCCCGTTGGCGAGTTCAACTCACCGTCGCCCACTCCTTCACAGCCGACGACCATGGCAAGGAGATAGGGCGATGGAATGGCCATCACTTCTTGCGATTCGGGACTTTCGCCCTTCGGCGTGACGACGGTGACGACATAGTGGTAACAGGTGCCGTTGGCAAGATCGTCATGGGTATAGGGACTAGAGGCGCCTTCCAAACAAGTCGCCTTATCTTTCTTCACACCGATCACACTCTTAAAATCTTCCGGCCCAGCGATGGGACGGGTCAGCTCTGAGAACTTGATCTGCACACCCTTGGTCGTCTGAAAATAGAGGTTGTAGTACATGGCATCCGGAACCGGATCCCACGTGACGGTAATGCGTCCATTGCCTGGTTTGGCTTGAACGTTCTGCGGAGGCGACGGCAGTTCTTCTTCCTCCACCACCGAATCTCCGCCACCCCACTCTCCCTGGATCCCTTCGATACAGAGGAGGAACGGATTACATTTATATGTGTCGTCAAAAGGCCAAGTTCTCATCACGGTGTTGCCTCAGATTGTTTGTGGAACGATTCAGAAACAGTGGAACTTTCAATCGTTTAGACTTGGATTGGTCACTTTAGCAAAGCAACGGAAATAGAGTCAAGGCAACGGCGATAGGCCTTCTGAAACATATATTAACGCGGCTCTATGGTATCCATAGCTGGATCGATTACAATGCGTCGGTTACCCGTGGAAAACCCGTGATCAGATTTTTGACGATTCATAAGGTGAACCATCATGAGAATGTTTCAGGTTCGACAAACTGTGACGTATGAACTGACGACATCAGCAGGAACGGAACAAGAAGCCATCCTGAAAGCCAAAGGCATTCCACTGGCTCAGTGGACTGCAGAGGCCGATGAGATCACGGCGGAGATGGTCGATGAGACCGATGAAATCGACGAATACTGAGCGACGCTCATTCACTATTCCAGTTTCCAAGGACAGTGATGGCCTTTAGCCGACACTCACGTTGTTGCACCGCCGATGGTAAGGATCAAGGACTTTCGAGGAGAAGAGCTGCTGGCTCGTGATGGTCGCTGTGAGTCGGGCAGCTTATCCTCATGATCGCGCATCATCCCACTCGACACTGAAGTGCTTCGACGAAAGTCAACAAGCATTCGGGGCATCCTTTACAGCCGTATACCGAGTAAAAAACCCCGCCCTACCGGGCGGGGCATTCACATACGATTTTTCGTAATGGCATGCATAACTACTTCCTCTAATTCAGCGGAGCGAGCGCTTTACACTTCTTCTTCAACCAAAACCATGGAAGCTTTTCGCTCCTGTAACACTTTGACGTGTAACATTTCCAGGGAAGGCGCGTGCGCTGCCTCACCTTGCCGAACCTCATTCGCCGGCGACTCTGCAAATATTTTCGGCATCAGCATCGTGAGCACCATCCCCGCAATGATTGATGCAAACCAGATCACTACAATAGCCGACTCAGCCATGACCGGTACCCGTCCTTTCTTTTCCTCCATCAAGATTTGTACGACGTGGGGTGAGCGCCATTGCTCAAAATCCCGTGATGGAATCGGGTCTCCACGATTTGCAGTGATATGCTCGCATCACCGCTTCAACATGGCCTACGATAAAATCAAGTAAGGGGAATGTCTTTGTCTTGGAGTCTGGCTCTCTTGACAGAGAATGGTTGAGCTACGGTATATTTGTTCGCGCGTCCCGCCCACTTTGCAGAACGTCCGGCCCTGCTTGAGTAAGGTCTCCGATAGAAGCACTGTTTGAAGTTCTCAAGTCCGTTAAGCTCAATGAAGCGATGTTCTTCAATGCTGAGTTTTCATCGCCCTGGTGTGCCTGTTCGGTGAACGGATGCGACGTGACGTCATATTTCTCGCCGAAGTCTCAGCAGATGATCATCTTTCACTTGTTGATTGAGGGAAGCGGCTATGCTCGGCTCGAAGGGACGGAGGCGTGCCCGATTTCATTGAAGGCAGGGGACATTCTGATCGTTCCGCACGGGGATGGACATCTCGGTCCGCCCGTCACACCGGTGGATCGCTCACAAGTGATCAAACAAGTTTTATCTCAAGGTCTCAAAGTGACTTGTATGGGTGGAGGCGGGGACGTGACGAAGTTCAAAAGAGGTAGGAATTTCTCGCTCGGCGCGGGCAGTGCAGTGGCGTTGATATCTCTCGGAAATTCCGATGGCCTATCTCACATGATGGCGGCTTCAGCTCGGCGCACAAATGTTTACCTCCATAAACAGCAACGTGGTGCAGATCACCAATGAAGTTGGGTGCGAATCCGAATCATCCTTCAACCGGGCATTCAAACGAAAATTCAGCCTTCCACAGGCCAAACTCCGTCTCGAATCGAAATTCGTTAGCCGCCACGCACCGGCGCATTAGCAACAAACCTTGACCGTGTCACACTTCCACTTTAACCGTGTCACCAGCTATTGAGAGTTTGACACTCGCTACCGGTGCTTTTGGCCAATTACTTGACTGCACAGACATGGAGCCACATAATAAGCCCCGCTAGACCCCGCCGCGGTCACTGACTCTTCTTGTAGACGACCAAGCCACCCACGAAAATCGCGACCATGACGGAGGCGAATATTAAGAAGGTAGTGTCCATGGCTCACTCCTTTCGTTCGTACTAAGAACTTAGACGTTGCGTTTTTCTCGCCTTGCTTTCTCAAAGAGAGCCTTAGACGCTCTGAACTTCTATCCCCGTCTCAGGCTCATTGAACCTTGTTAAATAGATTTGCACGGGCGACCCTTCCTACTATAAAAAGGCCACCCGCGCATGGCGCTTAGGACGCCGAGAGAATCTCTTATTATGAAGAGGACCCGCGCGAAGATATGGGTTTAGGTTGAGGAGTGCTTCGTTAGAAAGCACTGAAATTCACTTGCCAGCTATCGTATCCATACGCGCCGGTTCGGAATCTCCACCATGGCACATCAACGTTAGCGCATTGAGTCCCCTACGCGGGGAACGCGACAGCCGATGGAGAACCGGCTAGCGTGACTGGCAAGATACCCGCCCATGACTCGACGGGGCGACGTGATCCGGTGGACTAAGGTCTTCCATCTTAACCCCCTCTTGCTTCGGAAGGACTCAGAGGATTGTCGAACACCTCACATCAGTGACTATTTCTTCATTACTCCTCTTCAATCCCTTATGTCAACTAAAACAATCCATGCAGCGTTGGGTATGTACACGCATAAGATATGTCGCTCTTTCACTGAATGGATCGCATGGTTACCGGCTGGTTTTCAGAAGAGCCTGGGCGTCCGCATCATTACTACCGTTGCACACGGAGAATGGGGCCGAGCGCCAACCATTTCGTCGGACCCAAGGCGGACATATGAGGCAAGTGAGCGACGTACCAGAATACAACGTCTTGCTCCTGCACTCCCTGATTATCTTCATCGTATCCCAGTTGACCTCGCGCTCCGAAACTCCACGGCACGTCCTCGCTTGCGTTGGCTCGGCGAATCGCAACATCAATGTCTGCAAATCCGTCTCGTTCGCCGTCATCCTTCAGCGGAACATACCCGGTACCGGGCAGAATCCAAACTCCATGGCCGTTCAGTTGATCACGAACCAGCCAAGTTTTGTGTAGCGCGGGAATTCTGACATCGTTCTGCTCATTCGTATATTTCCGCCAGCCTGGTCCCCACCCACGATCCGATTCTCCTTCCTCATGGACAAAGACCTGATCCATGCCGTTGCCGTTGATGTCGAAATCGAAGCGCCAATAGGGATGATGGTTGTGATTGGTGTTGCAAGACAGCCCGCGGCTGTGAAGCACGGGACGGAGTTCGCCGTCCTCCGACAGATGCCACGATTGATAAATGTGGTATTCGCCGATCCGAGCGTACGCCCCCACTTCGAGCCACTTCACATTATTCTGGGTGGCGTTCTCCATGCAGACTTTCTGATTACCGCAGTTGACGATCGGCACGAGGTCCTGCCATCGCAGACGATCTTGAAACGGCCCGCACCGTCCGCTGTCGACCCGTGAACCAAACCAGGTAAAAGGATTCCACCAGACCCGCTCTTTAACGTACTTCACTCGGATGACCGGCATGCTCGCCTTGGCGAGAATGAGCTCATCCGCATACTTCACATTTCGCAGAGCCAATCCTGTATTGTCCCGAACTTCCCAGTCGAAACTCCAACGTCCCCAGTCCACATGCTCGGATTGCGTCTCGGCAAACAAGGGCTCGGACGACCAGAAGGCACAGAGCATGATCACTGCGCTCAACCAGATTCGTTTCATCTCATTCCCTCTCACGAGCGAGGCGGTTCTTCTCCGGCCTCCAGGACCTTCTCCTCGGTCAAATCAACGACCGCCCAATATTTTGGATCTCCATCCTGCCCTTGGGAAAATGTGATCCAGATCGTACGGTGGGCATAGCCGGGATCGTTCCTGAAAAACCCCCGGTCTGGTTGCAGCAGTAATCCGTGGCCTTGGAGTTGCTCAACCTTGCCTGCGAGACGAGGGTCGGCTTTGGCCAATTCAATCCCTCGAAGGACATCTTGTTGTCCTTCCGGAAGTAGATAGCCTTCGAGGCGAGAGGCGCTGAACAGGTTTTCCCCCTTCATACGGACTTCCACGGCAACGTTTTGGCTATAGCTGTAGTACACGAGCCTCGCCAGACCGACGGCATCGCGACAGCAACCAAACGAAAGCTTGCCTTCGGGCGGCATACGATCGGCGTCGATAAACGCCCATCGGCTCCCGAGAAGTGTGGTGACGCGCGAATCGCGTTCGGCGGCTTTCCGTAAGACTGCAACCTCGTTCGTGGTCAACACAGTCGAGACATTCGTGGACCGCTTCATGGCGGTATCCGAAACGGCCCCAACCATTTTTGGCTTGTGGTGACCGGCAATGTCGTCGCCGATAAATTGGAGCATATGCGGAGAAGGGGGCTTATCGGGCAACGTGATCTTCCGCACGGGGGTCTCCGGATCTTCTGGGCCGAATGGATCTCGGGAGCCGGCATCAAGGCTGCAGCCATAGCCGATGCCCGTGACCGTCACTAGAAGGAGAGTTCGCCATCCCATTCGGTATGTCACAGTCTTACACCGCCAGCTTCCCGGCGATCCTCAATGCCAGTCTTGAGATTTGCGCGGCTGCCTTGATGACGGCGGCCCGTTTTTTTCGCGACGCTGCATCGAGCACAGCTTTCTTCGTCAACTCCTTGTAAGTTTCGATCTCGTCGTTGCTGAACGGAACGATTTGGGCGACAGTCTCGTTATTGAACGTGTTGGCCAGCTGTAGGTAGAGATTCGAGATTTCCGCCGCATAGATGCCGCGGCGAAGCGGGTCGTTCTTATAGGTTTCGAATTTCTTCCGCAGGGCGGCGACTGCTTCCAACAGCGCCTTCTGACGGACCTTCGTTTCATCCTGCTTTCCTACTGCGAAGTCGACGGCACCTAACTGGTCGACCAGCACCTTGGCTTCCTCGCGGGCATGGTCCACTCGGACCGCGAGATCGGTGATTTCCTGCTGCGCGCTCTCGGCGGTTTCCATCAACTGCTTGATCAGGCTATCGTTGTCTTCCAGAAAACCCACGACCCCGGCGATGCTGGTCTCCATGGTGCCTCTCCTATTGCCCATCCTCTTTCTTCAGCCTGTCCAGAAGGTCGACCAAGTCTGCGGTAAAGGTATGGGCTCGTTCCAGAGCCCTCATCCGAACGATGCGCGAGCCCGTCACTTCTTCCAAGGCATCGTTGACGGTTCGTGAATGATTCAACACCTCCATGATGCGCTCGGATTGTCCCGGAGCCTGCTCGATCAACGCCGCCACAAACTCCGGGTCGACGGACGCCAGGGCCGATTTGTCGGCATAGCGCTTCAATTGAGCATGGAGCGTCGCGGTCCGTTTCCATGAGTCGTTCAAGGCATCGGCCGTATCGCGCAGACCGCAGAAATCTTCTTCAAACTGATCCCACACGGTTTTTTCCAGCCCCTGATATTCAACCAGGTACATTTGACCGACCAGATAGGCCGCTGCGTACGCCGCCTCGCCTTTTTTGCTCGCGATATTCCGGTACGAGGAGAGGACGAATTGATGCTTGGCTTCCTGCGTTTGCAACGCCTTAAAACTCTCATGGAGGGAGCTGCGCGCCTGCTCCAAGAACTTGATGCGCTCCTCTGTTTCTTTCTGGAACAGGTCGATGTTGGTCTGCGCGGCATCGATCTTGGTGCCTTCTTTCTGGAGGAGGTCGCGAACCGCATCGCTATGAATCGAATGGCAGCCCACCAGACTCATGAGTGCGAACCCGACACTCACGACTGTGACACGTCGTCCCATCATGTTGGTCTCCTTCCGCTCACACGTCCCGGCGCATCACCGGCGTAGCATCCTCACAGCTTCCGCAATCGACTGCACCTCATTGCGAGGCACAGTGACATCGATATCCAAGTATTGTTTAATGATGGCATTGATTCGGCGAAGCGCTTCCACGTTGGTGCGATACTGATCGAATGCCGTCAGGTCGACCGTCGACGCCGCCCGCGAATCTTTTTCAACGCGCTGCTCGACTCGACCGATCAGTTCAGGAAGTTTCTGCAGGAGATTGTTCATATCCCCCATACCCGCCTGGAAGACGACCTGTCCGGTGGGTCCCTTTCGCTCAGGGAGGTTCTCGAGCCGAATCTCATTGATGAGGGCAATGATCTCGGCGCCCAGCAGATCGGCATCGTCCTTCGCCAACTCAGCATCGCCGACGTCGGTCAGTTTGGGATTCGTGATGGCCCATTGCAACGCCAGGTTGAGCTTGAGCCTGGTTTGAACATAGCGATACCACTGCTGATGCCGTTCGGTGACATTGCCGACCAACTCACGGTATTGCTGCATCAGCCGTTCGTTCTCGGCATAGGCCTGATCCTTGTCGATCAAGGCCTGTTTGACTTCCGGCGGAGTCGTGCAACCGATACAGACCAGACTCAGCGCGACAATAATGGTGTGCGCCGCTTTCATGGTGATTCCTCCTTCCGACTCACGTCTGGAACGAGCACAAACGAGAAAGCAATCAGCCTACCATCTACAACTTGTTGGGGAGCGGCCTAAGGTTAGCGAGAGTGAAAAACGATTGCAAGGGGGATATCAGGCATTTAGGGGCTTTGAGGTCTGGAGAGCCAAGCAGGCCAGTATAAGCCAGTATATTTCCTAGGTGAGCCCCCGTAAGATTTCTTGATAATACTCATCGAGCATTGCCGAACGGGCCTCTTCGACGATGACCAGTTGCCGCTGGTCGAAGGTGTTGGCGCAGTAGAGATAATGCAGCCCGCGAGAGCTCCCACGCTCGGCATGTACTTGTCGGCCATCGGGGGCTTGACGGGTGGTCTCTCTGATGACCTGTCGATCTTTCAATCCCTCCCAAGCCCCTTGTGCCGAAGGCCAATGATTCTCGTAGAGCGGCATATCGACATCGCCTGCCGACATCGAAACGGCGTCAGGGTTGAAGGGCGGTCCCTGATCTTGCTCCGGCCCCTCATCCCAATTCAGAGTCGCCTCGCCTCCCCGACCCAGCACATAAAACGGGCCGTCATCCACCACTTCTTCCACCGTTCGATATCGGATCAGGGCTGGGCGCTCGGCGAGCTGCAGCCCTCTGTTCGCCAATGCGCGCTGAAGCGGCACTCGTCTGGCCAACTGCCGCGTTTTCTCACTCACAATTATGCGGCCGGATGAGCTCATGACCCGGCACAGTCCGTCCAATCGAACCGCAAGCCCTGTCCGCTCTTCGAATGATCGCTGCTGCGAGAGATTGCGTCCTCGTTCGAAGGTTCGCCAACTCCGACTCGGAAGACCGCGGTCTTGTTCGGCCTGCACCAGCGCATGGGTCGTCACCACGAGATCGTACGAGCCTGAGAGCGGTTCAGCTTCCACATCCACGCACTCAAATCGAAGATTGTGCAACCCAAGCTTGTCGGCCCGTTCCCGTGCGACGACGATGGAAGCGGGTGACCGATCGACGCCTATAAAATTCTTCTCCGGGAAGAGGCGCGCATAGAAGATCGTCAGCACTCCGATGCCACAGCCAAAATCGAGCACGTCTTTCGCTTGGCTGAGGTGGGCCGTCGTCCGCACACCGATCTCCTCGTAATATTCATAGCGTTGGCTATAGAGGACGGGATAGAGCTTCGGTTGCGCGGCGAGATCGTAAAAGGCGATCTCGTCGCGACAATCGCCTGTGCGTTTTCGTTCGACGTGGAGTGCGAGTTGCTTGAGCTCTTCCGATGAGAACTGCTGTCGCTGCCACGCGAAATAATCGCGGTCCGATGAGAAATGTTTGAACCCCCACCACGCAAGATACTCGCGAAACGCTTGCTGCAGGGAATGATGAGTCATGTCATACCCGGATCAAAACGGTTCCCGGCAAGACCGCTGGAAGCCTGACCTACGAGGCGCACGGAAGAGTACCTTGAGTAGATCGAACGACTGAGAACAACGCTGACGAGCGTTTTCAGCAGGCGCCTAGGGTCTCTTCAGCATGATGGCATCAAAGTACGTTTCCGGCACCGGATGCGGGAGCCGAAGCTGTCCCGACCCGAATGCCACATACTTCTCGCAGGTCAGCTGCTCCAGACCGATCGGACCCTTTGCATGCAGTTTCCTCGCGCTCAGCCCCACGTCGCTCCCCATCCCGAAACTATCGCCGGCATGGAGTCTGGTTGACGCATTCACCAGCACCGCGCCGGCATCGACTTCCCTGGTGAATCGCATGGCAGACTCGTAGCGCGTGGTGGCGATCCCGGCGGTGAGACAGGGACCGTACATCCTGATATGGACCAGCGCTTCATCGAGGTCTTCAACCATTTTGACGGCCAGGATTGGACCGGAGAACTGAGTCTCCCAATCCGCATCCGTCGCCGGAATGATCGCGGTATGTCCCGTCATCGCCATTTGCCCCATGAGCGCGACCGTCTTCGGGCACGCATGCACTTCGACCTTGAATTGGTCCAGCAGCCGGTTGATCAATGGAGGCAAGAATTGTCGTCCCACGACCTGCTGCACCAGCAAGGTATCCAGCGCATTGGAGGCTCCCGCCTGCTGCACCTTCGAGTTGATCACCAGGTTTTGCGCGACTGACATATCAGGGTCTTCATCGACGTAAAGGAGCGTGAGGCCCCCGTCATCGCAGAGAACCGGGACCTTGGCTTGCTCAACAACCGTCTTTCGTAAGCCGGCTCCGCCCCGCACGATGATCGCATCGAGGTGTTTCCCCGATCGAATCAGGTCGAGCGCAACTTCTTTCTCTGGGCGATCGATGAGCACCCAGGCGCCATCAGGTATGCCGTTCTCCGTTGCCGCCTCGCGAAATCGCGCATCGATCGCCTGATGGGTCAACTTCCATTCCGGAGCCCCACGAAAGACACAGAGGTTGCCGGATTTCAGACAGAGCGCGATCGATTCCACGGTGACGAGCGGACTTCGTTCGGAGATCACGCCGATCACTCCGATCGGCATCCTCACCCGGGAGACTTGCAACCCATCCGGACGTTCCTGTCGCGCCGTCACGGCGCCGACCGGGTCCGGCAGATCGGCGATGAAATGGAGCTGCTCGACAATCTCCTTCATCCGATCGGACGTCAGACGGACGCGCGCCACGGCAGCCCTCATCCGGTCTTTCGTGTCTGTCTTCTCAAAGGACTTCCCCACGGCCTCGACATCTTTGGCGTTTTCCGCGAGAATGAGGCCTTCGTCCGCAGTAACTCGCTCGGCCATGGCGTGCAGCGCCCTCGATTTCACGGGACCTGGGAGCAGAGCCAGATCGACCGATACGTTCCTGCACTCCTTCAATAGCTTATCGATGTATAACTTGACCGGAACTTCAATCGCCATATGGGTTCCAATGGTTCATTGCAATCGATCCATCTCCCTGAGACAATGCTGCCGATTCAGGTTCAGGGCGACGGACTATACCACGTGTTTTTTTCATGAGTAAATAACCGGAAAGCCTCGCAGGTACAATTAGACTGTAGGATGAGGGATGAGAAGCGGTGTGCCGGCTCGCGTTGGCGCAAGAGAAAGGAGAAATGATGCGCGCATTAGTTCAGGTCGACGGACATGGTCTCGAGGTGGTTCTGTGTGTGTTCTTGGCGGCATTCCTGGGAGCCTGCGGTCAGCTGAAGCCGGTGAATCCTCTGAGTCCCCCGACGCAAGCCACACCCGAACAATCGGCCGAACGAGAGCGGGAGAGTCAACCTCCCAAGGTCGTACAAGCCCGTCCCAGCGGCAGCAATCCTCAACAATGCCTGGTCAATTTCGACGATGAGAACGCGCTGGAACATATCTATGGCCAGGCCAGATCAACACTGGCATACAGGACGAGTCGAATCGGATTCGGGCCCTTGCAGATGTGTGATCCGTCGAAACATAGTGACTGCTGGGCCTACCGCCAACGTTGTTCACGAAGCGATGTCAACTTCGACACCATCGGCCTCACGCATTTCCATTTGAACATGGAAACGGGGATCGAGTGCTACACCCTTCCGGATCCGGGAGACGGGCTCGGCCGAGGGTTCGGCAAACTGGTGGACTTTAAATGCACCGATGTCGATTGGACGAAGACTCCCCGCGTCCTATCCTCCCACGATCGGAATCAGTGGATCAAAATCTGGGTCGGCAATGTCGACAATCATGCGCCTACGTATTTCGATATGGAATCGATTTCAGTACTGTCCGATACCTCGATTCAACTCTGGTTCCGGAAGCGCGATGGAACCTGGTGGTTCTGGCCCGAGCTGAAGGCCGGCAGCACCTGGAACATCCGCGACCAGGCACGCGATGTGTCGGAGGTTCGCATACGAGGAGTCAAATCGGGACGAGCCAGTTCCTATGTGATCGGCTCGTTAGTCGTTCGGGACTAGACGGATGAAGTCCGAAACAAGCGATACCAACTCACGGTTTACTGCGAGAACTCTCTGTCGCCGAAGATAAGGTAGTCACCGACCGGGCCTTTTCATGGCGGGCCAGTACCGTAGCGAGCCAGGCCCACATCCCCATTAATGGTACTATCGCCCACGCAATGTGAGTGGGTGTGGCGCCGACGGCCTTCACCGCCGTCACGAGTCAGGCGGTCGATGCATCACCACCGCGCGAGATGGCCGTATCGATGAAGTTCTTGGCTTTGTATTTTTCTTCACGACTGACGACCGTGAACAGAACCTCTCGTGCCGGTTTGGACAGGGCGTATTCCCCCACCCTCCGCAACACGGAAAAGACAACATAAACTGCGAGGCTCGGCCACAAGGCGATCCCCAGAAATCCCACCAGACTGATCGCCGGCAAGGACAATAGAGCCGCCACGAGACCGAACCGGCCGATGAGTCTTCTAGTCACGAATACCTGCGTGAGCCAGGTCAGGAGGCTTGTTGTGAAGTCCAAGGTGGAAAAGAGCCGAGTACGGGCCTCCGGTCGGTCGAGATATTCTGAGACCAAGCGGGTCTGTTCAAGATACAGAAACGTGGCGGTCATGGTCAGAATCGCCAGGTAGCCGCAGATCCCAAGCAAGTAGGGCGACGAGAAGGTCAGACGGACGCCCACGAGAAAGCTGCCGCGGAGCGGCTCACCCTGCTGAGGCCGATGATGGCTCGTCTGTGTCCGCCCCCATCGCTCCAATCGATACACACATCCGATGCAGGCTCCTAAAAACAGGCTCGATGCCGCCATCAGCACCGGAATCGGAAAGACAAACGTGAGGCCCGTGGTGAAGAGCGGGCCGAGCAACGCTCCCGTGCTTCCCCCGGCGGCGATCACGCCGAACAACCGCGCCCCCTGCTCCGGTGTGAACAGATCGTCCATGAAACTCCAGAAGACCGACACGATGAACAGGTTGAACACCGACAGCCAGACAAAAAATCCACGAGCCACCCACTCCGGATGCAGATGACTCGTCATCAACGCATAGAACGCCAACAGATTCGTGATGAAGAACACATAGACGGTCAGCAGCAGCCGGTAGCGCGAGCATCGCGCCGAGAGCCATCCGAACAACGGCGTGGCAGCGAGCATGGTGAGGAATGTTGCGGTCATCATCCAGGGGAGATGCTTTAATCCTCCTTCGATCGCCATTTCGTCGCGCACCGGACGGAGAATGGAGTAGCCGCACAGGAGACAGAAAAAATAGACGAACGCCCAAGCCAACGGGACCAGCTCTTCCCACTTCGCGCCGAGGGAGTCGGCCCATCGAATCAGAACTGTTTGACCCGGCTCGCCCATGTGTGCCCAGTGTAGCAGGTGTGCTTTCGCCTGCAAGAGACATATCTGTTAGAATGCGCAGACCGTACGGAATTCTTAGGAGACAGTGCATATGATCGACCTTCGTAGCGATACTGTGACCAAGCCCACGGACGACATGCGGAAAGCCATGGCGCGCGCCGAAGTCGGCGATGACGTCTATGGCGAAGACCCGACCGTCAATCGCCTCCAAGATATGGCGGCGACCATGCTCGGCAAACGGTTCGCGCTTTTCGTCCCTTCCGGCACCATGGCCAATCAACTGGCGATTCGAGCACACACTCAACCGGGACAGGAAATTATCGTCGAAAGCAAGAGCCATGTCGTTCGCTATGAACAGGGAGCAGCCGGGGCGCTGGCCGGCGTGCAACTTCATTGGGTGACGGGTGAGCGGGGGATCATGACTGCTGAGCAGGTGGAAGCCGCTATCAGACCGAACGATATGCACAGCATCGCGACGGCCTTGATCTGCATCGAGAACACGCACAATGCCGGAGGCGGCACGATTTATCCGCTCTCCACGATCGAAAAAATTCGATCCCTCGCCATGAAACATGGAATTCCCATGCACCTCGACGGGGCCAGGCTCTTCAATGCCGTGGCTGCCACCACCTTGCCTCCGACGGCGTATGCCCAGCACTTCGAAACCGTCTCTCTCTGTCTCTCGAAGGGGCTGGGAGCTCCCGTTGGATCGCTGCTGCTCTCCAACGACCAACGACTCATGGATCGAGCACGCCGCTTTCGCCGCATGTATGGAGGCGCGATGCGCCAAGTGGGCATCCTGGCCGCCGCCGGCATCTATGCCTTGGAACGGCACGTCGGTCGGCTCAAGACCGACCATGACCATGCGAAAAAACTGGCTCGCCTGCTGCAGCAAATTCCCGCAATCCAGATTGCGCCGCAGCACGTCGAAACGAATATCGTCATGTTCGACATCATTGATGAGCAGCGCTCTCCGGCCGAACTGGTGGCCGCGCTCAAAGAGCAGGGCGTGCTCATCAACTCTGTCGGAGGGCAGAGCTATCGAGCAGTCACCCATCTGCATATCACGGACAGGCAGATCGACGAAGCCGTGGCCGTCTTTGCCAAAATCCTCACACGTTGATCATTCAACGTTGACACCATATTCCTCCACCCATAGAATGCCTAAGCGACGCCGTCCTTTGCCTGTTGTGTTCCATGCGATACAATTGGAGGCCGGCGAGAACGACGGGCAAGTCCTTGCTGATCGATTATATGGTTTCCAAATATAACTTATCCCATCAAGTTTAAGCACGTTATGGACACGCACAGCACAATCAGCACTCCCACTCGTGAAGAACTGAACGCCGAGCTGCTCGAAGTCCCGGAACCACCGGAGCAACCAGAATCACCGCCTCCGCCGGGATTTGAGGACAACGTGGAAGTCGCATTACGGCACGTCAAAGGCCGAAGAGGCGGTGATCTTGTCGGCGTCATACTTGTCGGATCGGGAGCTCGGAGGGCCCTTACGCTCCACAGCGATATCGACCTGATCGCCCTGGTCAAGGGAGAGGCCGACAGTCACGAAATCCTCCGTGTCGGCGATCGCCTGGTCGATATTCGCTACCATGGACACCACGCCGTCGAAGAAGACGTTGTGTATTCACTTCGGCTCCCCTCGCTGCTTCGAAAAGGCAGAATCCTCTACGATCACGACGATATCTGTGCGAAGTTGATCGAAAAAGTCCACCAGCGCTTTCGCCAAGGTCCGCCACCGGTTTCGATCAACGAACAGATTCGCCTCAAGGCGGAGTGTTATCATCTGTTGGGAAAAACGCAGGATCTCCTGGACAAGCCAGGAACGGCCCACTACCTATTAACACTGTTTTACGAGGATTGCATCTCGGCGTTCTTTCGTTTGAGAGGGTTTTGGTTGGTCGCCCCGGTAGACGTTCATCGGTTCATGTTTTCGCGCGAGCCGGCGCTCGCCGACCTGGCCGGACAATTCCTGACGGCCGACACCCTCACCGATCGGCTCAACTTTGGTCGGCAATTTGCCGATCTCCTTTTTAAGGATGTCCCGAATCCTGCTCGTATAGACTGACCGGAATATTCAACCGGCTGCCTCTGCGTAAGGACGTGTTTCACACATAACGTGAGAGGAGCCGCCGCACCAGCCTGTAGATCGATCGACGGGCACCGCATTGGCTGTGACCGACGACAAACCAAGGAGCTCTCTTATGGAACTGGGATTCATCGGCCTCGGTAAGATGGGAATGAACATGGTGACACGCCTTCGGCGCGATCAGCACCGCGTGGTGGTGTATGATCGATCCAACGAGTTGGTCAAACAGGCTGAGAGTCAGGGCTGTGTCGGTTCTTCATCTCTCCCTGATCTCGTCGGAAAGTTGAGTGTCCCGCGTGTCGTTTGGGTGATGGTTCCTTCCGGAGCTCCTACCGAAGAAACCATCCAGACCGTGGCTGATCTTTTACAATCCGGCGACATCATCGTAGACGGCGGAAACACGAGATTTCACGACGATGTAAGGCGTGCTGCCGAGTTGAAGAAGAAAGGTATCCACTATGTCGATGCGGGAACCAGCGGAGGGATCTGGGGCTTGAAAGTCGGCTATTGCCTCATGGTCGGCGGAGAAGACGAAGCCGTCAAACGGCTTGAACCGGCGTTCAAGACGCTGGCGCCTGAAAACGGCTGGGCTCATGTCGGCGCAGTGGGTGCCGGCCACTATGTAAAGATGGTGCACAACGGCATCGAGTACAGCATGATGCAAGGCTATGCCGAAGGATTTGAGTTGATGTCGAAGAGCGAGTATAAGCTCGACCTTGCGCGCGTGGCCGACTTGTGGATGCATGGAAGTGTCGTCCGATCATGGCTCTTGGAACTGGCAGCGGACGCGCTCAAAGACGATCAGAAGTTGGAGAAACTGAAAGGGTACGTGCAAGATTCCGGTGAAGGCCGATGGATGATCGCCGATGCCATCGAGAAAGATGTGCCGGTCCCCACCCTCACGACGGCGCTCTTCACGCGGTTTCGATCGCGGCAGCAAGAATCATTTGCCGAAAAGATGCTGGCGGCCCTGCGAAATGCCTTTGGTGGTCACGCCGTCCGGCGATAACGAACCAAACCAAAATGATCTGCGGGATGTTCAAAAAGGCCTTCGATCTCACCCGCCCAGCCCCGGTGCGCCAAGACGCACCATTCCACGGGCAAGGCCGCAGTGAGCGAAGGGACGGAAGCGTACTTTTTCCCGTACGTTGAGCCTCTGAGCGACGCGAGAACGAAGCTGGAGGACTTTTTCAACATCCGCATAGGAGACCCTGATGGCACCAACGACTAGTCAACGGATCGACATCAGTCCCGCCCAAGAACCACTACCACCCGTCGAGCCCTGTACCCTGGTCATTTTCGGAGGCTCGGGAGATTTAGCGCGCAGACGCCTTATCCCTGCCGTCTACAATCTACTTCTCGACGGATTGCTGCCGTCGAACTACGTCGTGCTCGGCCTGGGCCGTACTCCGATGAGCGATGAAGAGTTCCGATCGACCGTGCGCGATGGTGTGATCAAACATTCCCGGCAGGCTTTAATTGAAGAGACGTGGAGCGCCTTTTCTCAGCATCTGTTCTACCTGGCGGGAGGAAACGACGAGGCGCAAACCTATACCCGACTGAAGGAACAAGTCGAGGAACTCGAGCGGAGATTCCAACTGCCGGGAAATCGCATTTTCTATCTCAGCATTCCCCCCAGCTCCTTCACCTCTGTCTGCGAAGGCTTGTCCCACTCCGGTCTTACCGTTACCGCTGGAGCTCGCTCGCCCTATACTCGCATCATCGTGGAAAAACCAGTTGGGCGTGACCTGGCTTCCGCGCAGGCCATCAATGAAGTGACAGGCCGCGTCTTCGATGAATCGCAGATTTTCCGGATCGATCATTATCTGGGCAAAGAGACGGTCCAGAATTTGATGGTTGTCCGATTCGCCAATAGCATTTTTGAACCGATCTGGAACCACAAATACGTCGACCACGTCCAGATCACGGTCAGCGAAACCGAAGGCGTGGGGACGCGAGCGACTTACTATGAAGAAGCCGGCGCTCTGCGGGACATGATCCAGAATCATTTGCTTCAATTGCTCTGCCTGGTCGCGATGGAACCACCGTATTCGCTCGATCCGGACGTGGTTCGAAATGCCAAAATGGAAGTCCTCCGCTGCTTGCGGCCCATCACGGCCAAGGATGTGGAAAAGTTCACCGTGCGTGCCCAATACACAGAAGGGACGGTACACGGCGCACAAGTGCCCGGCTATCGACGCGAGAAAGGCGTCGGGCCTAACTCCACCACCGAAACTTACGTGGCCGTGAAATGTTTTGTCGAAAACTGGCGGTGGTCCGGCGTGCCGTTCTACTTGCGGACAGGGAAAGCCTTGCCACTGCGCGCCAGCGAAGTCGCCGTCCAATTCAAAGACATTCCTCAGATCCTTTTCAATGCCGGTGGACAGGCGCCCCAAGCCCCGAACGTCTTAACCTTGAAAATTCAACCTGAAGAAGGGCTCTCACTCCGCATCGTCTCACGAGTGCCGGGTACCCGTGCGCAGACTCACCCCGTTGAAATGAATTTTAAGTACGGTGAAGTGTTCGGTCGTCCGTCCCCGGAGGCCTATGAACGCCTCTTGCTCGATGTTATGGCGGGAGATGCGTCCCGTTTCATGCGCCGTGATGCCGTCGAAGCCTCCTGGGCTTGGATCACCCGGATTCTCGAAGCCTGGGACAAGTCGGGGCAGCGTTGGCTCCCCGAATACCAAGCCGGGACATGGGGGCCGGTGGAAGCGGATCGATTGATCCAAAACGACGGCCGCGCCTGGCGAGTGCTGTAAGCACTGTCGCCACCACCATCACAGCGACTGCCGGTTGCCAGCTTACACCTAATCTTCCCAAGGCTTGCGATCTGTAACGTGATAGGTTACAGTGAGTCGCGTGATTCGTGGGTTTATACACAAGGGTTTAGGCCGATTCTTTGAGACCGGCAGTAAATCAGGCATCCAGGCTCAGCACGCTGAACGGCTTCGTCTCATCCTAGCCCAATTGAACTCGGCCACCACTCCACGAGACATGGCCCTGCCGGGTTTGGACCTCCATCCCTTAAGAGGCGACCGGAAGGGCACATGGGCTGTCTCAGTCAGTGGAAACTGGCGGATCACCTTTCGGTTTGTCGGTCACGATGCCGATTTCGTTGACTACGAGGATTATCACTAACGAGGCACACCATGCGTATGCACAATCCTCCCCACCCTGGGCAAGTCATTAAGCAACTGTGCCTGGAACCCCTTGGGGTGAGTGTCACGCAGGCCGCCCAAGCATTGGGAATCAGCCGCAAAACGTTGTCCGCTATTTTGAATGGCCGTGCGAGGATCAGCCCTGAGATGGCAGTACGCTTATCCATTGCTTTCGGCACGTCGGCTGAGAGTTGGCTCAATCAACAAACACAATATGACCTATGGCACGCGGAGCAGCGGCGTAAACAGCTTCAAGTGACCAAGCT
The DNA here is from genome assembly GCA_025934915.1 of Nitrospira sp. GTDB lineage: Bacteria > Nitrospirota > Nitrospiria > Nitrospirales > Nitrospiraceae > Nitrospira_D. The sequence continues at coordinate 30,795 of JAICWG010000023.1, forward strand.
CGCCGTGTAGCGAGCGGTCGCATGTAGCGGGTGCTGCGAGAGCGCAGGCTGTCCCACGCCACGGCACATCATCACAAGCAAGTTACAGGAAGTCGCCTCTACCTCAGAAGTCCTCCGATTGTGAACGGCTGCAGACCCGCAAAGGACCGGCAGACGAGATCGCTGCCACCGTTTGGTCGGCCACCTCGGACCTTCCATCTATTAGTGGCTTGTTCGCCCTTAGAATCCTGGCCCGTTCCTCTTGAGCTAATCTCATATTGTGTCTCCACTTCTTCTTGGCGGCGTCGAAGTTCTTCGTGATTACCATTTATAAAGCGGAATGTACACTGCTCCATTGAAAGAACGTGTGCGATTCCGACAGATAAGCAGAGATGCGGGTCGAGGAGACATTGACTTTGATCTTGATCAGCACGTAGGAGAGAAATCATATCTGGCGTGCGATCCTAATGATCTTTTCCAGAACGAGCGATGGCGCACACAACGCCCTTGCAAGTTAGCTCAGTTCAAGACAAATACCACGATCCCATATACCATTGTGATCTTGTGATATCGCATCCATGCACTTCTTCTGCAGAAACAGAATGGAAAACCTAGTTGGCACTACATATGCTCCCGGAACGAGAAATGTGGATCAGGTGTTCTGAGTCATGACCCATGTAACGTAGGATTCTTATAAGAACATAAAATGTGGAAACATGTTTCTAGATGCCAAACCTCCAATAAGTAATTCGGCGGAGCATTGGTTCGATCATGCTACGAAGGCCTTTGCGAGAAAGCGTCTGGGGAGGCGCGAGGCATTAAAAAGTCTCACGCTTACCGGCATCGCATTTCTGCTATCAGGGACATCTTGTGCACAATCCCTATTGGGCGAGGCTAGAAAGATACAGCCGTCTCCTGCTCCAGTGCCGTGCACCCGAACCAACGTCGGTGGCAAACGCACCACCACCGTATCGGCCTCAACTCACTACAAGGGCAAGCCTCTGACCTTAATGAGCATATCGACGCTCTCCGGTCACCGCACTCTGTCAGGAACAATTTATCAGCGCATCCAGCTTGGCGGTAAGCTCCTCTCTGAGCTGACGTACGATTTCATGACGGGTTTTGAGCAGACAAGCCCAACTGGGATATCAGGCACCGCGATCCCCCCGGGTCGTCTAAAGATCAGCTACGCGCCACCGATTACAGGCCCCCGTTTTGTCCTTTTGAAAGCTGACAGCAAAGGCGTGATACAGGGGTTTTCTGACGGCCATCTAGTCACCAAGGAGCATCCTCCGGTAGTGACATCGAACCCGATCTTAAAAAGTCGTTGCAGGAGCTTGTTGCGAGCTCGCGCGGCAATCTGGATCACTGTGTAATGAGCGCAAAGAAGCTAAACGCACCGAAGGATGATCCTGACGATTGCACCTTTTGCCTTAATAAGTGCGAAGCCGGAATCGGTGCAGGCTTTGTCACCGGACTAGGTCAGGCGATTGCCGGTGACATAGGGGGGGCTATACTTAGCTTCGGAGGCACCATCATAGGTGGCAATATATGTGAAAATGATTGTACCAAGGAGAGGGGGGACCGTGTTGCCAAGTGCAATGTGCAACAGGCGGCCCCTGCTGTGCATCTGGTCAATTTTGTTGCTCAGGAGGAAGCGGAATAGATTGCTGTGACAACGGCGGCACATGCACACAAGATAGCAATGGGTTATATAATTGGTGCTGCGGCGCGGGCGACGATCCAGTGGGATGCTCAGCCTTCGGTGGTACGACACTGACGCTCGTTTGCCGACGCCCCGGTCAAGCGTGTTGTGGCCCCTGGAATGCCTGTGATGTGGGGCAATATTGCGCCGATGCCGAATATGGCATCTGCTGCCCCCACGGGGCAATCCTTTTGCGCGGGGAGTTGCTGCGATGGAGAGTGCATAACCTACAGAGCTGGCACCGTCCAGACTCAGGTTTGCTGTCCGAAGCCGCATGTCTTGTGCGGGGCTACGGATGTGGGCCCAATTTGCTGTGCACCAAACAATTGCCAGAAGTCCCCTACAGGCAAACAAATCTGTTGCGCGTCTCCACTATGCGGCGGCGAAGTCTGTTGCGAATCTCCTGCGATCTGTCAGGACGGCCTCTGCGGCATCGGCCAGCGATGCGGCAACACGTTCTGCGGGTTCGCAGTCTGCTGCAATGGCGTTTGCTGCGATTTTAATCAGACTTGCGTGAATGGCAAGTGCACCACAGCGATCTGCCTTCCAGGCCAAGTGCCATGTCCGGTGACACCAAATCAATGCTGCCCGCTACACTTCCAATGTTGCGCAAATAACACTTGCTGCGATCCAAGCGAGACCGAATGCTGCGGGGCGAGAGGCTGCGTCCCGATGGGAAGCTGCATCCAATGATCGATTGGGCTGATTTCACGGATGTTGGGCTGATATCGACAAGAGTGGTGCTGTCGGTGGTCTTCTTCGCCGCGGGTGGAGCAAAGCTCGTCGATCCCATGGGAGAGCGACGAGCGCTCATCGACTTCGGCGTGCCACATCGTCTCGCGCCAGCACTTGCGATAGTGCTTCCATTAGCAGAATTGGCCGTTGCTCTTGCCTTGATACCGGTTTCTTTAGCGTGGTTCGGGGCAGTCGGGGCGCTCTCTTTGCTGCTCCTTTTTGTCGCGGCGATCGGTGTGAACCTCGCCCTCGGACGTACGCCGGATTGCCATTGCTTTGGCCAGCTTCATTCCGCGCCAGCAGGGTGGTCAACGCTGCTACGGAACGCAATGCTGGCTTCTGCCGCTGGATTCTTGGTGTGGCATGGGCGAATCGATCCGAGTCCAAGTCTTCTAAGCTGGCTCAGCAACCTAGCGGCTTCCGGCCACCTTGCTTTGCTGGGCTGATTGTTCGGCATTACTCTCTTAGCGGGCCAGACAGCACTCTTGGTCCAAATCCTAAAGCAACAGGGACGAATTCTGCTTCGGCTGGATACCTTAGATGCAAGATCAGCTGGCGGCGCAGCACCCGTTCAATCTCAAGCGCCAGTGGCGGGCTTGCCTATCGGCTCTCCTGCCCCAAGCTTTCGCCTCAGCGGGTTGGATGGCGGGTTCATAACACTCGAGGATTTGCTGGCCAAGGCAAAACCAGTGCTGCTTCTTTTCACCAATCCCAAATGCGGCCCTTGCCAAGCGCTTCTGCCGGAAGTTGGCCGATGGCATGGAGAGTATAGCGCCAAACTGACCATCGCGCTCATAAGCGAAGGCACGGCGGCTGACAACCGTGTTAAGGCTGCCGACCAGGAGCCAAGTCCAGTGCTGCTCCAACAACAACGCGAAGTGGCCGATCTATACAGTGCCTGGGGCACGCCCTCTGCACTCCTCATTCGGGCAGATGGACTGATTGCCAGCTCGCTGGCACAGGGCGCCGATGCTATCCGTACGCTCGTCGGGGAGAGCCTGCGTGGAACCCAGATGCTGAGGATGGCTGCGGCTGCAGATCGATCGGATGGAAACGGTGCCCGTGTTCCATTGACGGCGGCGAAGCCTGGCGATCTAGCACCTCAACTAGAGCTTGCAGATCTCAATGGTAAGACCGTACAGTTGGAGGCTTTTCGTGGGCGTAAGGTTGTGCTTCTTTTCTGGAATCCTCGATGTGGCTTCTGTCAGCGGATGCTACATGATCTACAGGATTGGGATGCCAATCCTAGCCCTGGAGCACCTAGACTAGTCGTAGTGTCGGCTGGGACAGTGGAAGATGGGCGCGCGATGGGTCTGCGCTCACCAATTTTGCTCGATCCCACTGGCCAGAGAGGGGGCGCGTTTGGTGCCAATGGTACTCCCATGGGGATACTCATTGATGCAAGGGGTCGACTTGCTTCAGAAGTCGCAACCGGAGCTCAGGCAGTGTTCGAACTGATCGGCAAGCCTACGGTTACTGATGTGGAAGCTCTCAAAGCCTGAGCCAGGAAGCTAAAGAACTTGCCAGCCATGGAATCAAGGGGAAAGCACCCGTTTTTGGCAAAGCTGTTCGGCATGACCGCTATAGCCAAGCCCTCAATTACTGATGGACATTGCTGGTGAACTTTAGCGATCATGGGGGTATGAGATGTTCATCCGATTTGCGCCAACGGGTGGTGGATTTTGTCCGGAGCGGTGGCAGCAAGGCCGAGGCGGCTCGGCA
>JAICWG010000078.1 GCA_025934915.1 Nitrospira sp.
CAATCCAGAGGCACATCTTTTCTTTCGAACACCTTCACAGCTTCCATATAATCCTCCTCCAGACGGCCGGACGACTGGTGAAATACGCGGTCACAACAAAACCATCCCCGTCACTCAACTCACGATACACCACCACGCACGACTTCTGAGACAGCGGCGTTTTCGGATACGACTTTACCGCAATCAACGTACCGCTGTCCCCTTCTTGAACATAGTCCGGCTGATTCACTGTTTCCAAATAGCAGTAGAGTTGGATCTTGTACCGTGCGCGGCCAACGTATCGAGCAAGGGCTCCGATGCACTGGTCGAGGGCGTAACCCCATCACTGCGCCCAGAACAAGATGAGCCCCACTATCAAATGCTAGCGTAGCAACTTTGCGTTAGCTGTGAGAATGGCCAACCCGCTCCCCGCAAAATCGGCGTCGTCCGTCACGAGGGTCAGAGCTTCCGCCCTACACACATGGGCGAGTAAGAGGTCGTTGAAGTCCGACCGACCAGCTTGATACCGGTGGATCAGATCCGCCGGATCACACGAGGTAAAGCCGCTCTCGATTCGCGTGACAACCTGAAGGATACGTGCGCACGAATCCGCGATGCTCGCGGCTGTCGTCTTAAATGATGAACTCCTTCGGAACGTTTTAAAGTCCGAGGGTCGTTGCTCAGCGGGAAGACTGTTGTAGGCGAGCCGAGTCAGGACATTCACAAACTCGGACAAGACCATCGCGTCCATCAAGATGGTAGAGCGAGCTTCGAGCACGCGTTTCAACGCGGTCGAGTAGACCTTCGCGCGCCGATCTGTGGGTCTATATTGAGGGCTGTAAATGAAGAACCAGACGTTGGCATCTAAGAGAAGCTTGTCGGAGGGAATGAACCTGTAGCGGTCAATCGGGCGAGGTGCCTCAGGCATTCTTCCCTCGCAGAGCCGCTCGCTCCGCCTTACTGAATCGTCCAGGGTCTTTGAAATACTCCTTTGCCGTATCAACGACGCGCTTGAGCAAGGCAAGATCGGCAGGGGCCATGTCTTTCACCTTGAGTCGTGCCCGTATCTCGCCTGGAGAAAAAGAACCGTAGAGTTGCCCAATCGCAGCGTTGAGGAAAGCAGAGGTCAAGCTCGTCACATTCCGGAACGAGACCGTGACGGACTTCTCCTCCTTCACCGCCGCCGCGAGACGTTCAAAAACCTTCTGGCCATCGTCCGAGGCCACGCAGAGTGGACTGCCTACGATCTCATATGGCGAAATGATGAGGCCCTTCTCCATGGCTGATCCCTTTCGGCCGGGACACGGTTAAAAGATGTCCGCTTCCTTCACTTCTGACGTGAACGCATAGGATCGCCGATCGGCGGTGTTGATTTCAACGTTCACGACCGTCCCGGGGAACGGTGCACTCAGCAGCGCGGTCTGCACAGACTCCTTCTCCAACGACCAATATCCGGCATCCGAGACAATTTGCATACGCCCCTCGTTGAGCGTGATAAATTCACGAAGAAGCTTGAGCCCGAGTCCCCCGGGGATCGGTCCACGTTTGGTCGTATTCCGTTCGCTCGTGGCCCAAACAATGGCCTGATCCGGAGGCAAATCCAGGTCTGTATGGTCCAGGACGTTACGGCGAATCCCAATGCCCAGATCGGCCACGGAGAAGTCCAGCCGATTCCGCTTCGGAAAGAACTGCCCGCAACTGAAAATGCCCAGTTTCGACTGCGAATGAATCACGGCATTGCTGAAAATTTCAAAGACGCTCTCGCGAAACCGCTTCACAAGTCCAGTAGACATGCGCGGCAGCTCTGTTCGTTGGACGAATTTGGCTTCGACATAGCTTGCGAAGAATCGGTCATCCTTCACATCGAATCGTTGATAAGGAATGGTCGTGCCATACTTGTCTCGGACGGTCAGGCGTCCATAATGGCTGAGGAATCCATTCTTCGACAGGATGGTCTCGACCTGAGGTTGGAGATGGACCAGGGACACCTTATTGACATGGGACCCGGTCCGATACAGCACGGCGCCGAGCGGTGCGCACATGTCGGCATCAAACCAGCCGACTCGGCTCATGTCAATCTCCAAATTCGCAAATCTGGCCGCTTTCAAGGCAGCATACAACCGCACGAGCGACTCAAAGCCGGCTTGATCGTGCCGAATGTCGGAGAGCGCGTAGCTCTTTGCAGGGTTCTGGTCAGAGGTGCTCATCGCGTATCCTCGACGATCTTGATCTCGTCCGGCGTGAGACTGCAGAGGCGATAGACGTGCTCGTCAATTTCGCGCTCCCAGGCGGAGGTATCGACGTCGGGGATGGCACCTGCGGATAAGTAGAATGTCCCCGTTTCACCCATCTGGATGCGGATCGCTTCGATCACGTCCTCTTCACGAGCGCCGCGCTCAAGCGCTCGTTTGCGGGCATGCGCAGTGAAGATCGCGGGTTTCATAGAATGACTTTCCATCACCTCATCGGGCGAATTGGTATTTGCCGTGGGTGTAGTTGGTTTCGAAGGCTTTCCATAAGAATTCGATGTAATCTTGTTCCTTCGGTGTCTTGAAGGAGAGTGGCAGGTAATTGCCTAATTCACTGGATTCATCCATGGCTCAGGCCTCCACCACAGATGGCTCTGTTGTTCTCTCGTCCTCTCCCCACACCCGGGCGAGGGTGGCCTGGATCTTCTTCTCCATGCGCGCTATCAGCTCGCGGTTGGCGTTGACCAGCGCCTGCTCGGCTTCGATCTCGGCGACGATGGCTTGCTGCGTGGCCAAGGCTGGGAGAGGTATTTCGGTTTCGAATAACTGGGAGCGATTGATCTTTGGAATGTTCGCTCGCTCGTAGTACCCGCGAATACGCTCGTTGAAGGTGTCAGAGAGCATGTACGTCGCTAAGTAGGTGAGATGGACCTTCGAAGCATCGGGAACGAGCGGATACATGTCAGAGCTGCAATAGCCACGAAGCTCGACTACCGTCAGCTTGTTGAGGTACGGACGGATCTTGCTGTAGAGGAGCCGTCGACCGTCGAACGCATAAACCGGACCGTTGACCCGCTGAATCTCAGCCGACTCCGCCTTCAATAACCTTCCCGTGTTTGGCTCAATACTGTCTGAACCGATGTACGGAAGTGCAAGGTCTACTTCGGTGGTGATGGTTCCGCCGAGCGAACACACCTTTCCCAGCGGCACCATCGGCCATTCCGGGTGTACAGGGATGTGGGGGCGGTAGTTGTCGAGGACAGCGCGGGCGCCGTCGATGACCTTCTGGTAACCCTCGACCTCCGCCACGATCTCCTTCTGCACATCCAGCGGGGGAAGGGGAAGTTCCAGCTCGCAGAACTTCGACTTCGAAATCTCCGCAAATGTCCCGCCCGTTGCCCAGAGTTTCATCGTGGGCACGAGTCGTGTGATTGCGAGCGCCACGTACTCGGGAGTTGCACGCGCCGAATCCTCGATTACGACATTCTTAAAGCCCTGATTAGTGACCAGTGGGATATGATTGATGCCGATTCGACCGATCGTTGCGCGCGTGGATACGATCACGGAGTTCGCCGGAACTAGCTTTGCAGATGAATCGCGCAGTCCCTGCTCCGAAATCGTCCGCTGTGTCATTCTGATCTGAGAGATGAAGTTAGTTGCAGGGAGATCAACTAGCGTCACCCACGGTATCCCACCGTTCCAGTACTCGTCCACGTCTGACTTGGGCGTACCTCCGCTCTCAACCCGAAACAGGCTCGAATCGCCCAGAGCGACCAGTGGGAATGAGTGATTCCGATCACCGTTTAACCGATACCGCTCCCCGCCCAGGTTGTAGTCGCCATTCGCTGCGATCTTCTCCTTCGGCACAACCAATCCCAGGGCTGGCTGGAACCCTTCCAGAGACTCTCGCGCCCGCATGCGGCGCAGATACTCGGTGATTTCGGCGCGGGCCTGGGGCAAGTCGTCCTTGTCAATAGGCCGACGCTGAGCGCCGAGGCCGAAGCCATCGTTCTCGATCTTGATGAAGGCGATGCTGTCCGTCTGCTTCGCGAGCGCCTTGTCGAGGATGAGAATTGAGGTCTTGACGCCGGAGTAGGGATTGAACACGCCTGCCGGCAGGGAAATAACCGCGACAAGGTAGTCCTCCACCAGCATCTTGCGAAGCTGGGTATAGGCCGTCTGGCTCTGGAAGATGATACCTTCAGGCACGATAATGCCGGCTCGGCCGTTGGGCGTTAGGTGCTCGGCCATGTAGTCTACGAAGAGCACTTCGCTGCGTTTGCTCTGTACCGAGAACCGGTTGTGCGGCTTGATGCCGCCCTTCGGCGACATGAAGGGAGGGTTGGCGAGGATGACGTCGGCATACTCATTCCAACGGTCCTGGCTGGTCAAAGTGTCGTACTCGACGATGTGCGGGTCGGTGAAGCCGTGCAGGTACATATTGACCAGCGACAGGCGCACCATGTCGGGCGAAATGTCATAGCCCTTGAAATCGACCGCCAGCCGCGCTCGCTCATCCGGCGTCAGTATACTGTGGCCTTCCTTGTTCGTGTTGGCCTTGAGAATGTGCTTGTACCAGGAGATCAGAAACCCGGCGGTGCCGCAGGCCGGGTCGAGGACGGTGTCGTTTTTCTTCGGGTCGATGATCGCGACGATGAAATCGATGATGTGGCGCGGGGTGCGAAACTGCCCGGCGTCGCCCTGGCTGCCTAGGACGGAGAGCAGGTACTCAAACGCGTCGCCTAAGCGCTCGGAGTGGTCGTATTCAAACTCATCGATGATCTTAAGAAAGACGCGCAATGTCTCCGGGTCCCGGTACGGCAGGAAGGCGTTCTTGAAGATGTCGCGAAAGAGCGGCGGGATGCCGGGATTTTCCGGCATCTTGGCGATGGCCTCGGCGTAGAGGTTCAGTGTCTCATGGCCGCCCAAGCCTGAACGCATCAGCTTCGCCCAACCGTAGCGCGCAAACTCACCGGAGAAGAATTTCCGCTTACCGCCGAGTTCCTCGGCCTCGGCATCCATGTCATCCATGAATTTGTAGATGAGCGCGATGGTGATTTGTTCCACCTGGCTCTTAGGGTCCGGCACCTTGCCGACAAGGATGTCGCGGGCAGTATCGATGCGGCGCTTGGTATCGGTATCGAGCATGGGATTCCTTCAGGAGGCGAACTGATTCAAGGAAACGTAGTCTTTGACGTACTCGGGGACAATCGCGCGGAATTTCTCCGGCACGGCCCGAAAATCCTTGGTCGAAAACATGGGGTTCGTGGCAAGGTCCGTGAACTGACGATGGTCGATGATGTCACGGACGCGCCCGCTCGTGACGTACGCTTTGAAGTAGTGCTTAATGGCTGGGATAGTCGAGGGTGGTTCAGGAACATGATCGGCTACGAACTTGGCGAACTCTTCTTCCAACAGCTCATCCTTGGACTTGAAGCGCGGGATGAGGCCGAAGATCTTCTCCAGGATTTCGCGCAGGGTGACGCGCCGATCCACGGCGGCGGCTTTCCGTAGTTTGTCGAGCGTGTAGTACTCCTCCGGCTTATCGAAGACTTCGCGGTTCACATAATCAATCACCCGGTCCCACTGGCCTGCTTCGACTGCGGCCACAATCGTGGGATTCTCCCGCACGGTGTCCCCGAATCGTTCGAAGAACATGCGGTCGATCCTCATGCCTTCGAGACCGACCACCTCTTCCCTGATAGAAGAAAGAATATCGGCTCCCAGGTGCTCGTGGGCGCCCTCATAGACCACAAGACCACCACCGCCCTCCTCACTCCCCCTGTTCGTCGGGCGCGGTAGCTTGAGCACTTCGTCGTAGTTGAATTCCGTCTCGAAGTATTCGCAGTTGGCGAAGAAATCGAACAGCTTGTAGGCGGTCTTCTGCGGCTGCCCTATGCCGGCCCTTATCGTGTCGTCGAAGAGTTGGTCCAGAAACCCATGCTTGCGCGTGCCTCGGCCCTTGATCTGAATGAAATCAGTCGGAGAGAAGATCGGTCTAAACAGACCGAGGTTGAGAATATCGGTGCAGTCGTAGCCGGTGGTCATCATCCCTACCGTGACGCAGAGCCGCGCCTTGCTGGTCTTATAGCCGGGAATAAAGTTACCGGAGCCGAGAAGGTTGTTGTTGGCGAAGTTGATCGTGAACTGCTGGGCATCGGGAACCGACGAGGTGACCTGCACCGCAGAGTCGGACTGATATTTGCCGGGAAACATGCGGTCCGCCATCTGATTGAAGATTTCCGTCAGCTTGGTTGCATGGTTCTGGCTGACGAAAAAGACGATGGATTTGCCGATCTCGCCGCTGATCGGATCGCGCAGGGCGTTTTCCAGGAAAGTCTTGCAGAAGAGTTGGTTGGTGGCCTTGGAGAAGAATCGTTTCTCAAACTCCCGCTGCTGGAACGACTCGCGCTGATTCTCGCCCGTGTCATCGGTGAATGAGACAATGAAGCCCTCCTCCGAGAGCAGCTGTGTGGTGACCTCTGTTCGGGCATCCACCACGGTGGGATTGATCAGGTAGCCGTCCTTCACACCGTCGAGGAGTGAGTAGCGGAAGGTCGGCTGTCCGCTCTCGCAACCGAATGTGCGATAGGTGTCGAGCAGCAGCCGGCGTTCGGCCTCACGGGGATCGCGAGTGCTCGAGTTGTCGTTGTCGAAGCGCCTTAGATAGTCGCGCGGAGTGGCGGTCAGTCCCAGCTTGTAGCCGACGAAATAGTCGAACACCGCGCGAGCGTTACCGCCGATGGAGCGGTGGGCCTCGTCCGAAATGACCAAGTCGAAGTCGGTTGGCGAGAATAGGCGTTGATACTTGTTATTGAACAGGAGTGATTGGACGGTGGTGACGACAATTTCGGCGCGCCGCCAATCATCGCGGTTCTCCTTATAAATGACGGTCTTGAAATCGGCGGACAGGAGTGCTGCAAAGGCCTTCTTTGCCTGGTCTTCTAGTTCGAGACGGTCTACAAGAAAAATCACACGGCGGGCGTTGCCGGTTCGCAGAAAGAGTTTCACGACGGCGGCAGCGGTCAGGGTCTTCCCGGTGCCGGTGGCCATCTCGAAGAGGAAACGGTCCTTGCCATCCTTCACCGCAGCCTGTAGTTGGTGAATGGCGTTGAGCTGGTAGAGTCGCAGAAACCGTAGCTTGTTGGCCTGAATGTAGGCCGAGCGCGCCGCCTCATACCTCCAGCCCGCTTCGGCCTGATACGCCGGGCACTGGGTCAGGACAATGTAATCGCTTCCGACATCTTCCTCCACCAGACGCTGCGGATTCGGTATAACCTTCTGGTAGCCGGAAACAGAATCAGGTGAAGGGAACGTGGTGATGATGTAGGGATTCCCGCGCTCAAGGTCCCAGAAGTAATGCAGGTTGCCGTTGGAAAGAAGGACGAAGCGGCAGTTTTAAGAACGGGCGTACTTGCGGGCCTGTTCTTTTCCAACGAGAGGATTCTTGTTCTCGGCTTTGGCTTCGAGAATGATGAAAGGGAACCCCTTGTCGTTGAGCAGTAGAAAATCGATATAACCATTTTTCGTCTTTTCAAAGTCGTTTCCAAGAGCGTCCAGGTCTTGAGAATGTATTGCAATACTTGGTTCGAGCTGGATGTTTGCAGGGCCGTTGCTGTCCGAGAAAAACCGCCACCCTGATGCCTCTAGAAGTTTATTGATCCTGATGCGGGCGGAGGCCTCTTTCATCTATTTGGAGTTCCCAATTGAATGACTGCCGAAGCTTATCTCTTTCCTCGCCAAAAATCACGCTAAGGCTCAGTAAATTGATGGTAACGCGGGAAATATAAAGAACTCTGATGCACAAAACAAAATGAACCCCCAGCATTTCCTCGTTGCGTTAAGCCTGACAGAGGGCAGTGCATGGGCGCATAGGCCGCGAGTATTTCTACGCTTTAAGATCGCCTGTGGAATCTGACAAGAAAGTCAGGAGAAATGGTGTGAGCGGAACGGTAGAAGCAACGAATCGCTCAGTGAAAGAGAACGGCACCGGCGCAAAGGTGACGAGGAACACGACGCATCACATGTGTCCAGGAACACATGGAGCTTATCGACTAAACGTTCAAGCTCCTTCCGCTGTTTGGACTTTTTCGTGTGGTTGCCGGCGTACCGGTGGATGCAGTAGAAGCGCTCAGGAATAATGTGGCTAAATACGTGTGAGCCAGGACTCGTGGGTGAGATCTTCGCCACGCACGATTGAAAAGAAGGCATCTTGGAGGGCGCGTGTAATCGGTCCAGGCGTACCGTTTCCGATGCGCCGGTTGTCGATTTCTCGGACCGGGGTCAATTCAGCAGCTGTTCCCGTCACAAATACTTCGTCGGCAATATACATTTCATCGCGTGTGAATCGTTCCTCCGCCACGTCGAGCTTACGTTCTCGGGCCAATTCAATGACCGAGTTTCTCGTAATCCCTTCGAGCACCGACGTTAACGGCGTCGTCTTGAGAATGCCCCGACGAACGATGAATACATTCTCTCCCGTTCCCTCGGCAACATAGCCTTCGGGATCGAGAAGAATCGCCTCATCATATCCATCGGCCTTCGCCTGCCGTTTGGCCATGATGGAGTTCACATAGTACCCGGATATTTTTCCTTTGGTCATGGACACATTCACGTGATGCCTCGTAAAGGACGAGACGCAGGCACGCATCCCATTGGCCAGCGCATCATCCCCCAAATAGGAACCCCATCTCCAGGCAGCGATGGCCACCTGAATCGGATTGTCGCCCGGATGGACGCCCATCGCACCATACCCGATGTAAACCAACGGACGAATGTAACAGGCATCAAGACGATTGACGCGAACGGTCTCGATGATAGCGTCGGTGATCTGCTTTTTGTCATAAGGCATGGCCATCATGCCGATATGAGCCGAATCAAACAGTCGATCGACATGTTCCGGAAGCCTGAAGATGGCGGATCCTGATGTACCCTTGTAGCACCGAAGACCTTCAAACGCTGCGAGACCGTAGTGTAGCGAATGGGTGAGAACATGGACATTGGCCTCCCCCCACCCCACAAATTTCCCATCCATCCAGATCTTTTCAACCGGTTCCAGCATCAAAAGCGATCTCCAGCCAAGGATCGTAACGGTTCCGCTTCTGTGAACGTGAGGGACTATAGCGTGAGGTTGAACGTGGGTCAAGCAAGCAGGCAGCGGCTGATTCAGAATCTACTTAAATGCTGTGCGCATCTACGAAGAGGCGCAATAGGCACGCAGGCGTGAACTCAGAAACGTTCCGACTCGATCCTCTCCCTCCGGAGTCATAGTCACAACCTTGGCGCCAAACAATAGGCCGCGCACCCATCGCACCACGACGCGCTGGATTTCGACCGGCTCATCTTTGTCGGGAAGGGTGAGCCGGACGACCAGTTCCATCCCAGGAACCACTTGATGATCACCCAGGACGCGGAACCCGTTACGACACAGGTTCATGACCGTTCCTTTTCCAAGAAAATCTCCGCCCAGATAGTACATCACGCAGCGAACGGGAATCCGATGATAGGTGCGGATCACAAACTTGTTAGCGTGAGACATAAGTTGGTTGTCATCTCCAGTTTGTATTGCAAAATACTCAACCGGTGCCATCACGATGATGGCGCTAAACATACTTGTCAGCCCAACCTTCCTCATAGTCTTCTAAAGAGGGGGCCTTATGGGTGCTCAATGAACCTAGGTGCCCCCTCGTTTAGCTTGACACTCCTCACATCCCCATGTTAAATTAAACGTTCTTCAAGTTTGGAGCATGGATTATGTACGCGATCGTTGAAACAGGCGGCAAACAATATCGAGTTGAAACAGGCACGACGATTCAGGTCGGACAGCTACCGGGAGACGTCGGGACCCAGATTGAACTCAGCAAGGTCCGTCTCGTACATGGTGATGGCGATGTTCTAGTTGGACAGCCTCTCATTGACGGGGCCAAGATCATGGCCGAAATCGTGCGGCAAGGACGGACGCGATCGATTACCGTTTTTAAGAAGAAGCGCCGCAAGAACTATCGCCGCACCCATGGGCACCGACAAGGATTCACCCAGTTGTTGATTCGGGATATTGCGACGGCCTAAAAACACAGGAAGGGCTTACCCATGGCAACAAACAAAGGCGGCGGATCATCACGTAACGGCCGTGACAGCAATCCTCAATATTTGGGCGTGAAGGCTTATGGTGGTCAGACTGTGACAGCCGGCAGCATTATTGTCCGTCAGCGCGGCACCAAGTTTTTCCCTGGATTCAATGTGGACCTTGGAAGAGACCACACCCTGTTTGCCAAAATGAGCGGCGTGGTGAAGTTTGAGGGTGGACGCGGCAGACGAAAGGTCAGCGTATATCCTGTCTCGACCAAATCCTGATTCTCTTTTCTACCTCCTTCTTTACAATCACACCGGATAAATTCTCGCTCCCCCCTTCGGGTCAGGGTCGGGTATACTTTCTCACCGTAGTTACTGAGCCGCCTGGAGAACGTTGATAGATCATGTTTGTCGATGAAGTACACATCACGGTACGAGCCGGTCACGGCGGAAACGGCATCTGCAGTTTCCGGAGAGAGATGTTTGTTCCGCGTGGAGGCCCGGACGGCGGAGATGGAGGCGATGGTGGCGACATCGTCATGACCGCCTCTCATCGATTGACCACTCTGCTCGATCTTCGCTACCAGAGCCATTATGAGGCTCAAAACGGGCGAGCTGGCGGGGGATCCAATTGTACGGGCCGTTCCGGAGAAGATCTGACCATCGCTGTTCCTGTGGGCACCATCGTCTATGACGATCAGACGAAAGAACCACTTGCGGATTTCATCGAAGACGGCCAAACGTCCGTCATCGCCCAAGGAGGGCGAGGCGGGAAAGGCAACAGCAACTTTGCCACATCCGTCAATCGAGTACCGACGAAGTGCACTCCTGGAACTCCAGGTGAAGAACGAGCCTTGCGGCTTGAGCTGAAACTGCTGGCCGACGTCGGGCTGGTTGGTTTTCCCAACGCCGGCAAATCGACGCTCATCGCCGCCATATCGGCAGCCCGGCCCAAGATCGCTGACTATCCCTTCACCACTCTGATCCCCAATCTCGGCGTGGTCCGGTGGGGATCCGACCGAAGTTTCGTCGTGGCCGATATTCCCGGCCTGATCGAGGGCGCCCACGAGGGGAAAGGCCTGGGCGTACAGTTTCTTCGTCATATCGAGCGCACCGCGTTCTTGCTCCACTTGATCGATGTTTCAGAATGGGCTCCTGACGATCCGGTGGTCGGGTTTGAGACTCTACGGCGGGAACTTGCCGCCTATGACGTGGGACTCACCAAACGTCCATTCGCCGTTGTCCCAACCAAGATCGATGTCATCGGCACGAGCGAACGGTTTGCCCAGCTGCAGAACTATTGCCGTCTCAACGACTATCCCTGCTTGCCGATTTCCGCCGCCACGAACAAAGGGCTGGATGACTTGATCACCTACCTCGGGAAACAGGTCGAGCGTTTACAAAAGACGCCATGCGAGACAAGCTCCTAGTACAAGCCAAGCGGATCGTCATCAAGATCGGCAGCAGCCTGATCGCTTCGCGCGCGGAAGGTCTGCGCCCTCAACAGATTGAGCGATTGGCTGATGAAATCGCGGCGCTCCGAGAACAGGGGCGCGAAATCCTGGTGGTCTCTTCCGGCGCCATCGTCTCCGGTATCCGAAAGTTGCAGCTGAGAGATTACCCCAAAAGTCTCCCTGTCAAGCAAGCCGCTGCAGCCGTGGGGCAGAGCCGGCTCATGTGGGCTTATGAAAAAGCATTTGAGCGTCTCACTATTCAAGTGGCGCAGATTCTGCTCACACACCAGGATCTCGCCGATCGCCGCCGATTTCTTAACGCTCGCCACACGCTTGCAACACTCATCGGCTTCGGCGTCGTGCCCATCATCAATGAAAATGATACCGTCGCGGTTGATGAAATCAGGGTCGGCGACAACGATACTCTCGCGAGCGAAGTGGCTCACTTGGCCGATGCAGACTTGCTGGTGATTCTCTCTGATGTCGACGGGCTGTATACGGAAGATCCTCGTAAAAACTCGTCGGCGACCTTGATTCCGCTGATTACGGAGATTACCCAAGATATCGAGCGCCTGGCAGGAGTTTCCAGCACATTTGAAGGTACCGGCGGAATGGCGACCAAACTTCGAGCAGCCAAGAAAGTCGGCGAGTATGGAATCTCGACGTTAGTTCTCAATGGCGAGCGGGCCGGGCTCCTCACAACGGTCATCGGCGGCGGACCCGGTGGAAGTCTCTTTCTTGCTCGCGAGCGCCGACTGAACAGCCGTAAACATTGGATCGCCTTTACGCTTCGCTCTCGTGGCCAGGTCCATCTCGACCAGGGAGCTGTGGACGCGTTGACCAATCGAGGGAAAAGCCTGCTGGCATCGGGCATCCTCCAGGTGACGGGATCATTTGAAGCCGGCGATCCAGTCAGTTGTCTCGATACAGACGGCAAGGAATTCGCAAGAGGTCTCGTGAATGTTTCGTCCGACTTATTACGTCAGATGAAAGGCCTTAAGACAGCGGACATTCATGAACGGTTCGGACCCCAAGAGTATGAGGAAGTCATCCACCGAGATAATTTAGTCATCCTCTAGTGCTGAGCCTTGCGTGCTGAGTCATGAATTCTTCTAACCCCGACCTTCAGCACTCAGCACTCAGCACTCAACATTCTCCTCCACAACGCCTCGGCCTGCTCGGTGGCAGCTTCAATCCTATTCACCATTGTCATCTGACCATTGCTCATCACGTACATGAGCATATGCAGCTCTCACGGGTTCTATTCATCCCGACCGGCGACCCGCCTCATAAACGCGGTGACTCACTGGCTCCGGCAAATGTTCGCTACGAAATGGTACGTCTTGCGATCGCCGACAGCCCACTGTTCATGGTTTCGGATATCGAGATACAGCGAAAGGGAAAATCTTACTCGATCGATACTGTCCGCGCATTACAACACCATTACGGCCCATCCGCCAATCTGTTCTTCATCATCGGTCTCGACGCGTTTCTTGACTTCCCTACATGGAGAACACCTCACGAGCTTCTAACGATCTGTCATTTCGTGGTGGTGCCTCGACCGGAGCGATCGTTCCAGGCGCTGGTCGAGATGCCATTGCTCCCCAGCCTGAATCCACTGGCTCTTGCCCGGCTCGACACCGGCGCGCAGAATCGGCTCGACATCGCAATCCCTTCCTGCCCGGGGATCACCTGTCTGGCCATTCCGCCCTGTTCGACCTCAGCCTCGGAAATTAGGCAGAGAGTTCGGAGCGGACTACCGCTGGCAAATATGTTGCCCCCCCCGGTAGAATCCTATATACTTCGTCATAGCCTTTATCAGGAGGAGAGCGATCGTACACACATCTAAGGCCACCGCCCTAGCCGTAGCCAGGGCGATGCTCGACAAGAAGGCCTTTGATGTTCAAGTCCTCCATGTCGCCCCGCTTACTTCAATCGCTGATTATTTGATCATTGGGTCGGCTGAATCCGATCGACAAACACGTGCGATCGCTGATTCCGTCGTGGAGGTGCTCGCGTGCGTGGGCCAACGGCCCCTGAGCCTCGAAGGCACCACATCGGGCCAGTGGGTTCTGATCGACTTTGGCGATGTTGTCGCCCATGTGTTCAGACACGACACGCGCTCGCATTATGCCCTTGAGCGCCTGTGGAGCGACGCCCGATCTATCTCGGTTCCAGACAATGCGTCGCCTTCGACTGCCACACCGAAGAGACACATGATTCAGAAGACGACTTCATGGAAGATGGTCTAGGCCATGCTCAAACTGCTGGTCACCATTTTTCTCATCAGCGCCGGCGTGTTCGTTTACAGTTATTTTCGCGAGTTGAACCCGGGAACGGTCGTCGTCCATACCGCGCCAGGCGTCGAGTTTGAGCTCAGTCCTGTCACACTTGTGTTGATTTCCATAGCTCTTGGAGCGGTACTCGCGACCCTTGTCGTGGGGTTGCAGCAAACGGCGCACCTGATCTTAAACTGGCGCAGTAACCGCCTCGTCCGTCGAAAGGAGAAAGTCGATACTCTCCACCGAGACGGAACCCATGCGTTTATGTCGAAACGCACCATCGAGGCCATCACGCTCTTGGAAAAGGCACTGGCTATCGATCCCAATCGAGTCGATTCACTCCTGTGGTTAGGGAACATCTACCGATCAGATCAAAATTATCCTGAGGCAATCAGACTTCATCAGCATGCGCAACGGATGGACGATCGGAACATCGAAGTCTTGTTGGAACTAGGCAAAGATTTGGAAGAAGCCAAACGTTACGAGGAAGCGCTTCAGACGCTCCAGAAAATTCTCCAGATTGAACCGGATAACCTGACCGCGCTCATTCGGAAGCGAAATCTCAATATCCGAATGGAACGATGGAGTGACGCGCTTGAGATTCAACACCGCTTGCTCAAAGCCAATCTTCCCACCCCGGAAAAACAGGCGGAAGCGGCTCTGCTGGTCGGATGTATGTATGAAGTCGGGCGCCAACTGCTCGAACGTGGGCATCCCGACAAAGCTCGGCGATACTTCCGAGGCGCCATCAAGAAGGACCGCGGTTTCCTTCCCGCTTATATCGGAATGGGCGAAATCCTGCTCCATGAAGGCAAAACCAAAGACGCCGTCGAAATCCTCAAGAAAGTCTACTCACGGACGCGAAGCGTGATCATTCTGCATCGGCTGGAAGAACTCTTCTTGGATCAGGGCGAGCCTAGTGAAATTATTCGAGTCTATCAAGAGGCCTTGCAGCAAGACCCGCACAATCCGATCCTCCAGTTCTATCTCGGCAAGCTCTACTATCGGTTGGAAATGGTGGATGAAGCGTTCGACCTGCTGTCGACGATCGAAGGCCCACAGGACCATCTGTTGGACTACCACAAGATCATGGCCAACCTCTACTTGCGGAAACAACATTTCGAAGAGGCTATCGTTGAATTGAAGAAGGCCCTCAGCTTCAAGAAGCGCGTCGTCGTCCCCTATATCTGTACACAGTGCCAGCAGGAATCCGTTGAGTGGTCGGGCCGCTGCCGCCGTTGCGCCAAGTGGAACACCCTCACCGCCCTTCCCTGGCTGGAAGCCGGTCACGCCGCTGCCGGCTCAGCCGGAGAGCCCGGCTCCGCGCGTGCTGTTCCCTATCAAGGCATTGCTTCTCCGTTTGAAACCGTGTAGGTTCCCCGCCAGTCTCTGCTGCTTGTTTGGTCTACCGACTTGTGGAAACCTACTCCTCGATTTGCCAGATTAGCCACACAGCAGATCACCACGTCATTACTTTTTGAGGATCCCATGACCTATATGACTTTGGCAGACAAAGCGCTCAATGACGAATTCCTGACCAGAGAAGAGTGCCGTTCCGTCTTGACGACACCGGATGACGAATTGCTCGCACTGTTGCATGCCGCCTTTCAAGTCCGCTCCACATACTTCGGCCGAACCGTCCGGCTCCAGATGTTGCAGAATGCCAAGAGCGGAGCCTGCCAGGAAGACTGCCACTACTGTTCACAATCTTCCATCTCGACGGCGCCGATCGAGCGCTACAACCTGCTTCCACAAAAGCAGATGATCGAAGGTGCGCGACAAGCCGCTGCCTCAAAAGCCCAACGTTACTGCATTGTCATCAGCGGGCGCAGTCCGTTGGATCGGGAAATCGACGAAATCGCCGGGGCCGTTCGTTCGATCAAGCAAGAGATTCCGATCCAGATTTGTTGCTCGCTCGGCCTTATGAATGAATCTCAGGCTAAACGACTAAAAGCAGCCGGTGTCGATCGAGTGAATCACAATCTGAACACCAGCGAGGCCTTTCACTCATCGATCTGCACCACCCACACCTTTCAAGACCGGCTGACAACTATCACGAACGCGCGCGCGGCAGGGTTGGAAATCTGCTCCGGCGGGATCGTGGGTATGGGCGAGAAAGATGAGGATGTGATTGAGCTGGCGATGGCTCTGCGTGGCGTGAAGCCGGATTCGATTCCCTTGAACACCCTGCATCCAGTCGCCGGCACACCGTTAGAAAATTGTGACCAGCTGACACCCCAACGCTGCTTAAAAGTGCTCTGCCTCTTCCGCTTTCTGCACCCTCGCACGGAGATTCGCATCGCGGGAGGTCGGGAACACAATCTTCGGAGCCTCCAACCATTGGCTCTCTATCCAGCCGACTCAGTCTTTGTGAACGGCTACCTGACGACACCAGGCGCACCGGCTCCCGAAGTCTGGGGCATGATCAAAGACCTGGGCTTCACCATCGAAGTGGATTATCAGCAGCCTGTTGCTGGCTGATCGTGACAGTGGACGACCGACCGGTTTGACACCCTCGTTGCATTGTTATTGCCGGACCAAACGGCTCGGGAAAGACAACGTTCGCCAGAGAATTTCTTCCACGCGAAGGCGCCGTGATCCACTTTGTGAATGCCGACCTCATTGCCGGTGGGCTTTCTCCGCTTCGTCCGGAACTAGCAACAAGGAAGGCAGGACGACTTCTCTTGCTGGAGCTGTCCCGATTGGTCAAATCACAGAGAAATTTTTCCTTTAAAAGCACTCTCAGTGGAAAGGCCTACCTGCATCTATTGCAGTGCTGAAAGGCAACAGGATACACAATCAGGATTGTGTTCCTTTCACTGTCATCACCCCAGCTCGCGCTACAACGCATCGCTGCTAGAGTCGAACAAGATGGACATGATGTTCCTCGCAGTGATGTCATACGGCGTTTCCATCGGAGTTGGCAGAATTTTCACACGCTCTATCGCCCGTTGGCTGACACCTGGTCGGTCTATGAGAATTCAGGCGATGCTCCACGTCTACTGGAGGAAGGCCCATGAGGAAAGCAACAAGAAAGAAAGAGACGAAAGCCTTTTCAGAGGCTGTCGGACGCGCACTCCGCCGAGCTGCCAAAGCGGCTCGCAAAACCGCCAAAGATGTATGGGACGCCGATTTATGTATGGGAAAACGGCAAGGTAGTGGCGAAGAAACCCTGAGCTTCCTGCCCATCGTCCATCAGATATGCACCACCTCATTTGAAAGTTTTACAAGTCAATATGCATGCCAGAACCCATTCAGGGGGGGTGCTCAGGTCATACCTTTGACGATGCCATACTCCACGCTTGGCGCTCAAAGATACGCCAGTCCATGTAGGTCTGGAAATTGAAGTAGATTCCGCTCTATGAGAACATCGGACCCCATACGACCTGTGCAAGACACACCAATAACAGAGCCATGAAAAAGAAAGACGAAGAGGATTACCGGTTTCTTGCTACGATTCGGGATGAAAAGAAATCTATAAGAAACGTTCTCTGCAAGGTATTTCTCCCTTTTAAGCATTCGGATCTATTGCAAATTCATCTATTTCCAACCACTGACCAATCTAATTTTTTTGAGAGTCAAACCGACTTGCAATTGAGCCATGTCATAAGGAACATGGCAGGTGATCGTAGGGGGAAAATCGAAGCAAGAGATCTATTCGTGAACAAGTTCAATAGAAGCTAGGGAGGAAATGCGGTTGAAAACATGATAGTTGCAGAACCAAATAGCCTTACGATCTTTGAGGCACTCCCACCCAGAAACAATTCCCACCCTCTTCGGGTTGAAGGTAGATTTTGGCTAACACCGAGTGTCCTGCTCAGCCGACCGTATATACCCGAATATCACCACACGGGAGAGGTTAGGATACGGCGCGGAAAGAAATGGACCTTTTGCCTGAATAAAAATTTTTATATTACGATCAACTACTGGTACAAACATCTCAGACTTGATGATGAGGGAGTAGGCACCTACGCAGAACTAGTGGCCGAATTCTCAACAACAGAGGCAAAGGGAGTATTGAGAAAACTGGGGAGTCAAATCGCAATAGAATGCTTGGATGACTTCCTGCTGATAAGCTCATTCGCCGCGAGGAGGAGGACTGTTTGTACTGGATGGGATCTTCTAGATTCTATAGCCAAGCCCTCAATTACTGATGGACATTGCTGGTGAACTTTAGCGATCATGGGGGTATGAGATGTTCATCCGATTTGCGCCAACGGGTGGTGG
>JAICWG010000032.1 GCA_025934915.1 Nitrospira sp.
GCTGCGGGGAGCTTCATTACACTCAAGCATGACAGAGGCGTCGCCACGAGATCCTGCACACGCGCCAGAAACGTCGCTGCGCTCATCTATCTCGCCGCTGCCCTCATCTGGATGAAATGAATGTCAACAGAGCCTAGGGCCTCAAGGAATTCTCGACGGTAGAGTCCGATCGAGTCGCAAAACGACTCAAAGTTATCCTTCGAGATCCTGAATTCAAAACTGTCTTTTGTTCGCTTAATGACTTTGGCTGCGAGTGCCATGATCAACCTCGTTGAAGCCACACATTTTACAGCCATTGGCGGCGGGTGGCAATCTCAAACGCTGGAACGAGATGGATAGAAAAGGTTCTCGACCATGCCGTGAAATGCCCACATGCTTGAAGCATGATCACCACGTATGACGTCATAAAGAACCCAGAATTGGATTGGATCGGATCTTAAACGCGTGCAGGCAGAACTTCGCCCGAGACCCGCCAAGGCTTCGTGACGGTGGCCCTATGCCCGCGTCTGGAAGGCGAGCAATCACTGGCAATCTCGAAGCCGCTTCATATTCAGTTCCATAATGTGCGAGGGTGTGTGAAGGCCGTGCCTATCGCCGTAGGAAGGCGATCCAACGCCACAGGTTCAACAGACTAGCAAGGGAGGCCGCGACGTAGGTCAGCGCGGCTGCGGTGAGAATGCTGCGAGCCCCCTGCTCATCTTCAGGCGACAGATACTGGCCCTGCCTGAGGACGGGAAGGGCACGCTTGAAGCTGGCGTCCCACTCGACGGGAAGCGTGAGGAGATGGACCAGCGTGGAGATTCCCATCGTCGCCATTCCGGCCATCATAACGACGACGCTCGCGACCGGCGTTCGAGCCACGGCCGCCGCGATCGGAATCCCCATCATCAGGACCGCTCCGACCTTCTCTGCACCCTGCGCGACTCGTACGAGCTTGGTGCGCTCTGCGAGCGGCTGGTAACCCAGGTGATCTTGAATGGCGTGCCCGACCTCGTGGGCGGCGATCGTAATTGCCGTGAGAGATTTCCCATCGAAGATAGCAGGCGTCAGGCGGACCGCTTTGATGACAGGATCGTAGTGGTCGCCGGTCTCGGTCGGTTCGACTTTGATGTGCGGCATGTCGAATCGATTGAGCAGATGCCTGGCCAATTCTCCCCCGGTGCCCGGATAGTCGGCACGGGGCGCACTATGCTTGGCAAACACCCGCCTGGTCCAGAGTTGCGGCCCGACAAGGACCAGGCCGACGACGATCAAGAATAGGACAAGACGCACCATGGATCTCGATCTCCTCACCACGCTTATCGGCCAAAGCATCCTGTCAAGGCTATGGACCCACACGGTTGTGGGATGAACTCTCCCTCCATACAGGCTAACACAATTGAAGACAGGAACAGAAAACTTGGCTACAATTCCCTGCCATCGAGAGACGAATGAGTTCCTTGCACAGCAGATCTGACTCTCAATGATCTTGGCACTCCTCAGAGTATGGCGCATGATGCCGCCGCATTGTCTCGGAGACCTATATGACGATCACTGACATCGAATCGACCGATCTCACGACCTCGACGGGGCCGATGCGGACGTATGTCTTTCGCCCTGTGGCGGAAAGACGCTATCCGGGGCTCGTCCTGTACTCGGAGATTTTCCAGGTCACGGGGCCGATTCGGCGTATGGCGGCGATGCTGGCAAGTCATGGATTTGTGGTGGCGGTGCCGGAGATCTTTCATGAGCTGGAGCCAGCCGGTACGGTGTTGGCCTATGACGAGGCGGGCGCGGCACGCGGCAATCAGCACAAGATCACCAAGGCTTTGTCGAGTTACGACGACGATGTGCGCGTGACGCTAGACTATCTTGTGTCGTCACCGCACTGCACCGGTAAGCTGGGCGTGGTGGGCATTTGCATTGGGGGACATCTGGCCTTTCGCGCGGCGATGCAGCCCGATGTGCTGGCCGCCGCTTGTTTCTACGCGACCGACATCCACAAGCGCGGCCTGGGGCAGGGCACGCATGACGACAGCCTGGATCGGATCGGCAAGATCATGGGCGAGTTGCTGATGATCTGGGGCCGCCAGGACCCGCACATTCCCCGCGAGGGGCGGGCGCTCATCTACAACGCGCTCAGCGATGCCGGCGCGTATTTCCAGTGGCATGAGTTCAACGCCGTGCACGCGTTCATGCGCGACGAAGGTCCCCGCTACGATCCAGCTGCGGCTAGGATTTGCTACGACATGACGTTGGAGTTATTCCATCGTCGGTTGGGCGAAGGTGGAACATAGCCGGAAATATTGGGGTAGGATGCCTGTCCTATTACCCATGCACTGATGATAGGAATTGTTCGATATGCCGGATTGGTTCGATTTTAGCTTTTTCGAATCACTCACCGGTGACCATCGCGGCGGGGCACAGGGACGGAGCCATTCATAGTAGGAACGACGGTGCTGTCATGGAACTGAACTGAAGGGGTGGTGTCGTCTGGTGTGATCCCGCTGGCAATCCGCGAGGAGAGGACCTGTGGGGATAAGCCAAATCCATTTCGTAGTGTCGATTCCGAAGTGGGGGAGGCCTACAACCGGGTGACGGCTAAGCGAGGTACGGCGGGCGTCGATGGTCAAGTGAGAAACTATTGCCACTGTCGGGCTCCTGGGCGATACTGAGGGCGCGATCGAAGGAGTCGCAAGTTGCAATGAATGGTCGGCAATGTCGGAGGAGACATGAAAGAGAAGAAGAGGAAGGGAAGGGGAGAGGGCACAGACAAGATGACTGAGATACGCGCGGGGAGTGATCCCTTTCAGCGTCTGCTTGGGCTGATGTTCAAGGCGCATCCGTGGCACGGCGTGTCTATCGGAGAGGAGGCTCCGGACGTGGTCACGGCCTATATTGAAATCGTCCCGACCGACACGGTCAAATACGAAGTGGACAAGAACAGCGGCTTTCTCAAGGTGGACCGGCCGCAGCGATTCTCCAACTTCTGTCCGGTCTATTATGGACTGATTCCGCAGACCTACTCCGGAAGCCAAGTGGCCAGCATGTTTGCCAAGCGAGCCCGTCGCAAAGATATGGTTGGTGATGGCGATCCGCTCGACATCTGCGTGTTATCGGAAAAGAGCATTCCGCACAGCGACATCCTCCTGACGGCGCTGCCGATCGGCGGGTTGAGCCTGGCTGACGGCGGTGAGGCCGATGACAAGATCATCGCCGTGATGCGGGACGATGCGGTGTACGGCAACTTCACGGACATTTCGCAATGCCCAACGGCTCTCCTAGATCGCCTCCAGCATTATTTTCTCACCTATAAGAGCGCGCCCGGCACGACGCATCACAAGGTGGAAATCACGAGTGTGTATGGGCGGGAGGAAGCGCTGAAGGTCATCCGCGCCAGTCACGCTGACTATCGCGCGAAGTATCCGGAGCTAAGTTCCTTGTGGCCGAAGAATCTATAAGGTGTGCGATGGTGTTCACTCACGACAGGAGGTTGTCAAAATAAGACTTCGGATGATCATCTCGAAGGCTTCTCTGGTGGAGTATAAAGTTGTCGTCGTGCGTGACGCCACGGTTTTTCTCCACCTACACCGAGGAGGTTGCCATGAGATGTTATGTGGGAAGATCTCCACTACGCCTTCGAATAGTTGCAAAAGAATAGGGGTGGGACTGGGAGATCACAAAATAGTTGGAGCATGACCTCGCACTCCTGATTAGACTCAGGCTCCACCCAGTATATCGTTGTGGCTGACGTGGCGACTGAGACGCCTCGGCCTTCGAGATGAGCGACCCTCTTAATATTTGATGATATTGAGGGGAAAGGTGGGACGCCAATTGACTGGCGGTCTTCAGGAGGGATTCTTATTGATCTTCCGAGTCATATTCGTCCGTTAGGCGGCGACGAACGTCGTTTGCCGCCGCCTGGTTCTTTCTAACCTTAGTTCGTTGTAATGATGAGTTCCCATCCGTTTGCAATGGAACCCTGATCTTGACCGGAGTCGTCTTTCACGAATAGGTGCCATGCGCCGTTTGGAGATGTGCCGTTAAACGCGCCCAAGCTTGTGCCATATGGCGCCGCCGGAGCCGGGGCGCCGAAAGGATCTGTCGAGCCAGAAGTCGAGGCATGATTCGTCGGGAGGTAGGTGCCGGAAGAAATCTGGCTACTGTTTGGTAGAAATGTTGAAACTACGCCGTCAAAGGTGAGGTTCACATTCACCAGATCAGCCCCACTACCGGCATCGGACATGAGCATGACTTTTTGTCCTCCCGGGCTCACGAGCAGGATATCAAGATCATCGGGATAGGTGTGGTTCAAGCCCTTCAGCTTCACGACCACTTTACTGATGGCACCAGACATCCCTATCACGGTGATCGTCGAAGGGTAGAGCGATCCATTCGCATTATCCGGGATAGATAGGGCTGCGGGGTTCGTAAAAGTTTGCGTGGCGCCACCGCCAGGTGGAGGGGGAGGCGGTGGCGGGGTGCCGCCGTTCACCGCCAGACGAAGACCGGTTGAGTGCCACAGGTCACTCCCTTCGGCAGCACTATGAGGAAGATACCCTTCATACCATAAGACGATGTCTGCATCGTTGATGGACTCACCATTATTATTAGGCACTTGGGTATTCGGACCAAAGGTCCATCCCGTGTCTTCTGACCCACGGTAGAGTCGTCCAAACACGGTGTGGTTGGTATACCCAGCGACGGGCTGAATATTTTCGTTCGGAATCGTAAAGTCGGTGAAACCTGGTAACAGATCGACGAATCTTCCCGTCACGGAGTCACGCACACGCCAGCCATGGTCGAGGGCTTCCGTCGCACTGGCATTGAATTCGGTCAACTTGGTCATGAATCCAGCTCCGGTATTCTGCTGAATCAGATCATTTCCGGAGTCCTGGATGTCAAAATCGATCCGCCAGTTTGGATAATGAAAATGGTCCACCACACACTGGAAACCCTTGCTGTAAATGTGGGCGTCAAGAAGACCGTCATTGCTGAGGTAGTAGACCTGGTAGATATCGTAGCCGCCGATCTGATCTCGAATGCCGATCTCGTACCATTGCCGGCCGTTGAGCGTAAATTCACGTTTGGCGACGACGGCATTACCGACCCAGGGAATGGGTGAGAGGGTGCCTCCCAACCGATCTGCATAGGGACCACATGCGTTATCGGTATAGAATACGCGCATGACGGGGAAACTCAGCTTGTGGATGAACGAAAAGTTGTTAAATTGCACAGCTTTTAGCGACAGCCCATCGTGCTTCCCGCTCACTTCATAGTTAAATGTCCACCCATTCCACGCCACGCTGCCGGACGTTTGGGCCAGACCTGATCCTGTGAAGGACAAAAGGCCGGATAGAAGCGCACCAGCAAGAAGGATTGCACGAATGGATTTTCGGCGCATTACAACTCCTCCCGGACTTCAAGGATCTGTTGATTGGTCAAGTCCACCCACGCCATCAACTGTGGCGGGGCATCGTCGTCTTTCTGGAAGGACACGTAGATGACACGCGTGTCGTAAAAGCCGGTTCCTTCCGGCTTATAAGCAAGGATGCCGTAGGCACGCAAGCCGGTAATCCGTTTAAATCCATGCCGGATGAAATATTTTCGGGCCAACTTCTCCGCGTCCTTAATTTCCTCGTCGGTGATCTCCGGCTGATAGTCCTTGGCTGGTGTTATAGTGACGGTTTCGAGCTTTTCATCAGCGTCAAATCCGACTTCGACCGTCGCGTTCTTCTCATGGCTGAAGTAGACCAACCGACTCACAACCGTCTCATCGGTATCTTCTTTGTCATCCTGATCCACGACGGCAACGCGAGTGAATCGATTGCCAAGACCATAGACCGCCCTCATATCAGCTCTAGTTTTCTGCTCCAGGCGATCCATTCGAGTTCGTTTACGTACCCGGTCAAATACTTCTTCGGTCATGTTGGAATGGAGCACAACATTACCGATACCACGAGGCTGTGGCGGCCAGGTTAACCCTTCATGAGGATGATTATGGCTATGTCGAGGTCCTGCTTCGGCTTGCGTTGGTCCAGGGAAGTTCTTGGTTTCTCAACAGGATCAGTGTTGCCCCAACCGCGATGGTTCCTGTCGTGATCATCAGTGTCTTTGTCGTAAACGGTAATCTCATCGTTGACCTCCGTTAATCTTCCTTATTCATTCCTGAAAAGCATGTAATGGGTGTGTCATCAGACTCTCTATCAACCGTAATCAGTGGAGTGTGGTAGAGGACCAGGTGGCAGGTTAGTGCACGAAGACACGTGGTCATCCCTTTCCACAATGGCGGCGATTGTATAAATATCATCACGTAGTGCTATATACTACATTGGCAGTGTGCTGCTTTCTCTATTTGATAGATTCGTGTTTCGTGCTGGAGCCCTGGTACCGCGGATGCCGAGACGATCAACCGACACTTCCATCACGCTGTGCCACAACGGGGTAGACAGTAATAAGTTGTACGTGTCGCCACTCCTAGCGCAGGTCCTCAATGTTCTTAATTCAGCTACGTGTTTGCTCTTGAGCAAATCCGCGAGGTGAATGAAAGGCATGTCAGAGGGACCAGTGACTGCAAACCTTAAACGGTAGGTTTCCGCCACTCCCCATTCTTGCGAGCGTTCAAGAATTGGATGAGCGCGATTCGCAGCGTGCGATTGAGGCGCAGTCTCGATTGCAGCGGCAGCTGCATAAACTCGACTCCACACTCGCGGCCCTTCACCCAAGTTACCCGGCTCAATTCAATGGGTAAGGCCGACATCTGATCCGACAAGAGCAGACTCACGCGCACCTTGCTGCCAAGGGGGAATTCACGATCGCATACCATCGAACACCCGTGCATCGAGAGATCCCTGAGTGTGCCCTCGCAGACACATGACTCGCCGCCAACAACCAGCGGAGAATGGAGGAGAAACCGTTTGTAACTTCGCGTATGAGGAAAGCGGATCATTGCTGCCCTCGTGACAGGTGCCGATTGTATCTGCCTACCACAAGACGGGGTATCCTACATTGGAAGGGTCGATGCGATGAGCAACGTGGCAGGGGCTAAAGCAAAAGAATGCGCAAGGCCAGACAGCAACACCAATGTCTCACGTGCTGTGCCGCAAAACTTCAAATGCATATCTCTCGACCATTGTTATGGTCTTATTCAGCTACGTGTTTGCGCTTGAGCAAATCCGCGAGGTGGGCGAATGGCGTAAAGGTCGAAGGTCGTTCTTGTTCCCGGCTTGATGGTGTCTCACCGGGCGTTTCAGCCACCAGATACCGCTGGTGTTCATTGTCATGACAATAGAGACACAGCAACTCCCAGTTGCTGCCGTCGGGGGGATTGTTGTCATGGTTGTGGTCCTTGTGATGGACCGTGAGTTGGCTCAGCTTTTTGCCGTCAAACTCTCGTCCGCAGTGTGCGCAGATCCAAGGGAAGAGTTTTAAAGCGTGGGTCCGGTAGGGGTGATCGTGGTTGCTTCGCGCCATGAGAGCCTCTGTGAGACCGGCGACTCGGCACGCAATCATTGTACACCCGTCTTGGACTAAAATATGCCATCGGGCCTCCGCGCCGCTGGTTCAAAGTGGTTACAGGACGCAGCTGCAAGGACGATCGCGACTGTTGCGCGATTGCCGCTATCACGATCCCTCTGTGCTCATTTTACGTCTTCTTCTCATGGTCCGATCATCCTGCCTGCTCGCATGTTGGCGGGAATGGCGATATCCATTTTAGCAGGACGCGGCGTTTTTCTCCGATCCATCATCTCGACGAAGGTTTCTTTGTTGATGGAGAGGTTCAGGCGTTCGTTGAATTGCTTCTCCTCCCCG
The DNA here is from genome assembly GCA_025934915.1 of Nitrospira sp. Lineage (GTDB taxonomy): Bacteria > Nitrospirota > Nitrospiria > Nitrospirales > Nitrospiraceae > Nitrospira_D. Next base: position 7,792 of record JAICWG010000032.1, read on the forward strand.
ATCGTGGAGGACGCTCTGCCTTGATAATCATGTTCGGGATAGACAATCGTGTCGTTCTGCGCCCCGGTTCTCTTTTTAATGAGCGAGGCTCCTGTGAGGTGATCGACATGGATGTGTGTTTCGATGACGAAGCGGATGGTCAGTCCAAGTTTCTTGGTAATTCTGATGTCGCGCTCGACATTTTCGATGACGGCATCGATGATGACTGCCTGGCCAGAACTGCGATCAGCTACGATGTGGGATCGACTTTCCGCTCTGTCATCGACATCCTGTGTCTCGTTGACATCCAGCAATACGGTAACAACGTAGGTGTCAGCGATCGCCATGGCTTTCTCTTCAGCAGACCTACCAAGTTATGTTCCCCGTGAAAATTAAAGGTCCTCGTTTCTTCTTCTTACGCGTGAATACGTCGATAATGGCCTAGAACCATCAGGCACTGGGCCTCGGTTCAATCGTGAATGATGTGCGAAAGGAGATACACATCACAGCCGGTGGGTACGCAAACGAAGAAACTGTCGGACTCAATAGTCACCCGATCGGCCACGCCGCGAGATTTGAGAAGTGTCGGAGCGTCACGAACGACATGTGGAAGATCGTAGAGAATACCGCGCGGTTTGGGGTATTGGCACAGAATGGTAGTCAACAGATTGCCCGTCGCGCCACCGACGTCCACGATCGTACGCATGTCAGAGAAATCGTACGCGGCCGCCACAGCGGACGGTTCCGCCCCGTGGAAACTCACCATTGTCTCGCTGAAGAGGGAGGCCTCTTCGGGATGCTGAGCCAGCCAGTCGAATATGGGCATGTCCATGGCTTGCTCCAAGCCGGGTTTTCCGGTCTGGACGGACTCAAGCAGTTGTCCCCATCCGTGAGTCATGATCGGGCTTGCCAGCGTCAAGATCGCTGTGCGTGCCGAACCAGGGGCGCCGTTTTTTAACGCCGCACCGAGACTGGTCAATGTGAAGCGGCTAAGGGAAAGAGGAATGGGTCTTCGTGACGGCGGCCAAGTCATCTGCATGGGTCGGTCCCTTGGCCAGATGGTCTGCCAGGCTCAACTTTGCGGTGACGTAGAGGATGTACGACACCCAGTGCGCGGTGCCCATTTGAACGAGTTGTACATGAGGGGGTAGAGAGGTGATATCGGGTTCGGGCATCGTGTGGCCTCCGGTATCGGGTGGTTCGGAATCTTGCATCGTCGTTACGAATCTCGCGACTGGGTGACGGGTGTTACTGAAGCCTGCGTTCAATCAACCGGGCCTCTACCTCCAGATGCTTGCTCTCCAGCTGTTGCCGCTGTTGGCGAAGGTCTTCCAATGCCTTCACGTACCGTCGGCGGTGCAGTTGCCATTGATCAAGCAACCGTGCTTTCTCCTCCTGACTCCGCTGAACCCGTTGAAGGGTGTCGCGGGTCAAGACGAGATGGTCGCGTTGTAACACCCATTGCTGCTGATGAAGCTGCCAGCCGGACAAGTCCAACGCCTGCAGTTCCTGCAGGGCGGGATCGGTTCCTGCCGACGCCTGCTGAACATCATTCATGCGTTTCGGCACTGTATTGATGTTGACGCTCAGTTGCGTGATGCCTTTGCTCAAGAGGCCGATGACCGGATCATCTGGAGCGGCACGTTCGCGCTGTGCTGGGCCGGTGCCGACACAGGCTGCGACACTGATGGCAAGCACACTTCCGACTAGCACCCATAGTCCACGTCCATTCATACGTTCTCTCATACGTCCTCCCTCACGAAAGAACCATGACATCGTTCCGATTACGCATGCGCGGTCCATTTCTATACCTGATACCTACGCGTCGCGATCGGTCCATTTTCCAAGCCTAGGGCGACAACCGCCACGGTTCACCATGTTCTGAGGTGGGAGTCTGTGACCCTGGTTCGCCGGATGGGATGCCGCTCTGCGGGCCGGATGCATCGGTATACCGGATCGCCGTTCCCATGAGGATTCGCACGGTTTCATCATACTCATACGGAACCGCCATGCTGCCGAACGGGAGTCCGCCCCCAGGACCCCATCCCCCATAAAGACCGCTATACATGCCATAGCCCCAGGGACTTCCGTAGTACGGGCTGTTGTAGCCCCACGGACCATAGAGGGGCTGATAGGACTCTCGGCGTATCGTCTGAGTTTGTGGTTGTGCAAACACGACAGCATCGGCGCCAAGGGCGGCAGCTCGGCTCAAGATTTTTTGTTGCAGGCTCCCGAAACTGAGTCGGCTGTCGTCGATCCGTAATTCCGCGAGGTCGCGATGGGGTCTCATCGGAGTCTGTCTCAATACGGCGACCTCCTCCGCAGACCCCTTGGGAGGAAAGGTGTCGTTGGTGAGCAGGATGGTATCCACGCTCGCGCATGCGGAGAAGAGCAGGCAGAAGCCGGTGATGACCGGACCAGTCACCAGGCGCCATTCCCTGCGACAGGCCTTGCCTACCTTAAGTCGCCCTCGTTTATCGGCGGCGCAGCCGGCTGCAGCAAAGTGGAGCAGCTCGCCGGCTCTTCTCCATCCGATTGAATATAGGACCGAATCGTGCTCATCCATCCGACGGTTCACCACCGACCTGGGCATGGTTGAATTACGAGACATCTTCCCTCATTGAAACAAGCAAGTGCAAGACGCGGAAAATCCGGATGCATATTCATCATTCTGGAGAGGCAAAGCGCATAACGGGGGAGGGGAAGGTCGAAACGGGGGAGTCGGTCTTCCTTCGCCGAATTGGAACTGCACGATGCTTGACAATTGATGAACCAACATCAAATATTTCACGCCAGCGCATGGTGCGTCGGTGTGGGTGATGCTCATCAGTTGCTCACTTGTTATCTGTAAAGGGGGAGTAACATGAACTCAAGTTTTTGGCACCAACGGTGGGAGAACAATGAAATTGGCTTCCACGAAGGCAAACCAAACCAACTCCTGGTCAAATATTTCCATGAACTGTCGGTAGCCAAAGGCCGTTGGATCTTTGTCCCCTTGTGCGGGAAAACGCTGGATATCTCGTGGCTGCTGTCTCGTGGCTATCGCGTGGCGGGGGCCGAATTGAGTCAACTCGCCATCGAACAATTATTCATGGAACTTGGCATGCAACCGGAGATCGAGACCGTCGGCAACGTCGAGCACTGGAGCGCAAATAATCTCGACATCTTTGTCGGCGATATCTTTGCGATGTCTGGAAAGATGCTCGGCCCGATCGATGCCGTCTATGACCGGGCTGCGTTGGTGGCGTTTCCCGAAGACCTGCGAAACCGCTATGCCGCACACCTCATGGAGATGACCGGCAAGGCCCCACAGTTACTGATTTGCTATGACTACGACCAGAGCTTGATGGAAGGTCCGCCGTTTTCGGTCAGCAACGACGAAGTCCACCGGCACTACGCCGCGACATATGATCTCACACCCCTTGCGAGCACCGAGGTATCAGGTGGATTGAAGGGGAAAGGACCAGCCCGAGAGAATGTCTGGCTGCTGAAAAGAGGTGAAAGGTAGGTGAGACGATAACATCGAACTCACCTGCAATGTGCTCTTTGGTCATCTACGTGACGGTAAAGTGGATTCCATCCCATCTCGCTAGCCGGTGATGCGTATACGGGCCTACGAACTCTTGTATCGAATGGGCAGCAGGCGATTGTAACCCTGGCACGAAGCAACATCCTAACGCTCACCCCTACTTAGTCGGAGAATAGGGAATAGGGGATGGCCTTTCCTATCGAGGCCCAGTGCGGTATCCTTCCAGGATACATGAACAAGAAGAGTATCGGCTGAACTTCAAGATTCTCTCCTGCATGTCCCGCGTTCTTGATATATCTTCGAATCGCATTGTCATCTGTCTGCTAATGACATGTAATGGATTCTGGGCTGGATGCGGCACTGCTCCTGTGGCTCAGCCTGGCCATGACAGCGAGTCGCAGGCTATTTTTCATCAGTTGGCAAGCCTGGAAGTGACGTCGGGTCGTTTGTACGAGTCGATCGCGGAGCAAGCCGATGTGGTGGGATTCAGCCCCAGTTGGAGGTTGAGTCCGATCTCGCCAGTCCGTTCACTTCGTCGGAGAAGGAGCGCATCGCGCAGTCGTTTGTGCGCTCGCTCAAAGTCATGCTGTTCGATCTGGCGCCGACGAATTTCTGGGAGGACCACCTCGCGCAATACTATGCCTCAACGTTGCCGACCCCGGAGGCCCGGCGGTTGGTCGAGGGATACGGCAGCGAGATCCTCATCCCGACATCGAAGGTACAGGAACTCCGCCGGAACTTTGTGGCGGACCGTCTGCCGAGCCTGTTGCCGGCGGTGCGAGCGCAGTCGCATCTGTTGCATATCTCAAATGATGCGATGGTCCCGGCGCTCTTGCCGGGAGACCATGTGATTATGCACAGAGCTGCGTATCACGCAGCCGAACCTCGGCGCGGAGATGTCGTCGTCTATCGCTATCCGGACGAGAATGGAACGCTCTTTCTTCACCGCGTGATCGGGGTTCCCGGCGATCGGATCGACATTCGTCATCAAGTGGTCTCCGTGAATGACGACACCGTGACCGAACCCTATGTGCAACATACTGACCGATCCAATATGACCGGAAACGTCCGTGATAACCTCGGGCCTGTGACCGTGCCGCCCGACGCCTATTTCGTCTTGGGTGACAACCGGGAAGAGAGTCTGGATAGCCGCTTCTTGGGACCGATCGGCAAGGAATACATTCTGGGGCAGGCGTTGTTCATCTACTGGTCGGTTGATCCCGGCACGAGGACTCCTCGCTGGAATCGTCTCAATCAACCGGTGCATTGACTCATGGTAGATGATATCCCGGATCATGTCCGGGGCTGCCTTGCCACAATGGTCCGAGATCCCGACACTTGCCATAATGTCTACGATGCTCATTGACGTCACCTGAGTGGGTTTCACCGTGCTCGGAATCTGCGATCCCTTGCTTGCCGTTTCCTCGATGCTGCTGGGTGGCGCGGCTGCCTATGTCATTCTCAGCATCGCCGAACGGATGCGCGCGCCTGACCAAGGCCACGTCAAGGCGCAATGGCTCACGATCGGTGCCGTCGCAGCCGGCCTTGAAATATGGGCGATTCACTACATCGGCAATCTGGCGTTCTGTCCGCCGGTCTCAGCGGCCCAGGACTCTGCGCTTGCCGTTCTTTCCCTTCTGTCCGCCGGGGCTGCAGGAGCCGTAGCCGTGTACCTGATCAGCAGCCATGCGGACAGTCGAATGCGACTCGTCTCCGGGGGAATGCTGATGGGTGCCTGCATGAACCTGACCCATTTCGCCAGCATGCTGGCGATCCACCAACCGATCGATCTCCAGAATGACGTGCTGCTTTTTGTGCTGTCGGTTGTGGGGATCGTGACACTCAGCATCATCGTCCTCGCAGTCGGAGCCTGGAATATCTCGTATGGAAATTGGCGGGTGACGGAAAAGGCGAGCGCGATGGGGTTGGCTCTTGCCGGATCCCACCTCATCGGGATGATTTCGACGTACCGTATTTCCAACGTGACGACCAGTGCTCCGCCGCCGGGAATCGAGGTGGATCTCCTTGCGGTTGTCGCCGTATCGCTCTCGACGCTCCTGGCCATCATCGATCGACAAGTGACGGCGGCGTCACGTCTGGCGCGCGCGAGCCACGCCCGGATGACCGAGGCTATCGAGAGTGTTCCACAATGGTTTGCTCTGTTTGACCCGGACGACCGTCTGGTCATCTGTAACCGCAAGTATCGCGAAGTGGTGTCCCGCCCAGGCGTCGAAGTGCGGCTCGGCGACTCGTTCGAATCGATCATTCGCCGCACTGTTGAATGGGGTGATATCCCCGCTGCGATCGGGGATGTCGAATCCTGGATACAGAAGCGTCTCGACATGCACCACCAGCCTCAGGGACCCTACATTCAATACCGTTCCAGCGGCGAGTGGATCCAGATCAACGAGCGGAGGACGCATGACGGCGGCCTTGTCTTCATCGCCACCGACATTACGGCTCTGAAACGTGCGGAACAGGCTGCCGAAGATGCCACAGCGCGGTTAGCGGATTCGTTGGCGTTGGTCAATGCCGCGAAGGCCCGCATGCAGGAAGAATTGAATGTCGGCCGGGATATTCAACGGAGCATGCTCCCGCGCGTGTTTCCGGCGTTTCCGGATCGGAAAGAGCTGGAGCTCTATGCGGTTCTCGAACCGGCTTTGGAGATCGGGGGAGACCTCTATGATTTCTTTCTGGTCGACGACCATCGGCTGTGTTTTGTGATCGGCGATGTGTCGGGCAACGGGGTTCCCGCCGCGCTGTTCATGGCCATGACCAAAATTATGGTGAAGACTCGGGCGGCCTCCGATCCCTCACCAGCCAGTATCGTCACCCATGTGAACGATGCGCTCAGCGCGGACAACGACAGCTGTATGTTTGTCACCTTGTACCTGGGCATCTTAAATCTCCGCGATGGCACCCTTCTCACGACCAACGCAGGCCATAATCCTCCTCTGCTGAAGCGACGAGATGGACAGTTTGAATGGTTGACGGCTCAAGACGGGCCCCTCGTCGGCCCCATGCAAGGCATCGCCTTCAAAGAGAGTCTCATTCAATTAGGACCGGGGGATGAGCTTTTCTTGTACACCGATGGGGTCACCGAGGCCGACAATCGGCGTCGCGAACTGTTTGGCAAGGACCGGTTAAAAGGGGTACTGGACCAATCCAGAGCTGTCTCGGTGGTCGATCGCATCGGAGATGTCATGAAAGCGGTGAAGATCTTCGCCGGCGGGGCTCCACAGGCGGACGATATCACCATATTGGGAATACGGTATCTCGGCGTCACTCCGTCCGATGTGGCGGTCAGCGTGTTTCGTCAGACTATGCTCAACCAATTGGCGGTCATTCCCACGATACAGATGGCGTTTGAGCGCTATGTGGCGCAATGGGAACGGGCCAAGCCGCTGATCCCTACACTCAACATGGCGCTGGATGATCTCCTCAACAATGTCGTGCAGTATGCCTTCCCGAATGATCCGATTGAGCACACCATTGAGGTGGAAGGCGAAGTGCGAGATGAGTGCGTGATCCTGACCATTACAGATGACGGGATACCCTTCAATCCCTTAACAGTCTCTACGCCGGATCTGTCGCTGCTCCTGCACGAACGCGAGATCGGCGGTTTGGGAATTCACTTGGTGCGTTCCATGTTTGACGAGGTGACGTACCATCGCAACGTGGGGCGCAACGTCTTGACAGTGAAAAAGAAGTTCCTATCCGATCCGTCCGCCTCTCTGAGACATTCCGATCAGACCGGAAGCAGGGCGGTCGAAGTCGGATGGAAGGCGCCACAACCAGGCCAAGACTCAACGAGCATGGTCATGAGTGTCACATCACATCGAAGTGGTGATGTGATGATCGTCACCCCACAGAACCGCTTCGACACGAACAGCGCGCCGGAGGTCGAGCGCATCCTGACGGACTCTATCGAGCGTGGGGAACGGCGGATTGTCCTGGATCTCTCTTGCATTTCGTACATTTCATCCATTGGACTGCGGGTGATCCTGAAAGCCGTGATGACCATGACACGAACAGGCGGGAGAATCGTGCTCAGTGGAGGGAATGATCACGTCAGAACAGTGCTCCAATTGACTGGGGCACTGATGATGAGCCTCCATGCCTCCACGCTGGAAGACGCCGTCGCGAAGGTCCGAGAGACAGGCTCATGACACCTTTCGATTGACCGATGTGCGAGCCCCTCGGTGACTCATTGACGCCCGGTTTAGGATCGTCCGGATGGAAGGAGGGAATGTATAAATGGTATGATGGGGCGCACTGTGGGAGTGGCGAGCCCGGCGCGAAGAGGACAGCCGTTGTGAACGAGATGATTGAGGAAGAAGCGAAGAAAAAAGGAGTGTAACCATGGACCAAGAGACCAGACACACGCTGACAATCACCTCTCGCGAGAACGCCGGAGTCACCTTCGTCAAGATGCAGGGCAGCCTCTCAGCTACCACGGCGGAACAGGGAATCCAGGAGATGAAAAAGATCGTGGACGCAGGCGCGAAAAAGGTCATCATCAACCTGGCTGATGTAGACTACATCAGTAGTGGCGGCATCCGAGTCCTGATTCTGGCCTGCAAACAGCTTAACAACGTTCAAGGGGAGATGAAGATTGCCGCAGCGAAGGGGATGGTCAAAGAAGCTCTTGAAACCGGTGGATTTAATCTGCTGTCCCGCGTATATGGAGAAAATAATCAATTGTGCAACACGGAAGAAGAGGCTGTGGCCGCTTTTAAAGTCTAGAGCGCCTGATCCACCTCTCATTCGGCCTCGGTGCCGAAAAAGAATCTCTGCCTCAAAATCGGTTGACACCGGCACGCAAGGCATCGCTTCCAGGAGTTCTGGCTATTTGCATGCTCACTCGCAAGCCCTGATACGGAGTCGGCGGTAAAGGATCGGGGTTCTCCTAGTAGACTGAGTTTCCCGTCTTCTCTACCATGTTTTTTTCTTTCCTGAGATCCATTTCCTATGGGCCAAGTCCTCCGTATCAAAACAACCGCCGCGAAAGAGATCGTCGATCTGACCGATCGGCTTGAGACGGTGATCCGGGAGGCGAAGCTGCAGGATGGCCTCTGCGCCCTTTTTGTGACACACACGACTGCTGCGTTGACAACGGGGGAAATCGGGGAGGGGACTGACGATGATCTCCTGGAGGTCGTCGAGGAGATGATTCCTCGGATTCGCTTTCAACATGCGCATAATCCCGCACATGCGTGGTCCCATATGGCCTCGTCAATTCTGGGACCGTCTCTGACAGTGCCGGTATCGGCCGGGAAACTGGTGCTCGGCACGTGGCAATCGGTAATGCTGATCGAACTCGATGGCCCGCGTGAACGGACCGTGCACGTCACCGTGATCCCCGGGTGAGGCGAGAATGAGGCGCTTGTGTCGGGGCCGCCTGGAAGAGTAGCCTGATCTACGCTGGGTGATGCCGAAGACAAGCAAGAATGACCGACCGTTTCGGTATTCCCATCGCGACCCATGTCCCATGACGATCCAGACAGAAGCAAATCTTCCCGAGCCGGAACTCGACGACTCATCGAGCAGACGCCGAAGGCATTAGCCGGATTGGCTGCCATTAGCGGAGTGGCCTATCTCGCCGGATCGATTTACACGAAAGCCTATTTTTCTGAATTTGGAGCTTCGTGGATCTTAGAAGAGGTTCCAGCGGCAACCTATTTCAGTCAAAGCTGGGTCCCGCTGTTGCTGATGCTCTACTTCGGGTATCTGGCTACTACGAACCTCGCGATGATCGGGAGTCAAGACGACGTGACTGCGGGTTTTCAGTTCAAGTTCTCCGTGGCCCTGGTTCGGTACGGTTCATGGTTCGTGTTCGCGCTTTTAGTGATAACCCCGCTCCTGAGCACATTCGGCTATGTCATGTCGGCTATCGTTCTGTCGATTATTGGTGTCGTCGCGATCCTGCTCTTGTTCAGCTCGGCACTCGAGCTGCTTGTGGTACGGTTCAATACAAAGGGCCGGCTCATTGATCTGTCGATGACGTATATCGCATTCGCCGTGATTACCGCTGGTCTGTATGTGGTTCCCGCGCAGCTCGGCCTGAATTGGGCACGGATCGATAAACAACCAACATCCTCGCTGCTCATCGTATATCTGCACAGTGATGCCGAAAAGGAATATCGGCTGCTGTTCTCGGTCGGGGAACGCTTGTACGTGTTTCCGGCGAAATTCGAGGGGGCCTATCCCCCTGTCCAAGCCGCTGCCATCGCCAACGTCGGCTTCGTACCCCCTGAGCGATAAGAAAGATCATGTTGTATGATCGGACGGGTAGAGACTACACTTCCGCTCCATGGCCGGTTTGCATCACATGACGCGATCAACGTACCCCATCCAACGATCCTGGGCAGTATCCCTAGTGATTGTTCTTAGGGTAGCGGGGTGCGCCTCGGTGGCTAAAGTAACGAATCTCGGAGAGGAATCCTGCCGGGCTTCGTTTACTCATCAACTATCTTCGATTCTCACTCACGAAGGCGAAAAGCCCGAAACTGCTGATGCTCTCGCAGACAAGACGGTCTACACCCTCTCCACCTATGACCTTGGACCGCGCTCCTTCGCCATTGCGGCCCTATCTGGTACCGACTACCGATTTTTTGTCGACCGTAAAGGGGCAGACTGTGTGCTGACTCTCTTTGGACGCCAGAAAGGATTTTTCTCCTACACCAACAACCTCGCCTACATTGCCACTGAGATGCTCCCAGACTGCACCTGCGCCGACTAATTTTCCTACGTTGTGCAGTGACAATGATGCACGAATTTTATGATTCATGAAGAAATTTTCATCTTATCCTAATGATTTCTTCATGTCCTAAGACTATAGATGATGTGAGAATGTGTCAGGACTGTGATCGAACGAGGCGCTTGAATCATGAGGCTCGAGACGATAGTTCAGATACATCGCACAAGGAGGCCGAGCTATGAAGGAAGTGACGAAAGGACTGACTGTATCCACCTCTGTGATCCCCGCTCCGGTGAGACAAGGACCCAAGCGGTTGTCACCGAACCACCTTTTGGAATTGGTCACACGGCTGTGTATCTTTAAGGCCGAGCGTTGGGGACGTCGGGCGCTCTTTTACGAGCGGCACCGCGACTATTTCCCCCGGTTGTCCGCTGGTCGATTCGTGAGTCGATGTCGTGAGTTGGAGGCGAAGTACCGAGCGCTCGCACAGATCATGTTTCTTATCCCTGCAGAAGACAGGTTAGTCCCGATACGTGCATTGGCCCTGCAGAAGCTATAGGTAACAGATCTCTCGGTCCGATTGCGTCGCCGCACAGAGGATGACTCTTATCAGAGGTGGCTGTATGTGGGCGGGCAGGTGTCGAACGCCCCGCCCGTCCACGTTGTGGAAGCAATCCTCTCCGATTCACTGATCCCTGTCCGGTGGACGGAGGGTCGATCTCTCCTTCAGCACTCGGTTCAAACCCTGGGTGCTCACCAATCTGCCTCGCGATGATCCCTGAGGACCGACTCCGACCCGACCTTGCGCTACCGCCGCATTCAACGTAACATCTAGCCTCCTGTGAATCGTTCGTTCCACATTCTCCACGATTCCACAACCATCGACGTCAGAAAGGCGCTGAGTACCATATGAAACATGGCCCGTCCTCAGAGTCCGCTATTCCGACCGTAACGGGGTTTTCACCAGGCTTCGCCGCCTTAGGACTTGAAGCGCCGCTGCTCGCGACATTGGAAATGCTGGGCTATGAAGAACCCACCCCCATCCAACGCGAAGCGATTCCTCCGCTCCTCGCAGGCCGGGATCTGCTTGGACAAGCGGCGACCGGCACCGGCAAGACCGCGGCCTTCGCGCTGCCGATGCTGCAGCGAATCGGTCATGCCTCGAGGGTAAGCCCATCGGCGCTTGTGCTCGTGCCGACCCGCGAGTTGGCGATTCAAGTTGGAGAAGCGGCGCAGCGGTACGGAAAGGAATTACGGGTGAGTGTGCTACCGGTGTACGGTGGACAGGCGATCGGTCCGCAGTTGCACGCGCTGAAGCGGGGAGTCGACGTGATCGTCGCCACACCGGGCCGGGCCTTGGATCATATTCGCCGTGGCACGCTGAAACTAAAGGAGGTGAAGTTCGTCGTGTTGGACGAGGCGGACGAAATGCTCGACATGGGGTTCGCGGACGATTTGGACGCGATCTTGGCGGGAACGCCCAAGGCCAAACAGACCGCCCTATTCTCAGCGACAATTCCCCAAAGAATCCGCGCGATCGCCCATCGGCATCTCCAAGACCCGATCGAGATCACGATTGCCAAAGAACCGGTCAAGGCCGGCACGGCTCCACGTGTCCAGCAGACGGCATATATCGTCGCGAGGCCGCATCGGGCGGCGGCGCTCGCCAGGGTGATCGACGTGGCTGGCGCCAACTCCGCGCTAGTCTTCTGCAGAACCAGACTGGAAGTCGATGAAGTGACGGCGATGCTGACAGGCCGCGGTCATCGAGCCGAGGCCATTCACGGTGGCATGAACCAGGGACAGCGTGACCGTGTCATGCAGGCGTTCAAAGCCGGGCAAACCGAATTACTGGTGGCGACCGATGTGGCGGCACGAGGATTGGATATTCCGCAGGTATCACACGTGATCAACTACGACCTGCCGTCCTCCGCTGAGGTCTATGTCCATCGGATCGGCCGAACCGGACGGGCCGGTCGAGAGGGTGCAGCGATCACCATCCTCGATCCCCGTGAACAGCGCTTACTACGGACCATTGAACAGCACACGAAAGCTCGAGTCACCGTTCGGCCGATCCCGAGCGTGGCCGATCTTCGTGCCAAGCAATTGGATCGCGTGCAAGCCGCGGTGGAACAGGTATTAGGCGATGGATCGCTGGATGCGTTCAAGCACCTCGTCGAGAGGATTTCCGCTCATCCACCGGCAGAGGTGGCGGCGGCGGCGTTGAAGCTACTAGTTCGCGCGCGAGGCGGCGAGCGTCAGGAGCAGGAGATTCCTGTCATACCTGTCGGGCAACCTGAATTTGGACGGCCGATTCGGGATGCACGGCATTCGAGTGGTCGGGTTCACAGTGGATCGGCTGGAGCAGACCGTCCGCCGACAGGACGGACACGACAAGGCGGGCGAGCGGTCGAGATGGCGCGCGTGTATATAGGAGCTGGACGTGAGGCAGGCATCAGACCCGGCGATTTGGTGGGTGCGATCGCTCATGAAGCGAAGCTCAACTCCAACGTCATCGGGGCCATCGAAATCGAACAACGGTTTTCCATCGTTGCCGTACCGGCATCCATGGCCTCGGGCATTATTGAAGTACTCGGCCGCGCTCGCATCAAGGGCCGCAGAGTGCCCGTACGACTGTTTCGCGAGTAGCTTGTGTGATCATGAACGGCTGACTATCATGACCGACTATCATGAAGGATTTTCAGCCTCTCGTCCCTGCCACAGTCACACTCCCCGAGATTACTGTTAAAGCGGTCCTGTTGTCGGTCATCCTGGCAGCGGTCTTGGCAGCTGCCAATGCCTACCTCGGCTTGTTTGCCGGCATGACGGTGTCTGCGTCTATTCCTGCGGCGGTCGCTTCCATGGCGATTCTGCGGCTGTTCCGCGAGTCGAACATTCTCGAAAACAACATCGTTCAAACCGCGGCGTCATCGGGCGAAGCGTTGGCGGCGGGCGTCATCTTCACGATCCCTGCACTCCTGCTGGTCGGATATTGGTCCGACTTCAACTACTGGCAGACGGTTCTCATCGCAGCGGTCGGTGGGTTGCTCGGCGTGCTCTTTACAATTCCGCTGCGACGGGCGTTGATCGTGACGGCCCGCTTGCGGTTTCCTGAAGGAGTCGCCACTGCAGAAGTCCTCAAGGTCGGCGCTGCGGAACGGAGTGAAGCCGGTTCACACGAATCAACAAGGAGTTTTCAGTCCCTTTTGTCGGCTGCTCTTCTCGGTGGCTTGGCGAAGTTCGGCGAGAGCGGCTTGCGCGTATGGACCGAATCGCTGGAAGGGGCTACCCACGTTGGGCGCACCGTGTTCTATGCAGGTCTCAATCTTTCGCCGGCGCTTCTTGCAGTTGGATTTATCATCGGTCTACAAACAGCCGCGGTGGTTTTTCTTGGAGGAGTTATCGGATGGGTGATCCTGATGCCCGCTTACGGACTCGTCCATGGGCTATCACCTGATCGGACAGGGCTAGCGGTGGCGATGTCGATCTGGAGCGGGCAGATTCGATATGTCGGCATTGGAGCGATGCTGACCGGCGGGCTATGGACACTCACGAAATTACGTGAGCCGGTCTGGAAGAGTCTTCTGACGCTCCTAGCAAGTTATCGTCCATCTGGGACACCGGGAATGACGGCTGGTTTGTTACGGACGGAACAGGATGCTTCATTCCTGTGGATCGTCGTGCCATTTGGCCTGTCCCTCCTGCCGATGGCATGGATCTATTCGACGGTCGTGGACAATTTTCTTCTCGGTTTGTTGATGACGGTCGTGATGGCGCTTGCCGCCTTCCTTTTCTCATCGGTCGCCGCATATATGGCTGGCATGATCGGAAGTTCCAGTAATCCCGTCTCAGGCGTGACGATTGCCACTATTATGATCGCCGCTCTGTTGCTCGTGTTCTTCATGGGAGCCGGACATCCGGCAGGACCGGCGGCCGCATTGGTGATCGGAGCAGTCGTCTGCTGCGCCGCCGCAATGGGTGGAGACAATCTCCAAGATCTCAAAACAGGTCAGCTGGTCGGGGCGACGCCATGGAAACAACAAGTCATGCAAGTGGTCGGAGTGGTGACAGGCGCTCTGGTCCTCGTGCCGGTTCTGTCGCTCCTCCAAGCCAAGTATGGAATCGGCGAACCGACGAGCAGCCATCCACATCCTCTCAGTGCGCCACAGGCCACCTTGATGGCCAGCCTGACCAGGAGCGTGTTCGGAGCCGGATTGCCCTGGCCTCTCGTAGGACTGGGTGCTGTGATCGGGATTCTGATCATTCTGGCAGATCGACGACAAGAACTCCGTGGCAGTGCAGTGAGGTTACCCGTGCTTGCCGTGGCGCTCGGGATCTACTTGCCGCTGAAACTTTCGGCGACCATTTTTCTGGGTGGCGTAATTGCGACTTTGGCAAATAGGCGCATGAGTGGAGGGCAAGAATCGTCGCAAGGGGGGTTGCTCTTTGCCGCCGGGCTGATCACCGGTGAAGCCTTGATGGGTATCATGCTTGCGATACCGATCGCGCTCGCCGCCCTGTGGCCCAATATCAGCGCCGATCCGTTTACGATTTTTGCCGTTCCTCCGTTCGGTGGGTGGCCTGGCCTTGCTATGGTAGCCGCAGTGGGATTCGCGCTCTATCTGATCGCGGTAGGTCGTGACCGGACTGCTCCGACATCCTCGACTAAAGCGGCGTCGCAGGATAAATCATCGAGTCAGGCACCACGATGAGTATCAGACCAGACACCGCTTCCTAAGCTCGACGTCCCTTGGTATTCTAAACGGCATTGCTTGTTCGTGATACAAGGCCGGTCATCACGGAGGTGAACATGAAGGTATCGACGAGGTTCTTTGAGCTATTGCGTATGATCGGTCGTCTTTGGACTGATCTTCCCCTCTTGTTTCGATTGCTGAAGGCGTGGAAAAACGGCAGCTATCGGGGACTGTCCGTGCGCACGCTCGCCTCGCTCACCGCCGCATTGATCTATGTATTGAGTCCGGTCGATCTCATGCCGGACTTTATTCCCGGCATCGGTTTGATCGATGATGCGGCAGTGCTGGTTTTCCTTCTGCACAGCATGGCCCAAGACTTAGCGGCATTTCGAGTCTGGGAGCAGAGCCGCACCCAGGTATGACGGTCTCATACGATCCCGCATCCTTGTGGGAAGCATCGTGCGGTGGTTATGCAGCTTTCTTTTTAGGAACCTTCGCGCCTTTGCGTCTCGCTTCGGAAAGGCCGATCGCAATGGCCTGCTTACGGCTCTTCACAGGCTTCCCGCTTTTTCCGCTTTTGAGAGTTCCCTTCTTTCGCTTGTGCATCGCTCGTTCGACCGACTTGTGAGCACGTTTTCCGTATCGCGCCATACTGTCCTCCTGATCAATTTAATCACTTCGCCCGTTCGGTCAAAAACAAAGTCAATCGACTCAGTTCACGCGCTCTAAGGTTGTCGTATGACGCTTATCCGTGACGTAGGCTTTGACCATGTCGCCCGGCAGCACCTTATCCAATTTGGTGCTCTTGTCGACATGGACCTTTTGCTCTATACCGTCGTTGTCCTTTATGTAGTAGTACTCACCTTCTGTTCTCATCAAAGTGCCCTTAATCGTATCTTTCGTCAGACGCTCTTTGAGCGTCGGCGAAGCTTCTTTTTCGCTCATCGGATTGGCCGAATACGCCGCGCCAATCCAGGCTAATAAGAATCCCGCAAGAAGCACCGGCAATATTGCTGCTTTCATAAGGACCTCCTGTTCTAATTCTCAACGTACCTAATTCTTGCGCGAGACAACTGACTTGAGAGCTAGGAAAGTACCTTGGACATTCGTCGATGGGGGACCGAGATGGTTGGAAAGAGAAAATCGTCAGAGAAATGTAATGTGCGTAAAAAGGAGATGAGACCGTGGAGGGAGCTTATCCTACCAAGTCGGAGTTGAGCTGATTGAGTGGGCGTATGGTAAATGCGTTCACTTCGTTGTATACGGTGAGACGGCCGCCTTGTCGACGCCGGGTAAACGTCCCTTCGACGATGACTTGATCCCCATTCTGAACTTGGATTCGGCTGGTCACTTTGAGCGTACCGTCGCTGTCGGCCAGAAGAAACTTGAACGTCGGTTCACCTTTTTGATCGATGACCAGTTGAACATCCTTCACCAGGCCGATGACGACCACAGTTTTACGATCATACACTTCGGGATGGGCCATGAGATCGGCCATCTCGAGCAAGTTGGCGCCAGCAAGAGGTGCGAACAGAACGCTAACGAAGAGAGCCAGTGGTGCCCGGAGTCTGCACCACCTATGAACTAGGGGTTTGCTTGCCATGATCGGGGCGTATTGTACCGAAGATCATGGCAAGTACAAGATAGGCAATCACCTTACTCAAAGGTCTCCACTTCTGTTACGGGATGATGGAGTGATGGGCTGACGCGTGATTCAGCGGAATGCGGTGAGCCCGCGCGATGTATCGGAGAGGTCGGGGTCGTCATCTGGATGCTGTAGGGTCTCGGTCTTCTCCATGGTCAAGGTCGGTGCGATTTGCATGGAAGCCGACGGAGATTGTCCATCCTTGGTCGCGCTGCGATTGTCGTGGCCTCCGGCAAATACGGCGACGCTCACGAGGAATGCGAGCGCAACGGCAATCCCCGTTATGTCGATGTCGTGATGAAGCTTGTTCTCTAACCGGTGATGTGACGGCATAAGTTCTGTCTTCTCTGAGAATCAGGTTGTGTACTATATACCCTCTCCACATCGAACAAGCCACAAGGAGGACCCCTAGCTTCGGTTTCTTTGCTTTGCCTTGGCGGTTGGCGCAGCACCTATCGGATCTTCGGGCCAATGGTGCTTGGGATATCGGCCGCGTAACTCTTTCCGGACATCCTGGTAAGCTCTTTTCCAAAAGCCTCCGAGATCTTGTGTAACCTGCACCGGCCGCTTAGCAGGAGACAGGAGATGCAAGATCAGAGGAATCTTTCCGTCCGCTACGCGCGGCGTATCCTTGCAACCGAACATCTCTTGCAAGCGTACCGCCAACACCGGAGACTCGAGTTGCGCGTAATCGATGGGGAGGCGGGAGCCACTTGGAACAATGATGTGAGTCGGGGCCAAACGGTCAAGGCGGCGCTGTTGTTGGTGCGTCAGTAAGGCATGGAGTGGGACTGTCAGATCCAGCCGTTTCACCCGATCGAGGGTAGTGATACCGGCCAAGTAAGGACCAAGCCACTGATCCAATGTTTGAAGCAACGCCTCGTCGGAAAGATCAGGCCATTCTGATTGAGGATCATCAATGCGCCTAAGCCACATCACGCGAGCGCGCCATTGGTGGAGGAGATGGCCGAACGATAGAACTTCAAGTCCAACTTTATGAATGCCTTGTAAGAGCGTGTCCTTTATTTTATTAGCATCAGGCGACGAGACTGCCTCCTCTAAAAGGATCATCGCCCCAAGTCGTTGGCGGCGCACGGCTCGAACCGCCCTGAGGGAGTCATCCCAAGTTACTTCTTCTTCCTCAATCAACCGGTCCGGGTAAAGGGATTCAATATCTTTTTGAGCGATCGGAGCAGCGAGATTGATCTCGGACCACTGATCGCCTCCGTCCAAGTCCGCGATCACGAGGAAAGGTTCTATGACCAAGGGATCAGCAGTCTTGAACCGAGCGCCTCGGCCATTCACAAGGCGGTAACGCCCTTCACGATCCGACTGCCGCCGGGCAATTCGATCAGGATAGGCAAGTGCAACTAACAACCCGATTGAGCTTGAACAATCATATCCATTGTTTTCGACCTCACGAGATTGTTCACTGATGAGCCGTCTCCGCCAGAGTCGAGCCGTCCGCCTCACTCGGTCAACCGCTGCTGGATTCACCTCCAGGCCGATTGAATCGTATTGTCCCCGTAGAACGTCCAGCCTGACCCGTAAATCAGCGTTCTGCCGTTCACGTGGCTCGCGAACAATATCTCGTTCACTCAAGAGCGCCGCCACCTCGCAAGCAAGATCGGCAAGACCTAATGGCACTGCCCGAAGTACCATGTGCGCGAGGCGTGGATGCAGGGGAAGTTCGGCCATTCTTCGGGCATGGTCAGTCGGCTTGCCATCAGCCGAGAAGGCTCCGAGTTGGACCAATACGTCTTTGGCCTGAGCGACCGCACCGGCAGGTGGCGGAGTGAGCCACGACAATTCCGATGGATCATGAGCGCCCCACTGTGCAAGATCGAGCATGAGAGGAGTGAGATCTGCCTCGAGAATTTCCGGTGGACGATGGAGAGTAAGTATGGCCTGTTCTTTTTCAGTCCACAGCCGGTAGCACATGCCTGCCTCAAGTCGTCCGGCCCTGCCGCGGCGTTGTTCAGCGGAATCTTTTGTAACACGAATCGTGTCCAATCGAGTCAGACCAGAGCGTGGATCGTACCGTGGAATACGTACATGGCCTGCATCGATCACCACACGGATGCCGTCGATCGTCAGACTAGTTTCAGCGATAGAGGTAGCAAGCACGACTTTTCTTCGTCCGGGAGCCGTCGGTCGAATCGCGACATCCTGCATGTCCTGAGGAAGATCGCCGTGCAGCGGCGCGATCTGTACGGAACGGTGTAGGTTAGAGTCCAACAGGAGTCGTTCGACCCGACGAATTTCGGCCATCCCCGGCAGGAAGACCAACAGACTCCCATGATCTTTTGCCAATGATTGTTTGATGTGTTGCGATACGGCCACGTCGAATCGTCCGGTAAGCGGCTGATCAAGGTACTGGGTCTCGACTGGAAACATCCGGCCTTCGCACGTGATGAGGGGAGCTCGCCCCAATAGTTCGGCAACCGAACCGCAGTCCAGAGTGGCCGACATGATGAAGAGACGAAGGTCTGGGCGGAAGAGACGTTGGGTTTCAAGGCACAGGGCAAGTCCCGTATCCGCTTGCAGACTTCGCTCGTGGAACTCGTCGAACAGCACGATGCCATAGGCCTCCAGCGATGGGTCTTGTTGGAGCAACCTGGTCAAAACCCCTTCGGTGACCACCTCGATTTTAGTCCTCGGTCCGATCTTCGTTTCGAGACGCATGCGATAGCCGACGGTCTCCCCGACATATTCTTGTAGCGCTTCCGCCATACGATGAGCGGCGGCTCGCGCAGCGAGCCGCCGGGGTTCGAGCAGCAAGAGCTTTTTACCCGACAACCAGGGCGCATTCAGGAGCGCTACGGGAACACGAGTGGTTTTCCCAGCTCCTGGAGGGGCGGTCAGCAATACATTTGGACCAGCTTTTAATGCTCGGTAGATTGAGGGCAGGACATCTTCTATTGGAAGTGTCGACATGACGTGATAGGGTCACAAATAGAGATGTACTGTACCAGAACATGAAGATGGGGAGGAATGACCAACCGTTCAGAACATGAAGAAGAACCGATGGCGCCTTATCGTTGGAGCCATAACAAACCGACAAGGCCTGGCTGGTATTGGTTCCGCGGACTGGCCCACGAAGCTGACCCGTTTATCGTGCTTGTCAATCAAGCAGGGGAGTTCCAATGGCCGGACGGCGGATTTCAAGAGGTATCGCTCGCGAACGGCGAATGGGCCGGCCCGATCGAGGAACCGAAAGAGTAGGCTGCGGCCTTGCTTGGAAGAAGGCTTAGGATTTAGAGATTTAGGGATTTCATCCATTGACGACAGGCGGAATGAGTCATAGCCTGTATTCTAGGAATCGTCACGGGGATGATAGATGATGAAGGAAACCGTCGAGCCGCATCTGTTTATTATTCTGGGGGCGACAGGAGACTTGACGCGACGAAAACTGCTGCCCGCATTGTTTCATTTGCGCACCTATGGTGAATTGGAGAAGCAGAATACGCTCATCGTCGGAGCCGCATTGCATGAAATGAGCGTAGACGCGTTCCGCTTGTGGGCTTATGAGGGGCTGCGCAATTCAGGTGCTCGTGACGCGTCTGATCTCCGTCGATGGTGTGAAGACCATCTGTACTATCAGACCCTGCGGGAAGGCGGATTGTCGGACTACCAAACCCTCGCCGCGTGTATCGCCCGCCTTGAAGGTGCCAGGAATCTGCCTCAAAATCGTATTTTCTATCTGGCGCTTCCCCCGACGATTGTGCCTGAAACCTTGGAATTACTCGATCAAGCCGGTCTGCTGAAAAGCCGCGGGTGGGTGCGCGCCGTCTTGGAAAAACCATTTGGTCACGATTTTCATTCTGCCCGTGCCCTTAATACCTTGTTGCACCGGTATCTGGACGAATCGCAGATTTATCGCATCGATCACTATCTCGGTAAAGAGACCGTGCAAAACTTATTGGCCTTTCGCTTCGCGAACCCTATTTTTGAGTCGCTGTGGAATCGCAATACGGTGGAGAGCGTGGAAATTACTGTCGCTGAAGACCTCGGTGTCGAACACCGTGGAGCCTACTATCAAAAATCCGGCGCCTTCCGTGACATGGTGCAGAACCATTTAACGCAATTGTTGACCGTTGTTGGTATGGAAGTACCGACCTCCTTCGAAGCGTCCGAGATCCGGGCTGAAAAACTGAAAGTTCTTCGCTCTATTTCACCGATTCATCCACAAGACGTGATCTTCGGCCAATATACGGCGTGGGATGTCGCTGGCCAGAGAATTGCCGGCTATCTGGAAGAACCAGGTGTACCTCCTGACTCGACCACCGAGACCTATGTGGCGCTGAAGTTGGAGATTCACAATTGGCGCTGGAGGGGAGTGCCGTTTTTTTTAAGAACC
>JAICWG010000140.1 GCA_025934915.1 Nitrospira sp.
CAACGAATTTATAGAGCTTCAATGGGGCCACGGCATTTCAGCCGTGGAATTACGCCAGAGGGTACCAGAAAAGATTGTCCCCGTAGGCTTCAATGGGGCCACGGCATTTCAGCCGTGGAATTGGCTTAGGTTGTGCCTTGGCCGATCGTTGTATGGGGTTGCTTCAATGGGGCCACGGCATTTCAGCCGTGGAATTGGTTCTCGGCCAACTGGCCGTTAGGCAAGATATTCTGGAGCATATTGCGAGCGCTTCCGTTCAATCGACAGACAGCGTGTGGCACGTTCACCCCTCACCTCCTTATTATAGTCGGTTCCTACACGTTACTGCGTGGTAATCTTCATTCCATGCCACGAGTGCTGCCCGGCCCTACTCCATCATCGAACCGCTCGCGCGGCAAGGCGGCGATACCGTCAAATGACGCGCGAACGACGTTCTTCCCATTCCGCTTTTATACCCAGAGATTCGATCCGCTTTACAGGATGACTTTCTGTCGGACCGAGATCAATAATGAGCACCTGATCTTCCTCTTGATGGATAATCTCTGTCAAAGCCGCTTTCATCTGCACCAGATCGATGTCCGGCAGATCGCATTGAAACACGGACAATTGGAGATGCGCGCCGAACCCTTTCATTGTCTTAAAGACGCGACGCAGGCGTTTTGCATCGGCGATATCGTACGTGACGAGATAGTGTCGCCGCATAGATTATCGTGTCGTGAAAGCCAGCAATTCAGGGATCTCTCCCAGCAGATACCGCCCCAATAGCCGAGCCTGCACTTCCAGTACCCGGCGATAGCTGATCTGGTAGCCGAACACCGGATGGGTGATCTCCTGGCCCATGCGTCGTTCGTACGTTTCGATCAATCGATGTCGACCATCCGGCGTTAACGTTACCGAACCCATCCGCTCGATCCAATCATTGGGATGGATCTCTCCGTTGTTGATGGCCGTCAACACAGCGGAATCCGCGATCAGCGGCCTGAACTCTTCCATCATGTCCAATGCCAGAGCCGGACGCCCGTAGCGAGGCTGATGATAAAACCCCAGATAGGGATCAAGGCCCACGGTCTGCAAGACGACTGTCCATTCGCGCGCGAGCATGGAGTAGAGCAGGGACAACATGGCATTAACCGGGTCGCGCGGAGGTCGGCGATTCCGTCCATCGAAGTCGAATCGAGCGCCAGGCTCGGCTGCTTTCAACATGCCGGCAAACTCTGAAAAATACCGGCGAGCCGCCGTGCCTTCGATGCCCAACAGCGACGCCAAGGAATCCGCCGCCCCGGCCTGCACGCAATCACGCTTCAAGTCCTGAACCACGGTTTCCGGTGCCGCAGAATGATTGCGCCGCAAAAACGTTCGGCTATTGGTAATTTTTGCCTGCACAAACCGCCGAGCCAAGAGTAGGCATCGTTCAGGATCAGCCGCCACGGCATACTGACGCCGCCGCAGCTCCACATGTTTATGCAATAAGCCGGTCGTCATCCCATAGAACCAGCCGCCGCTGGAGCAATACACGAGCGGAATGCTGCGCTTGCACAACTCCTGAACGACTTGCGTGCTCACCTGAACGGCGCCATAGAGCACCACCTGAGAGGTTTCTACCAAACGCGCTTCGCCGATCACCTCATCATGGTCCTTGATCTTCAAGCACTCACCGTCCTTCGCCACCTTCGCGCCGGGCGTCTGCACATAGAGCGGTAATGCGTCGTCGTTCGTAGGAATCAACCGCCGCAGTACCGGCGTTTCATCCTCATGCGGAGTCCTCAACCAGCCCACTTCGTCCGGCAAACAGAGGCCCACGAGCGAGCAGCGAGGACACTTCGGGCTGTCCACCAACGGCGGCGGAGCCACAGTCGCCGTGGTCATGGTTCGCATTCCCTCAATAAGTTCACGCGTGCGGGCAATCAGGGCTTCGTCGAAAGGAATCTCCACTCGTTCGCGCGACCCCACGAAATACAACACACCCCGCTCGCAGATGAACCCCTGCTCTCTCAACAGCAACCCTTGCAGACAAAGCTGCACTCGTTCCGGCTCCCACGCGCCCTGAGGCGTGTGTGGACGTTTGCCACGTTTGTAGTCGACCGGCACCACTGTCTGTCCCTCGCCTTCCACAAGATCGATCTTCGCGGTCACCCCAAGTCGTTCCGACGACAGCCAAACAGAGCGCTGATGGATCGTGGCCTCACTCGGCTGCTCGTTCTCAACTTTCCGCGCTTTTCGGAGCGGCGTTTGGTCCACACGTCGATGGTGAAAACGCCCCTCCGTGGTTTCCGCATTATCGGCAAACTCGCCATCGACCCATTCGAAATAGGCCAGCCTGGGGCAGTAGGCGAATTCGTTCACCATCCGCGCGGGGAGCAATGGCACATCGCCCCCCATGGATGCCTCTTGTGATTCGGTCTCCATATCCTCCTTATCGGCAGGGGAAATGGAAATATTCAGTTGTCAAAGAACAGGGTGACCCATCACTCAACACAGGGTCCGCACACATCCCTGGTACACTCTGCTATACTGCGTTCACTTGTCATATCCTCGAGGCATATATGGAATATCCCATTGTCATCGAACAAGATCCCGAAGCCGGAGGGTATGTCGTGTCTTGCCCGACCCTCAGAGGATGCGTCTCGCAAGGCGAGACGGAAGAAGAAGCCTTGGACAACATCAAAGACGCCATCAAGACCTACCTCGACACTATCGAAAATCTGAAACGCCTCAAAAAGTTGAGAACCGTCGAAGTCGGCGCATGACCAAGCTGCCGCAGGTCTCTCATGAATGTGTCGTGAGAGCCCTCAAACAGATCCTCGACGCCGCCGACATCTCTCCCGAACGATTCAAAGACCTGCTCTGAAGAACACCATCCTGTGCCCCCTCACAATTCGGCTTCCCAACCGTCACATTTCACGTGCCTCCTGCACCGCCACAAACTGGCCGAGGCCGAAGTGGCAGCCGTAACCGAGAGCGAGTACCTTTAGTCAATCCCAAGGCATCATTAGCCCAAATCCAGCATAGCGGCCGCGTCCGACAACAAGCGGTCCGGTCACAGGCCTCTTGAAGATGATCTCCGCATGAAACCGTTGTGTGTCTGCCAGGTATCCTTTTACTCGGTAGTCCAGAGCATGGCTTGTCTTGGGAACAATAGGCCCTCTGAATGTAGAAAGAGAGGCGATGTCCTCACTCTGTATACCTAGCCGATTCAGAGCGGCAATAATGAGTGTACCTTCGGAACGACCTCGACGCCTATGTCCAGGGAGAATAATTGGCGTAACAGTTCGCCATATTTTAGATGGGGATTCCTGTGAGCCTAGAAAGAGACTTAACACTGAGTCTGAACGAGGGTCTTCCACCATGTGGAAGCGCCCGATGGGTTTTCCGCCATCTTTCAGCATACCCAGAGCGAATCGTTGCACATCGGCGAAAAGCTCACGGGCTTTACCATCTGTACATCCATAGCCGATAACCAGCACTCTTCGTACATAGCCATCAGCGTTGAAAGAGCGATTCAAGCTTGGAATCGGAACATAGGCAAGATGATCGCCATCGTATGATTTGAGTTTGTCGGACGGTCCCACTTGTGGCTCATGACCAGCAACCAAACGGCATATTAAATCCTTTCCATAGTAGTTAAGAAAAGCTGGTTGCTTGAAGTGTTCGAGAATCGCATGCCGGACCATAGCGCCGGCTTGGCGCAGATCGCGTGGTTCAAACTTCAACCGCCTGTCATCAGACTGCCATAACTCAGAAAGTGCTATTGGCGTGTCAAAACTGATGACATCGGAAGTCTGATAATGGATGCCTTGGGAAGGGATTGAGTGGTCGAATGGGGAATCGCCTTGAAGAACTCGATGATATCGATTCTGACAAGCCTTTAGCGAGCCGTTATCGGGAGAATCCCACTTCCCGCCAATGCGTTTCGTCGGCGTATAGAGAAGGCGACCTTGACGAACCTGTGCTGCTGCAAGGTCAACATCAGTCACCTTGCCACGTATATAGACTGTGTCTTGATGTTGGCCGAGGTGAGTGACCAGGGAAGCTATCGCACAGATTACCCTGGCATTTATTCTTGCACTATCGTAGTCACCAAACTTCCAGCGATAAATAACCGGCTCGTAGCCCATAATCACCTTCGCCAGCATTGTTTTCGGCGTTCTAATGTGGTCGAAATCATTGTCATTGTTCGGAAGGTAGTTTGTAAGCCCTGCACCTGCTTCAATTGCCGCACTTGTTTCGATTGTCGGCGGCTCCAAGCCTTCGAGCCATTTCAGTGCCTGATCACAAGCGTCTTGATTGACAATGCCGTAAGCACCTCGGTGGCATCCTGCAATCAACGCTTGAAATAGACGAAGCGGCGACGGCGGCCATTCAAGCTCCCTTTCGCCCGCTCGCCCCACTTCGGCCACTCGCCCATGGTAGCGTTTGGTCGGGAACATCACTGACAGGCTAAGTTCCACCATACTTAGAACCCCTCTTCGGATGCGGCCGTTACTTGCTCCCTTTGCCAGGTTTTTTCTTGCTTTCCTTTTTCAACTTTTCCACTTCCTCTTTTACTTTCTTGGTATCGAAGTCGATCGTCTTTTTCTCACCAACACCGAAATCCTCGGCTGCTTTCTGCGCATACTCCAAAGCAGACTTCAGACCCCAGTCAATGCTTTCCAGATTAGGCCTAGGATCTGTATAGACTAAGCGAGAGGCGGCTTCGCCAGAACGAACCAGCAAACACCCTTCGCGTAGCGCATAATGCATTTGCGATCGGGCTGCGACGAGTGCCAACCCCAGAATATAACGGCGCAGTTTGAGCGTTGCATCCTCATCAATCTTCAGAGGTGTGTCGCCATCGGCCTTTTTTGTTACGGCCAGGGCGCGTAGATTCACCAGATTGATTTCAGTGCGCCGGGTAATTTGTCCATACACTCGTACCCCACCATGGGTCTTGACTGCTGGAGCGGCACGCATGCCGAGTTTGGATAGTGGGTCTTTGCCGTCTGCAGCCTTGCCAGAGTCTTCATCAGCACTTTGCGATTGCTCTTCCCCTTCTGGCACTTCATCGGCTAAACCAATCAGGGAAGGATCGAAGGCTGGATTGAACTGCGCGGAGCGTTTGGCCACAGCAACATTCGTGGCGCGTATGGTCGAAGATAGGAGTCTTCCGTATTTGAACATTGTGGTTTCAGGTCGTGAATCCCAGAATCCAAAAACTAGAGATGTTGGAGCAAGTTTCGCCAATGGTTCCGCGTTTGCCTCATCTCGCAGTGTTTTGATTGCCTTCGTGACGTCATCGCGAAGATTGGAGAATCGAATAGCGCCATCAGCGATGCGATGGCCAATATCCAGCAAATTTACCTTCAAGATCTTCTCTTCATCATTTACCTTTGTCCTAAGGGATACTTCGACTTGTGGCACTAATGAAGACAATGGGACCTTCTTGAAACAAGGCTCCATTCGATTGGCTTGCGAGCCAATGCTGTCAATCAGACAGGTATTGACCTCCTCGCCAGGTTGTGCGGCCTGCGGTTCGATATCTTTACGCAGCGGATCAATTTGATAGGGATGCTCGGCCTTTTTCACTGCAAAGGTAGGGGGGAAAATGATCGCATCTTTCCCTTCGGATGGCTCCAAAGCCTCCGAGAGGGTAATTGCCACTGGAAGTCCTGCATCCTTCAGCCAGTCCACTGACTTGATATATTTGTCATAAGCATCGCTCGGCACATTCATCTCATCGCTCATTGTGTTTGCCTCCTCAAAGTTGTTGGGGATGCCATAGTAAGATTGGAATACTTGTCTCTCGATGCTCGCAATGACTGCATCGCAAGGAGCATTGATTCACCTTCGAAAGCGGCGCAGGATGCCGCTACTCTTGCAAGTGAGATCGGTAGGAGAATGGTCCATAGGCCGTATTGGAAGACGTTCCTTGCAATCCATCCACGCGTCGATTCGTTTCCACTGGCTTCTCTTGTCCGGTGGGGAAAGA
This sequence comes from Nitrospira sp., assembly GCA_025934915.1. GTDB lineage: Bacteria > Nitrospirota > Nitrospiria > Nitrospirales > Nitrospiraceae > Nitrospira_D. The sequence goes on from JAICWG010000140.1 coordinate 5,966, forward strand.
AGTGCTGAACACCAATCATTGCAAGCATCTCTGCAATGGGATAGGTTGAGACCGGTAGGTCTAGATCATTGGCCGAAAAACCTGCATCCAGTGCATTCCGTGAAGATCGAGGATCAAAACCGAAACGTCCGGTCATTCCCTGGTAAAGTTCAATTAACTCGGAAAGTTTCTTTGGCGGTCTACTTATCGTGGTCTCCTTGGCGGCCTGCACCATCTTCTGACTCAGGTCATCACATTTCTGATTGCCAGCGTACATTTTCCACGCGCTCTTCTTGATTTCACCTTCAGGATTGAGCGTTTCATACCACCAATCAAGTGTTAGGGTTCGACGCTCCCCGTTCAGGTTGAAAGTGATATCAAGACGCGTAACTTGCGCGTCATCCATTTCCACAAGAGTCCAGTTTTTCCAATCGGTGAACGTTCGCACAAGACAGCTTACAAGAGAATCTTCGGCTAGGAGGGTTTCGACTATAAATTCGGGTTGGGGAAGGACAACCCATTGACTGGTTGCTGCTATATCGAACCGTGATGTGATCTCAACAATGCCGCAGCATGCCAGGTATTGCACCGGGTTTTGTGGAACCACGTGGATTCTGATTGGTTGCCGTTCGCTCATAGCCGACCTCTGTTGAAATCACGCGAAGCCAGCGCATCCGCGTCTTTGAGCACCGCTTCGAGATACGCCAGTTGCCACCAGCCGTACTTTCGCTGTAGGCGGTCAAACCGTTGCATGGCTCTTTCCGCAATCTTCCCGCTGACGGCTGTTGGCTGACTCCTATCGAAAGCTTCTGAAGGGAAATGCGGGCGCGCATAGCCATGATGCGCAGCGATCAGATGCAGAATTAGATCACGATGGGGATGTTCCTTGAGTTCCCCATCCGCTTCGGTTTCGACGAGCGAACCAAACTCATGTCGATAGTTTTGATTCAAATTATTGTCAAAACTTTTGTGGATAGACTTGGCCAGCGGCTGCCATTCCGGGTTGTCGGTCTTCGGGTTCCCGATCGCCGCCTGCCACCAGTCACGGTTTTTACCGCGATCATGCCCAAGACCAGCGAGACCAACAGCCTCTATTAACTCTTCATCCAGACCTATCTTCTGAGCAATTGCTTTGACGTAGCGTTCAACATCGGCATCGTGTTCATTCACGGTTCTGCCAGCTTCCATGCCAAGTGAAGCCATATCGTCGGCTTCGCGCAGGTAATGCTGTGAGGACTGCCGATTCAGAAAGTAGGCGATCAGCGTTGGTAGTTTTGCCTGACTCTCGTCGTGTGCCTGCAGTTCTTCTGATTCGCTGACCGAATCTGCAAACGTTTTCTGAAGCTCCTTTAAGTTAATGCAGATCCCGCCACTCTCTTCGGCGCAGTTTTGGAGGGCTTCTTTTAGTTTGGCATAAGACACTAATTCGTCGATTTCGCCGTCGCTTCCGAGTCGGCCGCATTTGCAACCGCCATCATTGAGCTTCCTCAAGACGTAACGCGTCCATTCGTCCTCATCCACTACATCGGGCACGGCAGCGGAAGTTTTGAGCGGCTTATCCAACACATTACCGTCGTCGCTGAGCCCGCCGAGCTTGTTCGGAATGACTATAGTGGCATAGGCCAATCTTCCGAATAGCGTCGCTTTGGCATCAATCAGATCGTGAAATGAGATTGCCTCGTATTCGCCGCTGGCATCAGTAATGACCACCAGCTTGTCTGGCCAGTGCTTTGCCAGTTCTGTGAGCGTATTCTCTCCGCGAAAGGTGGCCAGGACAGCGCGTTCACGCGGGGAAACAGGAATGGCCCTGACCATTTCTACCGCATGCTCAGGGGAGGTGGCATAATTGAGGTCAGCTCTCCAGCAGAAGGTTGTTTGTGCAGTTTCGTCCACAGTCACTCCGCGCAACCAGTAAGCGACGAGGGGACGTCGGAATTCAGCTTGGCGAAGCGAGGTCATCGACCAGTCATCAAGACGCGCGGAATCGAGTGGCGGGCGAACCGGGGGCGTCGGCCACGCTTTAGGATCATGTGGTAGCTCGCGCAAAGCCAGTGGAGAAGCATTCACCTTTCCCTCTTCGTTTTCTCTGCTCTTCAGAGCGAGCCATGTGCAGTAAACCGTTTGGTCCATGCGTTCGACGACCTTAAATCGCTCATCAAATCGCTCATCGTACTTCACTCCGTCCTTCTCGATTGTCTTTCTTGCCTCCTTTGCGGTCTTTACTTCTGCTTCCGCCGCTTTAACCTTTTCCTTCAGCGCTGCCTTCTCGCCTTTCTCTTTCAGTGCTCGGATTTCTTCTTTAAGGCCCTCTACGCTTTTTTCAGCATGCTCGATCTGTTTGTCGACATTCACGAGCGACTGCGCATATGACTTCTCACACTCAATGTCGGACTCAGTTGCATTTATCACGCGCCGATCAACGACAACAGTGATTGTTGCGCTTGTTTTGCCGAACCTGTTGATACGACCGATGCGCTGGATCATTCTGTCTAGCGAAGTAAGATCACAGATTCCATGATCGGCATCCAAGTTGACTCCAACCTCAGCACAGGACGTTGCGATCAGATAATGCGTGGGGCGCGATGTGTTACGGAGACGATACGGCAGGAACACTTTGAATTTATCGTTCTCGGTCAATTGGTCACGCTCAAAGCCGCGCATTTCACCGGTCATTTTTAGAATGCGCTCGACCGAACCTTCCCCCAGTTTTTCAATAAGCTTCTCTGCAACCTGGTTCAGCAACGCGACAGTCGAAACGAACATCACGATGGAAAGGGGCTGGCCTTCATATTGAGCCGCGCGTTCGACAATGGTCGTTGCCATTTGCTCTTCGGTTTCTTTGCGAGTCGCCTTTTTGTCCTTCGCCTGTTGGTCGAAATAAACCCATTCGATGTGTTTTTCGGCATTGAGGCGATTTCTTGCTTCATCATTTTTGAGTTCCTGCTCAGGATTAAAGAGCGGCTCCTCCTGCAAGTCGTTATTTGCTTCCCGGCTTCCCGTAGGAATCGTCGCGGAAAGTGACATCACCTCGAAAGGGCGAATCACCTTAAACTGATGAACTGCTCGCCCAATATCTCCAACCGTGCCGACGAACGTCGGCGACAAATGCGCTTCATCAATCAGAACCAGTGTATCCTGGCCAATCAGTCCGGCCTGCAAGCTTCGGTGGGAACGACCAATCTCGCCATATCCGGAAAACAGCAACCGACTGCCTACCATATCGACAGTGCCGATGATGATCGCAGGACGGGATGGATCGAGACACCACTCACGGTTCTCTGCCATCTGGCCTCGCAACGCCGAGAGTGCAACCACCGGTCCATCTGTGATAAATGCGGCTTCCCGCAATGCTTTTGCGACTACATAGAGTGGGTTATCACTTTGAGATCTATCTGCGGACTCTGCTTTCTCAAGCGCATCGATCGCTCGTTTCGCTTCGTCCGTTGACTGATCCACAATGACCCGGCGATCAACCACATAGACAAGCCGAATGGGAATCTTTCTTGGAGACTGTTGGTTAATTAAGGATTGGCCAAGGGCAAGTAACCAAATCGAAATTATCGAGGTTTTCCCCATACCAGTTGGCACATCACATGCTCCGCGAAATTGCCCCTCCAGCATTTCCGCGAATAGTTGTTCTTGCCAGTGAAATGGTCTCTTGGCGCCGGTCAATTTCTTAAAGCACTCATTGAAATCAATCATTCAATTCCTTGATCGCATGACGGGGACAGGCACCTCCGCGTGAAGCCGGCGTGGAAGCCAGTCCCTCGGGCAAAGCGAATCTGAAATGGGTAGGGTTCATTGCCGGTCGCTTGCCTGAACCTGCACGCAAATGTGTCTCGATTGTTCATGCGGACGTTCCTAATCTTTGACTACATCGTCTCCATGTTCGTGTTTCCAACGTTTATTCGGGCTGGATGGTGTTTCCCGGCGATTGGCCGTCCTGTCCTGAAGTCGAGGCGAGCAATCGAGTAATGTCCTCCATTTCTTCGATCGCTTGCAGGATGTCTTCCAACGGCAATCTCGCCCAGCGGCGCAGTTGTTCACGGCGTGATCCTTCGAAGCTTGTCAGTCGCCAGTCGAAGTCTGTTGGTTGTGCGTCATCGTTTGGCATCGTCTTCCAACCTCATGCACAAGTGTTCGATATCGATCCTGTCTTGTTCCCTGCCTGTCGCCTCCTTCATTTTGATCAGCGTGGGAATGCTGACAAACCGCACTTCGATGGACCCATACAGGGGTTTGATCAGTGCCTTGCGATATTCCTCATCAAACGAAAAAGGCTCATGTACGAAGATGTCAATAGATGTCTCGCGGTGGGGGTCGCTCCAAAGTTGCAACACCTGCATACCCTTGTCGCGTATCCAGCCCTCGCGGGTGGCTCGATCGGAGAATTGCTCCGCTGTGACCGGCGCCAATGGTTTGTAGCCAAGTTCTTCCAGAGCGGCAAAGGTCTGCTTGATGTTGTCCGGTATCAACTGGATGACAAAATCGACGTCCTTGGTAAAGCGCAGATAGCCATGCGCGTTCACCGCGAGCCCGCCGGCGACCAGATAGCGCACGCCCGCCTGGTTTAGCGTACGAACGATGGCCTCAAAGCTAGCCAATTTCACGATCCAGCCTCCTTCCAATCAGCCAATCATAGCTGAGCGCATGCTTTATAGCGGCTCGAACCCATCGTTTCCAATAGGCCAGGCCAAAAGTCCGATCATGTGCTCTGCCCGTGAGGTCTTGCCAATCCCCGTCGGCACATCCACCAATTCGCATGACGGGGACAGGCACCCCCGCGTGAAGCAGGCGTGGGAGCCAGTCCCTCGGGCAAAACGAATCTGGAATGGGTACGGCTCATTGCCGGTCGCTTGCCTGAACCAGCGCACAAATGCGTCTTTGTTGCTCATGGCGACTTCCTCTTCCTTGTTCCCGTCATCTTTCCAGGCTCGCTTTTTCATCAATCGGCTCGAACGACCAGTCGTGGTTGAATCATTCCCCCACCGCGTGCAAATACTCATCGAGATGATGAATCGCAAACGACCCGTCGTCGTTCCGGCGCACATGGGCAAGATAGTCTGTCATTTCCAGATCACGAGGGAATTCAACGAGGATTCACGTGGACGTCCCGGACAGATAATACAACCGCTCGTTCGTGCCGGAAAGAGGAATGACGGTATTTGCCGTCTGATGAACGAAGAACGCAGAAGAGATTTCACCTCGATTCCATCCGGCGACTCGGAAACGTAGGGCATCCCACCGAAGGCGACTCCAAAGAACCATGCCTTGACAACTGCATTGCTTGCTTCCCCTCGTCCAACGGCACGTCGGAGCTGTCTCCGTGTTGACAGGCATTGTACATGGTTGTACATTTCCAACATATTCAATCTGAGGTCGTCATGAAACTTTCGATCAGTGAAGCGCGCAAGCGGTTGCCGGCTCTGGTGCGCCGCGTCCAG
>JAICWG010000085.1 GCA_025934915.1 Nitrospira sp.
CGGTGTCCACAAAATCGGGGGAAGGTCAACCTACTCTTGCTGAAGAATTCGTCCACGCCTATCCCAAGTCGGTTCGCCTGGTTGGGGTGAAGGTTAGAAACCGTGGAGAGGTCAAGAAATTGGACTCAGCCGGTGTGTCATTGCGCAATGGTGATCCGGTCTTGATCGAGGTGGAAAGTGAAGTCACGTATGGGATCGTCTACACAGAGCCCTACTCGACGCCCTTTATTCCGCCTATGCGGGCGATGAAGTCCATTTTACGTAAGCCTACTACGGAAGAAACGGCGTTGATCGGCAGGCTTGAGCGACTCTCCAAGGAGGCTGTCACCTATTGCCGAACGAAAGCGATGGAACTTGGCATCCATCTCAAGCTGGTCGAGGTCTATGGAGCCATAGATCGTCGGCAACTGACCTTCGTCTACACGGCTGATGAGCGGATCGATTTCCGAGATCTTGTTCGAGACCTGGCACGTCGCTTCGGTGGTCGCATCGAAATGCGTCAAGTCGGAGTGCGCGAAGAAGCCAGACGGCTTGGTGGCATCGATACCTGCGGCCTCATACTGTGCTGCGCGAGTTTTCTAACCGATGTGAAGCCTATTTCGGCTAAGCAAGCCAAAAAGTTCGACCTGCCAATCGACGACCCTCGTTTGCTGGGCGTGTGCGGAAGGCTGAAATGCTGTTTGATGTTTGAAATGATGGACGCTCAGGGGACCATGGCGCCTCAAGCTCAACAACTCATTACCCCGACTAGGTCCCGTCCACCGTCTTCTTCAACCCTGCCCTCTTAGATCGCACGTCGCACAGCCTTTTCATGTTTTCGGACGTTTATTTCGAATTATTCGAATCCTTTGTCCCTGAGCCATCTCTAATCGTCAATCGAACGTGGCGGTGTTCTCTTCCTAGATGGGCTAGGAGAGGACCCCTCAGGTCTAGGAGGTTTGTTGCAATGAACAAGAGTTTGCTAGCATTTGTAGCGATGGCTGCGGTCATGTGCAGTGGAATTGCCGGTCAAAAGGCGCTCGGTGGGGAACCGACAAGTCCAGCCGTTGGATACGACATTCATGTCCAGGCACCTCATATGATGGCGGACGGGACACCAGGCGGCCCTTACCATCATTACTGCAAGGGTATTTCCGACAAGATTCTTCAATGTCTGCTCTTCGAATCCACCGATCCCAAAGCACCTTTGGTCGGGGTAGAATATTTTGTCGCCAAAGACCTGACTCGAAAACTGCCTGCCATCCAGTGGCACCGGCATTTCCACGATCATAAGGTGGAGATTGCGACAGGGCGAGTCCAAGTCCTTGACATGCCTCCTGATCAAGCTGCCAAGGTTGCGGAAGCCGCAGCCGGGACAGACGGCGTGATCTACCAGCTGTGGCAGCATGGGCAGGAATTCCCCGACGGCACCGTGAGTTTCCCGCAATCCCTCGGACACAAGTTCCCCGGGTATTCTGACAAGTAACTTGAACGAAGGAGATTGGTCGGGTCCTCTCCTGACGAGACCGGAGAGGACCATGGCGATGGTCCATTGTGACCGCAAGATGGTCCCATGAGAAGAAGCGTAATGACGGTATTCGCAGCAGCAGTGTTCGCCTCAGGAAGCGTTTCCGTCTTTGGAGCCGATGAAGCTGTCCTCAAACCACGAGTCCCTAGTGATCAACTTCATGAAGCAAAAACGTGGAAGAACCCGCTTCCCGCAACTGAGGAAACGATTGAACAGGGAAAGCAGCTCTTTCAGGGGAAAGCCTTCTGTGCGACCTGCCATGGGCGAGACGGCAAGGGATTGGGAGGTGATATTGAGCCGGGCACTCTCAAAGGTCCCTTGCCGCGCGATTTCACCGACCAAGAGTGGCAGGCCGCTCGGACGGACGGTGAACTCCTCTGGATCTTGAAGAACGGCAGCAAAGGCACAGCGATGGCACCCTTTATTCCGCTCATACTTACTGAAGAAGAAGCCTGGCAGGTCTTACTCTACATGCGATCCTTCGGTCAGAATCGGGACAAACCACAAGTAGAGGCGCAACCGTAAAGGCAACCAAAGTTCGGCGGATCAGGACGGCGGTTGGTCTTGTAGAAGCGATTGGACGGTTTCACCCACCAACGCCCGTTCCACCGCTTTATCTCGACGGTGCAAGAGAGCAGCAACTGGGTCGCTGGTATCGAGATGGGGCAGTATCCACGGCGGAGTTCCGTTGCGAACCGAATCCAGAACTTCTTTTACAAAGATCAAGTCCGGCGACTTGATGAGGCTCACCCCTTCCGGTTCCTGAAGGCGGCCCACAAAGCCGTTTTCGATGAGCCGTTCTACCTCTTCTTCCACCAGAGACAAGGGCATGCTCAGTTCGCTCGACAGCTCCGACAACTTTAATGGACGATCGCCCTTGAGGTAGTGATGCCCCAACACTCGCAATACTTTGAGAGCCAGTTGCTCCCGAAACACGTAGGTGCCCTGCTCCCACAGCAGGCGCGACAAATAGGCCTTGGGATATTGGTGGAAAAAAGAGAACTGCGCCCCAATCAGCACGATCATCCATCCAGTGTAGAGCCACAGCAGGAACAGCATCAGCACGGCAAAACTCGAATAGATGGCGCTGTAATTGGCGGAGGCCGCCACGAATTTGGCAAACGCCTCTCCGACAATGATCCAGAGGATCGCCGCCGACATACCACCAACGACTGCCGAGCGCACGTGGACATGGGTATTGGGAATCATCTTGTAGAAGAAGGTGAACACAGCGCAGAGCATCAAGAAGGGAACCATTTCGCCGCTCCACACCAGCAGCGTCCCAAACGGCTCCAATTCTGTGAGATGCTGGACCAGAGTGTTGCTCTGGAGCGAGGCCAGCAAGCCGAACGCGCTAAAGACCAGTACCGGCCCCACGAGGACCGCGCTCAAATAGTCGGCAAACTTCCGGTTCCAAGTTCGTCCCTGCTTGATCTGCCAGATGGCATTCAAGGCCTGCTCCATCTTGTCGATCAACGAATAGGCCGTGTAGAACAGGCCGGCGATGCCGGCGACTCCCAGCACGCCGATCTTGATATTATCCACGAAGCCGATAATGGTGGCGGTGATCTCCTTGCCCTTTGGGCCCAACGGATCCAGGGCCTGTGCTAGGAAGGGTTCGATCACATGATGGACACCGAAGCCTTTCAGCACCGAGAACATCACGGCGAGAAACGGCACCAACGACAGCAACGTCGTGTAGACCAGTCCGGCGGCCCGCGCATCGAGCAGTCGATGGCGGAACTCCATGCCCACGGCGGTAGCCAGCCGAAGCGCCTGAGTACCCAACCGTTGGAATAACGACATGGTCGTCAGATCTCCGGTCCAGAGATCCTGCTTCGCAAACTGGGAAATGCGTGTGGAGCGGCTCATGGTCCTGCTCTCCCTAAGCAGGGTGTTTATAGCTTTTCGGTACAACAGGGACGGTGGAGAACTGCTACTGAGATCGTCAGAATACCATCCCGGGATGCTTTTCCCAAGGGGTTGCCAGGCTGTACCGCGAATTGAGGTATTTGTTAGTGGAGGCGACACTGCTGTAACTGAAGTTTGGTAGAAGTGTGTGGCAACTTCGGATCGTTAACCAAACAATCCACTACTGTAGCCAAAGTCAGTTGATATTGATTTTGTACTCCCCTAATGTACGGCTCACCAAATTCAGGAGAGTCGGCGGGGCGTAGATATCAAGGATTGAGGTCGCGTGAGAAACACAAGGTGGGGAGTCGATCGATCATGGGCATGAAGATGGAGGATCGGCGCGCGACGCCTCGCTTACGGGTGCAATTTCACACCACGGTGTCAGACCCTACCCAGCCCGAGGGAACAGGCCTCATGCTCGATCTCTCAAGGGGCGGGGGCCTACTGGAAAGCCCGTTCCTCTTTTTGCCAGGCCTCTCGTTAGAACTGCGGATCTATGTGCCCGGCTTGGAGTGGCCGCTGATGATTGATGGGGCTGATGTGCAGTGGGTGAGTGAGCAAACCGCCGGGCTGGCTTTTGTTCGAATTAGAGAGACTGAGCAGCAGCGGCTTGACGAAGTACTTACCACTCGGCTCGCCAGGAAGTCCGAGGACGGCGACACAGAGCAATTCCAAGCGGTGCCGTTTGAGTTCCAAGAACTTGAAAAGGTACTCTCGAAAGACCCGCAACTCGCCATCAGCAAGGGACTGTCGTGGTTCGCTCAAAACCAGGAGCAATTCCGGTTTCGAGGGGGGAGCCTGCTCAGCAGAGCGCTTCCCAATTGCTCATCGGAATTCGCTGCCGCGCTTGCCGACTTAGTCAAAGCCGGCAGCGATATGGAGACAGATTTCTCCCTGGCGGTTCTCCAGAACTATCCTGGTGAGACATCCACCTACGTGGTCTTGAAAGAAATTGTGTCGCGATTTCCACATGACGATCGCAAAATGAGTGGAGTCCGAATCAGCATCGACAGTACCGGCGTGATCTCTGGTGAATTCGGGCTTGCGGACGCATGGCGGGGCAAGAAGGAATCGCTGAGGCCCTGGCTGACAGACGAACGGCAGGCGGTGAAAGCGTTCGCCGAGAAGCATATCGCAGAACTCGACCGAATGATCGCCGCAGAGCGGCGCCGTGTGGAGGCCGAACGAGCAATGCGAAACAGGAGCAATGACGAGACCGAGCCAGGTGCTTACAGGGCGAAACCCTTCTAATCGAAGAGCGGATTCAGGACTTAGAGAAGAAGAGGTCGCTGCCGAAGGGAAGTAGAGGAACCGGACGGATCGGTTTGCGTGAGTGTGCCAAAATCGGTTGCTTTTGTTTCATGCTTCGCATGAGCCGCTTCGCGGCTCCCTGCTCTCACCCCCATCCTTCAAGATGGGGAACTCCCGCTGGATTAGAGATTGACCAAGCCAAGGTGTCAAAGCTTCAGACAGGTCAGATGGCCGGGTTTCCTATCGAACGTCTGGTTCATTTCCTATTCCTACTCGGGCAAGATGTCGAAGTCACTGTTCGTAAGGCTCGTCGGGGGAGACGGCGAGGGTAGCCCGGACGGACAAGATCTCCGCTTGAGGCCCGGTTCCTTTCAATCGAATGACGAAAGTTAGCGAGTCTTTATCGCAGGAAGTCGAATTGCGATCAGAATGACAATGCTGTAGCTGAAGTCATGTAGACGGTATTTTCCGTACAGACCCAAGACCCCATTCGTTCGTGGTCGCGTTCATCGCTTTTTATTGGGCTTTGACGTATCCTATCGCCCGATTCAAAGCCAAATCATTCTAAAGAAGCGACGAACTGTTTCGATTCAATTGTGACATTGCCTGGCCTATCTGTTTTTGCCCTAAGAATGCCCGCCAAGCAAGGAGGCGCTCCTGATGAGTTTGCTCGATGAGCTCGATAAAACTTTACCGATCAAAGATCTCTATGATGACCTAGCAAAGCCAACCACTCGCGAGGTTGGCTCCGCCCTTGGAAACATCGCAAAGGTTGTGCGCTTTGTGCTCGCTCCAATTGACTTCTTAGCGGCAAAGCACGAGCGTTGGCAAAGGTATCTCGAACGGGTCGGTCAACAAGTTCCAGACGACAAACTCATTGAGGCGCATCCTCAATTGGCCGGCCCTGTGCTCGAAGGGCTTCGGTATGTCAGAGAAGATGGTCTTATCGCCGAACTCTTCATCAATCTCCTCGCTCGTGCTATCGACCGTGATCGAGTCTCCGAAGCTCATCCAGCGTTTGCAAGCATCATTAGTCAGCTCAGTCCGGACGAAGCTTTAATCCTTTACAACCTCAAGAAGGGTAGATATGAATTGCGTCAGAAGGCCACCTTTGATCCACAAACAAGTTTGTTTTCCCAACGGGAAGTCGTCACGAACAATTTCCCGTCAGATATTCTGGCATTTCCAGGCAATCTGTTCTTATACTTAGATCACCTACACAGTCTTAACTTGGCCGGGGTATGGCAGCTAGGAAATCAGGAGATCATCTACGAGGGGGAGCCAAAACAACAGATTGGTGTCTTAATCAACAGTGTCATGGCTCTGACACCTTTCGGAGAGCTCTTTGTCAGAGCCTGCGTCCCTGACGAGTTCACAATCACAACGGGAACTTAGGCTGAGATTTCTTCTCCATGAACGGGTAGATGTTCGCGTTATTATCGCGCCAAGCATAGCTGGTCAATATCAGTTGATTTTGCCCTCCGTGACTTCCAGCGTCGATCCTTGAAAAAATCACAATAATCTCCATGGGATTTCACAAGCCTGTTGGTCTCCTCACATGCGCATAAGATCTCCGTTGTCAGCTGCTTCAATCATAAGCCTTATCTCAGCCCTAAAAGCGCATGATCAATGGTTTCCGTTCGGAGTTTCCTTGCGTTCATTTGACCAATATCTTCAAGGTGGAGGGATAGGCTATTCGGAGCCCACTACTCAACTCGTGTTTGACGCTTTACATGTCGCGAGTCAAAATATACGTTGTTAATCCGAAATCCGTTCGCAGTACCGTTTTGAATGGGATTATGAAGCGGTATACCCTGGAAGATATGCAACTGCTTGCAAGTAAGAGAGGAGGAAAGTGTATCTCCAATGAATATCGAGGGATGAATCACCGCCTGAATTGGCGCTGCGGGAACGGTCACGAGTGGTCGGCAATCCCCAGTTCAATCGAAGCAGGGCATTGGTGCCCGCGTTGCTATGGGAATACTCCATTTACCCTTATGGAGTTAAGCAAAATTGCCGCTTCGCACGGCGGCCATATCCTCTCGACGAAATTCGATAATCGGCGGTCAATACTTCAGTGGCGCTGCGCGGAGGGGCATGAATGGCACACATCAGCTCAGAATGTGATGGCTGGACATTGGTGCCCGGTATGCGGAAAAAGCCAGCCCCTCTCTTTGGAAGCAGCGATGAAAGCTGCCATCATTAATGGTGGAAGGTGTCTGTCTGAATCCTACGTTAACGCACGCTTACCACTTCTCTGGGAATGCAAATTCGGCCATCGGTGGCGGGCAGCCCTCTTTAAAATTCGTGGTGGACAATGGTGCCGCATCTGTCGAACAAAGCAAACTGCGGAGAAACTTCGACTTACCCTGGATGAAGTTCAGAAGCGTGCAAGACAAAAGGGAGGGGTATGTCTTGCCACAGAATATGGAGGCACAGCAGGTACTGTCCTACAGTTTGAGTGTGCGAATCAACATCGTTGGTAGGCTTCGCCCAATACTATTCAACGTTCCTGGTGCCCTTATTGTGCGGGGAAAATCGTCAACCTAGATGACAATGAAGCTCCCCGCAGCAAGCTGCGGGGTATCACAGAACTCAATTCCGAAGACTTCTCGGAAGGAGAGGCCAACCCCGTAGCGAGCTACGGGGAATGTCAAGTTCAATGCATCGCACGAGAGCGCGGTGGAGAATGCATATCAGAGCGTTATACGAATGACCATACAAAACTCTCATGGCAGTGTCGTTATGGGCACAAGTGGGATGCTACCCCTGGCTCCGTAAAACGTGGCAGTTGGTGCCCAGAGTGCTCCAGTGGACTGGGAGAACGTCTTTGCCGCGCCTTCTTTGAGTCACTCTTTCAGGCAGAGTTCTCGCGAGCATACCCGACGTGGATGCGGCTTGGAGGGCGTAGCAAGTTACATCTCGACGGATACAATGAATGGCTTGGCATCGCATTCGAGCATCATGGGCGGTATCATTTCCATGTTGAAGGCAGATATTCCAAAGATGCGACGATGCTTGCGCGGCGACAGCAATTTGACAAACTGAAGGAAGCGCTCTGCCGGGAGTACGACGTTCGACTCATCATAGTTCCCGAAATACCTACAATGCTGCCGATCGATAAGGTTCGTGAATTTATTCTGGCACGCTGCTCAGAAGCTGGAATCACAGTACCAGACCCCAATGCCACTACGAATCTTATGCGCGCCTATGCACCTGAATGGTGGAATTACTATAACGAGATGGCGGTAACGCGTGGCGGAAGGCTCCTTTCTAAGCATTACATGGGTGCTGGCACAAGACACCAGTGGAGCTGCGAGGAGGGGCACATTTGGGAATCCGTTCCAAATAGCATTCAGCAAGGGACCTGGTGCCCATTTTGCGCGGGCATCAGAATTACGGATAAAACAAAGGTAACGCGCTTAGCTGAGTTAGCTAGGGTCGCTAATGCACATGGTGGGAAATGTTTAGCTACGGAATATGTGAGCTGTAACGCCAAGGTCTATTGGCAGTGCGGGCTAGGACATGAATGGGAAGCCACCCCACGAAATGTCATCGCCAATGGCTCGTGGTGTCCGTACTGCTGGCGCAAACGACGCGGACTTCAAAAGGGCCAGCGGTCGTAAAACGGTTGTATAGTTGTATAGCAGAACGGGTATGTGCGCGTTCCATCTCACTCCGTACAAAGACGAAAGCAAAATAAAGGCATCCTTCTTGGCAACTACACTGTCCCAGCACGACTATGACCAATTTCGTGACTGACAAAAGGCCCACCCATCCGCGAACAGAACTGTCCTCTGTTCGTTTGCTGCCTGTGCCCTAGTGTGATACCGTCCTTTTTCTCATGCCGGACTCAGTTCCTCGCTTTACGCTCGTCGATGTGCCCGGCGGCGCGCCGCTGCTCGGCCATCTTGGTGAATTCAAGAAGCGCCCGTTGGAGACCATGTCGGAGTGGTGGCGACGGCATGGCGATGCGTTGCGCTTTCGACTCGGCCCGAAGACGCTTCATCTCTTCAGTCATCCCGATCTCGCCGAAGAGATTCTGGTCCAGCAAGCTGATCGATTTGTGAAAGTGTACGACCCTCGGAAGCCAACTGGCCTCTCGCTAGTTCTAGGCAATGGATTAGTAACCAGCTCAGGCGAGGTCTGGAAGCGGCATCGGCGGATTATCCAGCCGATTTTTCACCGATCTCGGATAGCCACGATGGCCGATCGGATGGCCCAGGTGGGCGAACAGCGGATTGCCGGTTGGGTAGACCACGAAGGGAAGCCGGTCGATATCGCCTCGGAAATGATGCAACTGGCCCTCGAAGTGATCTCGCAAACCATGTTCACCACCAGCATGGCGCAACACATCGGTCAGATCAGTCATGCGCTGCGCGTGAGCCTGAAATATGCGTTCGACTCGTTTCACAACCCGCTGCGCCTCCCAAGCTGGGTCCCGACTCCACGCAATCGTGAGTTTCGTTCGGTCATGCAGTTCATGGACGGACTCATATATGGACTGCTTGCCGAGCGGCGTCAAAGCGGAGCGCAGCATGGGGATCTCCTCGATCTCCTGCTCCAGGTTCACGATGAGGAAACCGGGATAGGACTGAGCGATCAAGAGCTGCGCGACGAGGCCTTGACGATCTTTGCAGCTGGACACGAGACGACCGCGAACGCGCTCGCCTGGACCTGGTATCTTCTCGCAACTCACCCAGAGGCGAAGGCACGGTTTCACAAAGAAATCGACAGAGTGCTGCGGGGAAGAACGCCAAACGCCGACGATTTTCAGCACCTCCCGTATACGCGGGCCATATTTGATGAATCGCTCCGACTGTATCCGCCGGCACCAGCCGTACAGCGCAAGGCAGCGACCAACGTCACAGTCGGCGGCTTGCCATTGCCGGCCGGTGCGCTCGTCTTGGTCGGCACACATAATTTGCACAGACACCCAGCCTTTTGGACGAACCCCGACCGATTTCTCCCGGAGCGATGGCTGGACGGCGAGCGGCCGGCTGCCCGCTATGCCTATCTCCCGTTCGGCGCAGGGCCACGCGCCTGCGTGGGAATTCATTTTGCGTCAGTGGAAGGCCCGCTCCTGCTGGCCCTGATCGGTCGCCGCTATGATCTGCAATTGGCTCAAGAGATTGTCGAGGCAGAACTCATGGTGACCTTGCGGCCGAAAGGTGGCATCCGCATGATCCTCAACCCACGGAAGGTGCCTGTCGAATCGAGCGCCTAGAGTCATTTGCAACCCTCTTAGCGTATCTCACGAGTCTGAAGTCTGAGGGCTGCCCGGCCTGTTTATCCGTCCACGAACACCACAATGAGACCATGGAGAGCGGATTTCTGGATTTCATCGCTCCATCGATCTCACTCACCATCGGCAAGGGTTATCCCCAGTTCATTTGATGCTCTTAACCTAGTTTGATACAGCCCATCTCTCATGCCGAACTCGGTCCCCTCCTTCACGCTTGTCGATGTGCCTGGCGCGGTGCCTCTGCTGGGCCACTTGGGTGCGTTCAAGAAACGTCCCCTGGAGATGCTCTCAACCTCGTGGCGCTGGCACGGCGATGCGCTGCGTTTTCGGCTCGGCCCGAAGACGCTCCATCTCTTCAGCCATCCCGATCTCGCCGAAGAAATTCTGGTCCAGCAATCTGACCGATTTGTGAAAGTTTACGATCCTCGACGGCCAGTCGGCATCGCGCTGATCCTGGGCAATGGCTTGGCGACCAGTTCGGGGGAGGTCTGGAAGCGTCATCGGCGCATCATCCAGCCGGTCTTTCACCGCTCTCGCATGGCCGCGATGGCCGATCGGATGGCTCAGGTGGGCGAGCAACGGATTGCCGGTTGGGTAAATCTTGAAGGACAGCCGATCGATATTGGCGACGAGATGATGCAGCTAACGCTCGAAGTAATCTCGCAAACGATGTTTACGATCAGTATGGCGCAATACATCGATCAGATCCGTCATGCGTTGCGTGTGAGCCTGAAGTATGTAGTCGACTCGGTTCAGAACCCACTGCGCCTACCTGGCTGGGTGCCGACTCCACGCAACCGTGAATTTCGTTCCGCCATGCAATTCATGGATGGGCTGATCTATGGATTGCTTGCCGAGCGGCGTCAAAGTGAATCCCAGCATGGCGATTTCCTTGATCTGCTGCTCCAGGCTCGTGATGAAGAGACCGGTGCCGGCTTGACCGATCAAGAGCTGCGGGACGAGACGTTCACCGTCTTTGCGGCTGGACACGGGACCACGGCGACCGCGCTCGCCTGGACCTGGTATCTCCTCGCGACCCATCCGGAGGTAAAGGCACGGTTTCACGAGGAAGTGGACCGGGTTCTTCACGGAAAAACACCAAACGTCGACGACCTTCAGCACCTTCCGTATACTCGGGCCGTATTCGAGGAATCACTCCGACTGTATCCACCGGCTCCAGTTGTACAGCGCAAGGCGGCGACCAATACTACCGTGGGTGGATTACCGCTACCGGAAGGCGCGCTCGTCTTCGTCGGCATATACAATCTGCACAGACACCCGGCCTTTTGGA
This sequence comes from Nitrospira sp., assembly GCA_025934915.1. Taxonomy (GTDB): domain Bacteria; phylum Nitrospirota; class Nitrospiria; order Nitrospirales; family Nitrospiraceae; genus Nitrospira_D. The sequence goes on from JAICWG010000085.1 coordinate 11,209, forward strand.
CGGACCCCGACCGATTTCTGCCGGAGCGATGGCTGGATGGCGAGCGGCCGGCTGCCCGCTATGCCTATCTTCCGTTCGGTGCAGGACCGCGCGCCTGCGTAGGAATCCATTTTGCGTCAGTGGAAGGCCCGCTCCTGCTGGCCCTGATCGGTCGCCGCTATGATCTGCAACTGGCTCAAGAGGCTGTCGAGCCCGAATTCTTCGTGACCTTGCAGCCGAAAGGTGGCATCCGCATGCTGCTCCAGCCGAGGCAGGTGCCGGTCGTATCGAGAGCCTAAAGTCATTAGCAACCCTCTTAGCGTATCTCATGAGTCTGAAGTCTGAGGGCTACTGAGGGGGTCTATCCGCACGCGATAGATTACGCTACAACGATGAAGAGTGCGCAGCCCACACGAAGTGCGGTTTGGTGGGCCGTGTAGGGGTCGAACCTACGGCCCGCTGATTAAGAGTCAGCTGCTCTACCAACTGAGCTAACGGCCCCACCAGGTTCAAGAAAGGTTGAGGTTCAGGTTGAAGAACGGGGACCGGATCGTGGGCTTCCTCAACCTCAGCCTCAACCTGATGTTGGTATGTGTTTTTGGTGCGCCTGACAGGATTTGAACCTGTGGCCCTCAGCTCCGGAGGCTGATGCTCTATCCAGCTGAGCTACAGGCGCTCCCGCAACCAAGGAACGCCACCTTAGCATAGCGAGAAATACGCTGTCTAGCGCACTTTATGGGCATGCAGTGCGGCGGCACTTGTGGATTCGCCGCTGCTGGATTCAGACGCCGGCTCTCCCACCTCGGGATCCCGAATGAAAGCATAGGGCAGGAACAGTTCTTCACCCTCGCTTCCTGTTCGGAGGCGCAACGCTTCGATTTCCTCCGCTTCCATCCCAGCGAGACGATTCTCTTCCTCTCGAAATATTTTTGAGGGCCGAATAAGTGGAACGGCTGTTTGCACCGCACAGGCGCCACTGACACAACCCCCGTCATCCTGGGGAACACCCATGGAACGACAGACCAGCGGCCGAAACTCATAGAGTCCACAGGTTCCATCAGGCTCCAAGGCCGGGCAAGGCCATGCCTCGAACCGTTCGATAACTCGATCAATGTCCCTCTCCGTCCACTGGTCGATGAAACGATTCGTGCTCAGTTGCGGCGCGGCGACTGTCAGCGCAGTGACTTGCTCCGCTGCCGTCCATTCGATTCTCTTTCGGTACTCATCTGCCAAACTTCGGAGACCGCGTTGAATTTCCAGCCGGTCCAGGATGGTTACGGGAAACAGGCCGACACAACAGTCGGAACAGCCATGGGTACAAGGAAGGCTCTCGAGAAGAGAGGCATTCACTCGCTCAAACCATCGAGCAGTCTTTTCAAACAGGGTTGACGGCAAGCGGAGCGCCCCTGACACGTTAGCCTTCGTCTGAGACCGACATATTCACAATCAGTTCGCCTTTGGGGGAGTAGAAGCCCTGCTTGTCGATTTGAACGATTCCGTTGCACTGCTCCTGATAGAACTCGAGGATCCATCCATTGAAATCATAGCCCTCGTCGGTCACATCATTCTCCGTCATACGCGTTGTCAGGATAAATCGACAACGAGTCACATATTCAATCGCGAGTTGTGCTTCGAAGTCGGAGTGCGCGGTGAGGGCGTCCAGAAAAAGCTTTTTTTCCTGATCGTAGACATCTCGATAGCTGCCGCGATCACGTACGCAAAAGAGGTGGATCGGCTTACGCTCTCGATGGTAACTCAAAGCCACTTGAACCCAAGCCCATTCTTCCAGCGCTCCTTCCTCCAGATTGACCGGGATAATAGGACTTTGGCCGCGGGATTTGAGAAAATCGATCAACAGCCGGAGCGGAGGAGAGTTTTCTTTTTGACAGAACACTCGAGAATAGAGAAAGCTTTCAAGCTGTTCGGGAGTCTGGTTAGCGGCACCTAAGGGTAATACAGGCAGGTCCTTACCCATGCACTTTCACCATCGTCAAGGGCTGGTTACATCGAGCTGTGAGGTCCATATAGCTCTACTCTACCCTTCCATTTGCTTGAACCGCAAGAGGTGTGTGCGCATTTCTCCACGCCAGACGCGCTTTTTCTCGTTGACACGGTTCCTGCGCTTGGCTACACTCTCGCGGGTTTTCACGATGTGAGTGCGAGCACACACACCGGCGACCCAAACCAGCCAGGATGTGTTTACACGAGGCGCGTCAGGCGACATAATCGGCTTACTTTATCCCTTACCCCCATGGAGGTTCACGAATGGCAAAATCAATGACGAAATCTCAGATTGCAGATTACCTCGCCGGGAAAGCCGGCATCACGAAGAAAGGAGCGGTTCAGATTCTTGATGATCTGGCGGCCCTGGCCTATCGTGAAGCCAAAAATGTCTTCACGGTGCCCGGTATCGGTAAGCTGAAGCTCGCTAACCGCAAGGCGCGCATCGGGCGTAATCCGCAAACCGGTGAGGAGATCAAGATCCCGGCAAAGCGAGTGGTCAAGTTCCGTGTCGCTAAGGCTGCGAAGGACTCGATTCTCGGCAAGAAATAAGGTTATCCATCCTGCACAATCGTAGCGCCTGATCCAGTCAGCTTGGACTCATCCGCTGCCTTTGGAACATACAAAAGGGGTCGAGACTTCATGGAGTCTCGACCCCTTTCCTCATTTGTCTGCATATTTAGGGGTGCGATGGGCCAAGTCCGCTGCCTCCCATCCCGTCGTGTCCGATCAGACGAATGGCATCTCCATCCTGAACGAGCGAGTCCTCGCTGGCGATCTTCTTATTGATGGTCACCAGCACTTTCTTCTCCCGCAGGAGCTGGAGCAGATGTCGAAGCTGAATTCCTTGTCGCTGGATCAACTGGCGAACCGACACCGATCCATCGATTTCGCATGCCAAATCACACTCGCCATCCACGGTTTGCAATTGCCCGGTCAGTACGATGGTCACCATATCCGTCGTTCCTCATCCATCCAAAAGTTCTCAACCTCTCCGTTCTACGAGAGTTGACTCGCCCGGCATCTCTCCTGATAATGGCGGCCATGCCATCTCTTGATGTTCAAAATCCAGAAATGCCTGACCTCCAATTCGTCCTGTTCGTGTCGGCACTTTGCACAGCAGATTTGACGACGATCAATGTCTCGCAAGAACTGCGACGGACCATCTTTGATCGTTGTTGGGCCCTCCTTCACACCGAGGCACCCCCCACGAATCCCAAAGAACGTGTTCTTGATCTACGAGGAGGAACGGAGCTCACGCTCGAGGCCTGCGTTTCTACGATCCGATCGCTTCTCCTCGATGCAAACATCGTAACTCTGATGTGGGACCATCCGGTGAGTGCGGCTCGCATGATCAGCACACCTGAAGCCATTCCCTTGATCGATCGATTGGGGCAATTGTATCCCGACCATCCTACGGTCGTCGATCCTCTTAGTCATCCACCTGGCGACTCCAATCCTAATCCATGAATAGAGGATGCCGTGCGTGTGACGCCCATTGACATTCCTGGCCTGCTCTTGCTTGAACCGTCTGTCCTCTCCGATCATAGAGGATGCTTCATGGAAACATATCATGAGAAGCGTTACGCTGATGCAGGTATTACTGAGCGCTTCGTCCAAGATAACTGCTCACGCTCGGTCCGAAACACGGTACGCGGTCTGCATTTTCAGGAACCGCACGCTCAAGGGAAACTTGTCATGGCCTTGGAGGGAACTGTATACGATGTCGTCGTCGATATCCGAAAGGAATCACCGACGTTCGGCAAATGGTATGGGATCGAGCTGTCAGGCAAGAACCTTCACCAAATGTACATTCCCGCGGGATGCGCTCATGGTTTTTGTGTCATGAGCGAGACGGCGACGTTCCTGTATAAGTGCACGGCCTATTATTCGCCGAGAGATGAGCGCGGCATCTTGTGGAACGATCCGGCTTTGGGGATTGTTTGGCCGATCAGCGAGCCTATTCTCTCACAGAAGGACCAAGCCTACCGTACCCTCAAAGGAATGGACACGGAATTGCCGTTCTATAAACCTGTTCGTTAGCAACTTGTCATTCACTCCGCTCTCGCTCCTTGCGCACAGCAAAGAAGCTTTGTGGATCGCCGCAATCTGTGGAGCAATCCTAGTGACAGGGCAACTACGAGTGTGGTATGAGTGCTGCTCTTTTACCCATAGTGGCACGTCCCCATCGTCTAGCCTGGCCTAGGACATTGCCCTTTCAAGGCAGTAACACGGGTTCAAATCCCGTTGGGGACACCAGCTCTTTGCAGACTCCTTCCGCCGAAAACGTCACCTGTTTCATGGATAGGATCAAAGAAACGTGGACATCCCCATATTCAAGCCCATGAGCCAGCGCATGGTCGATGCCTCGACAAACGGCGCCAAAAACAAAAAATATGTCTGGTAGGGGTGGAAGATGGAGAGCATCGGCACAAGCCTCCCGGAGTCACAACGGGGATTCCTGCTTGGGAGCGTTTTGATTTTCGTCAGCACCTTCGCCTGGCTCGTACTGGCGGGCTCCCTCGGGATTTCTGAATGGACAGAATACCTTGTGATTGTAGGGATCCTCGCTCAGGTTCTTCTGATCCATCGACGAGAGCAGGCGCTGTATACATCACGGCGTTGGCGGTTCTGGTATGCGCTGATCATCGCGGGTTTTGCATGCAACCTCATGACCAGGCATCTCTGGCACCAAGGCCATGACACCATCACGAATCCCATACAAGTTCGCGGTCAGCTCATACTGGGAGGGCTGCTCTTGTTTTATGTCATGCGTGTTTCCGATCACGCTCCGCCTGATTATTATTATTCGAAAAACAAGCTCATGAGAGAGTGCCCGCACTAGCTGGTATCACTCATCTTGTCTCGGACAGAGGCGAAGCTGATTCCAGCGGAAGAAATCCAGAAAGCGGCTACCACTCTCGCGAGAAATCTACCCTTCAAACGCATGACTGCACTTCCGGCACAGGAACTTCGACGCGATTGTATCCTTCCATTCATTTAGTTTCTGAGTGTAGTTCTTGGTTTTTAGAACACCATATCCCGCCCATACCCCTAGGAAGGCGATAGAGGAGGCTACCTCGGCTATTGCCATCTCAGATTCGGAACCCTGCGGGGATGCCAGGCTTAGCATCACAGCAGCATTCACTGGTACACCGAGCAGAAACCCCTGAAGATAGGCCCAAGGGGCCTTTGGAGGATGATAGGAGCTCGGCACCTGACCCAATGCCTCCCTGGGCGGCGTTTGGCGAAAAATGTCGCTGATTTGTTGTGCCTTCTCGGTATTGCAGGTCGGACAAGTGCGTTCAGCAGACATATGACTCCCCCTTCCAGGTATCAGCTCTCAGAACCCATGAACGTTTGAACAGGTACCTGATTATTTTAGGCAGGAAGAATTCTTTGGTGCAAGAGGGGAAGGCTCTTCGCTATAGAAATTTTGGCCCACAAACATTTCGGCCCGGAACTCCCTTGTCGGAAATTCCGGGCCGCTCACTGACAACCGATAACTCCTGCTTAGTATCCTGCCTTGGCCTTGGGGTCCACCTGGCTGGGGAACGGATCCAGGATGCTCTTCGGCGCGTTGTTCCAGATCACGTCCGCCAGATTCGACATCCGGCTCACGATCTGCGCCGCCA
>JAICWG010000237.1 GCA_025934915.1 Nitrospira sp.
AGAACCGACCATTGCAGGTCGTCCAGCCAGAACCGTTTGTTCGATTTTGCTTTCTGCATGGTCATGCAACGCCTCCCTCGTTGGCACAACCATTGACTCATCAACGGCTTGTCAACTCAATAATTGAGTTTGGACCCTAGTAGGACTAATGCCCAGAGCCAGCGCGACATCTGGTGGGGACCCTGCATCTCCTGCGAAGTTGTCAACAAGCACAGAAGCGATCTTTTGAGCCTGCTGCAGTGTAGCTTGAGGGAAATCCGATTGCCTGAAATAGACCCGCTTGTCTTCGCTTGAGGTCGCAATCCTCTTGGAGGCCTTTGTAGATCGCCCACCACTCTTTGTTTTGCTTTGGGTCATTCTGTGTCTCCCTTGAGCAAGTTTCTGTGTATTGCCCACAGCCTAAGTGAAGCGGTCTCGTTGGTCGTCGCCGACGATCGAGATATAGGTATAAGCAGACCATTGAACTTGACATTCCCCGTAGCTCGCTACGGGGTTGGCCTCTCCTTCCGAGAAGTCTTCGGAATTGAGTTCTGTGATACCCCGCAGCTTGCTGCGGGGAGCTTCATTAAATCAAAATAAGCCTGTAGGAGTTAGGTTTTCTTTCTTCGCGGGGCAGATTCTCCGCCAAATCGTTGGTTCCGTCAAACACACACGATCGGTAGTACTTTCAATACTGTTATTTCGTCGTACAACAAAATTGAATCAGGCATGCGTATTGATTCATTGGCACGCTTTGCCTGGTTGTGCGCGTATCACCTACACGCACGACAATGCCAATCGCGCATGCAAGTGCAACAAGGCATCAGAACCGGCGTCATTGGCAATGACGATACAGGCCAACGAACCAGCGAGACCTTTCCGAATGCTGATTGTCTGAGGAAGAAGTGCGGGCACTTGCAGCTACGCTCGAGATCACTGCTTAGGGCTATCCGGCGTCAGCGCACTTCGGGTCGTGGATCAACGATGAACCCGTTTCGGTTGGACATCTGGATCAGGGGAAGAGTGCGGGCGTCGAGGACGGCGTTCTCTGCGACAATGCCGTTTTGCTGCAGCAACTACGCGGTGAGTGCGTGGATTTCATCAGGAGTGAGAGACTGAGGTGCGTTGAAGGGCACGGCTTGGCGGAGATAGTCGTACAACGTCGTCACATAGGGCCCGTCCGGCGAGACATCGATGTTCCAAGCTTGGATCTCCGTGTCCATGGCAGGGCGATCTATCCCATAGTCCTCTTCATGAGGATCCGCCGACCGCACCGCCGGTGCGATCGAGAACGGGACGCCCATGAAGACTGCAGAAAAGACCGGCAGAGATTTAGATATGGACGTTCTTCACAATACCGTTCCGTTCGATCTTCCAGCTCTGAATCCCGTTGTAATGGTAGCTCGAATGGATGCCGCGTACCTTAATGAGCGATTCGCGGGTCGGCTGCCGGTATCCTGTGTCATCGGTGCAGCGACTTTGAATGATGGTCTCTTGACCATCCCATCTCCATGGGAGACGAAAGCGCGTATGACACTTAGGTAACACAGGTTCTTGTAGCCGTGCTGCTTGCCAGGTTCGACCAGCGTCAACCGTGACGTCCACTGCTGTGATGTATCCTCGCCCGCTCCAGGCAAGTCCCTGAATCTCGTGGAAACCCGGGCGGAGCTGTTGTTGCCCGGAAGGTTTCGTGATAACGGACTTGGCCTCCATGACGAGACTGAATTGATAGGCTTTCCCGTCCGGCATGAGATCGGTGTACGTCGCGGTCTCCCATCTTGTCATGAACGGCGCCGATCCCAGCTTCAACCGCCTCAGCCATTTCACATTGATATTGCCCTCGAAGCCGGGCAACAGCAGCCGCAGCGGGTAGCCCTGCTCAGGCCGGAGCGCTTCGCCGTTTTGCCCATAACACACCATCGCTTCGTTCAGGACTTCATCGGTCAACGGGACACTGCGGGTTAGTGCGGCTGCATCTCCCCCCTCAGCCAACATCCATGTCGCCTCTCGGCTGATCTCTACTGCTTCCAATAATGTCGAGAGTTTGATACCGGTCCACTCACTGGTGCTCGTCAGGCCATGCAGGTGCTGGACAGTCAAATCCTGTGCTTCATCCCACCCATCTCGGCTGTTGCCCGAACATTCAATGAAGGCAAAGCGGGAGACCGATGGAAATCGTTTCAGCTCCTCGACCGTGAACATCATCGGCCGACCCACCAGTCCATGCACCAGCAAGCGATGGCGGGATGGACTGATGGCCGGCACACCGTTATGGTGACGTTCGAAATGGAGGGCGGAGGGTGTCATGATCCCCTGCAGGTCTTGGAGCGGGGTGGTCGAAGAGGCGCTGGCGACTAGTCGCGTCTGTTTTTCAAAAGACGACCGCTCACCATAAGGGCCAGGCGAAGCACCAGGCACGCGCGTGGGATCGATCGGTTCGTTTGGTCCTTCAGCTTGCGCGCTGAACAACGTCGGCGACGTGCTGATCGCCAGCCACGAGGCACTGCCGGCCAAGAACTGACGCCGGTTTAACGATGAAGAGGCCGGTGCGTGATCCGATGTCTCGCTGTCACCTCGCCCGTCCTCGTCCATCAACCATTGCTCCATGATCTCTCAACACAGGGTACCAACGTCGCTGCTAAACCAGATCGAACAAGAACGTCAACACGTCAAAATCGGAACGAGCGGTCACGATGCTCAACGTTCCAGCTTGGCATCCATCGTAATCGTTGTGTTCAAGAGCCGAGAAATGGGGCAACCAGTTTTGGCCGCTTGAGTGGCTTTATCCCACGCCGCCTCATCGGCTTTCGGCACCTTGCCTCTGACATTCAGAGTGATGTTCGTCACAGTCCATCCAGCCTCTGTTTTATCGAAGGTGACGGTCGCCGTCGTTTCCAGTTTCTCAGGAGTCAGACCGGCTTCGCCCAACTGGGCTGACAGTGCCATTGAGAAACAACCGGCATGGGCGGCGGCGACGAGTTCTTCGGGATTCGTCCCTTTGCCGTTCTCGAACCTGGTTGAAAACGAGTATTGGGTTTGCGACAAGACCCCGCTCTCCGTAGAAACGGTCCCCTTGCCGGTCTTCAAATCGCCTTGCCATATCGCAGATCCGGTGCGTTTCATAATACCCCCATAAGAGAATTTAGATGATGACGATACATAGACATATCACCCACCATACAGATCCTAAGCAGATGAAGGTTCTGTATCGGCGATTCGTCATTATGTGTTGCCGGTAAGCTCAACTGAGCTAGGGCTTACCCGAGTCCAAAGCTGAGATTCACGAAGTGTTAGGGGAAGACTTGGACCATCTGCTCAAGTTGGGCAAGAAACGGACGCTAACCAAGAAGGATCTTTCGATGCGCGGTGGAGAGGTCAAACCATTCCGCGCGATCGATCTCCGGAAATTCTTGAAACTTTCCCGACTTCAGAGTCACAATTCCGATGAAAAAATTGAAGCAAGACAGCGGATCTTATGCAGCCGCCTGGGCAGGCTGTGAATGATCGTGTGCCTGACGTGTTCGCAAGCGCCAACTCAAGGCGATCATCACGATGCCGAACACAACGGCATACGCGCCGAGATACCAGACCAACCCGATCGCGCCTGCTTCAGGAAAGAAGACCAGGAGGAAGCCGAGGACCATCGACAAGAGACCGGAAAGGGCCAACAACCATTCACCCTCGATTTCTTTGCGCAGCTTCACCGCAGCGGCAATTTCTAATCCCCCAGTAATGAGCGCCCAGGCCGAAACCACATACACCAACGCAAACGCGGTGATGTCGGGCCATATAAAACTGATCGCAGCCGCACCGATTCCAGCGATGCCCGACAGCAGCAGAGCCCACCACGGCTTCTGCCGATTGGTGTGTCGCCATGCAGCCATGAGGTTGAAGACTCCGTCAAAGAAGACATAAGCCCCGAATAGATAGACCAGCGCGAGCAAGGTGGCAACCGGCATGAAGAACGCAATGATGCCAAGGAGGACACCAAGTAATCCCCGGAACATGATCGCCCACCAGCGCATAGGAAGTTTATCCAGCTCAGCTTTATGTAGAATGGCATTGGTCATGAAGAAAGCATACCGTCCCTACTTCCGTAATGAGACTGGTGAATGCCCCAGTTGTTCTGTGCTTCCTTATGTAACCAGATGTGTGAGAGATACGCGCTGTACCGGTCTTCTCCCTGGATCGTCCACACTGATCCCCATACAGCACAGCGACCATTCGCAATCCTCTGGAATAAATGATAGAGGCCCTTCCTCTCACCAGAGCCTGTGCAGCCGCTTGCTTGAGCGGAGAATCTTAGCCTAGTACATTCATTATCAAATGTGGTACCGTGCCGCGTCGCACTCCAGTATTCACATTATCCACAGTGAGCTGATCTCATGAGGCGTGCGGGGATTCTCACCGGCGGTGTCGTTGTGTTGATACTTCTTGCCGTGGTGTGCATCTCACCTCCCGCCGAACCTATCACGCTGTACATAACCAGTCACAGGTTCACGAATCCGGTGATCACAATGAGCAATGGTTTGACAGGTCCCCCTCATAATATGGGAGACATCGAACAAGCCTTCAACGGAACTACCGCATTGAATTGCTGATGTAAGGACTGAATACGCTATGAGTACACTAAGCAGATGGTTACAGCCTCCCCCAAAGGATTCTCTCGAGCAACGATATCAGGATCTTGCCAATTTATTGCGGACCAAGGAACGGGCGTTGGAGACGACATCACACGATTTGAAAGTGAAGACCGCAGCCTTGCAGGTGCTCGAACAGAAGATCATGTCGTCCGAGACACAGTTCTCTTCAGCTCAACGAGAGCTGACCGCCCGCGGCGAGCAACTGAAGGCGCTCGAAGCAGAATCGGCTGTACGGTCGAAACGACTGACGGACGTGGAAGCTGAAGGCGTTGCGGCCCGCCAACGCGTGAGTGAGCTCAATTCGACTATTACTGCCCTGGTCAACGAACTTCGCGGGGCTCAACAGACTTGTCAGGCCACCGAACACACTCACGAGGTCTTGAAGGAGGAAATCCGGACCCTGCGAGACCATATCGGCCAACTCAATGAGAGCCTGGCCGACCGGGACCAATTACGAGCCCGCATGGAGAAACTGGAGTCAGTGCAAGACCGCGTCCATCGGCTGGAAGTGGAGCTGAGTGATCGGGAAGCCGCCCATCGGGGCACGCTCCAACAGTTCGAAGAGGCCATCGCGGAGCGCGACCGGCGGCTCAGTGAGGTCGATGCGACTGCGGTTGCCCAGATGGACGAACTTCGCGGGGCGCAGCAGGCCTGTCAGGCCACCGAACACACCCACGAGGCCTTGAAGGAGGAAATCCGGATCCTGCGAGACCATATCGGCCAACTCAATGAGAGCCTGGCCGACCGGGACCAATTACGAGCCCGCATGGAGAAACTGGAGTCAGTGCAAGACCGCGTCCATCGGCTGGAAGTGGAGCTGAGTGATCGGGAAGCCGTCCATCGAAGCACGCTTCAGCAGTTCGAAGGGGTCATTGCGGAGCGCGACCGGCGGCTCAGTGAGGTCGATGCGACTGCGGTTGCCCAGA
>JAICWG010000289.1 GCA_025934915.1 Nitrospira sp.
GATGAGGGGCGACGCAACGACATCGGTATAGCGGCCACGGAAGCCGCCACCAATGTCATATTGCACGCCCACTCGGGAGAGCTTCTGATCTGTTTTTCAGGAGAAGAAGGCTCATGGCTTCTGGATCTGACCGCGATCGATTCCGGCCCCGGCATTTCCGATATCAGCCGGGCTATGGAAGATGGCTTTTCCACGATCGGAACGTCCGGGCAGGGGCTTGGCGCCGTCGGCCGCCTTTCCGATCTTTCTTCGATTTATTCCGTTCCCGAAAAGGGTACGGTGAATTGGTGCCGGTTTAAACTGAGAAGAAACGCCCCGTCGGCTGAAATTGGGGTCATCAGTGTGCCGGTTAAAGGTGAGACGGTTTGCGGTGACGGATTCTTTATGAAGCGCGGGGAGCGGCACTCCATTTACATGGTTGTGGACGGCCTGGGCCACGGGATTGGCGCTTCCGAAGCCGCCGACGAGGCCCTGTTGGTCGTGCGCGCGTCGGTGCAGGCCTCGGCGGTTGAAATTCTCCAGCGTACCCATGATGCTTTGAAGAAGACGAGGGGCGCGGCGATGTCCTTGGCTATTGTCGATCATGAAAAGAAGATTCTCACCTACGCTGGGGTCGGGAATATCGGAGCTGTGCTCTCGACTGGTACGGTTAGTCGCACGCTCATTTCGCAAAACGGGACACTGGGGGCGATTTTGCCGCGAGTGCAGGAGTATTCTCTTCCCATCGAACGCAGTACTCTGTTGCTGATGTTTTCAGACGGATTGACCTCAAAGACCGGGATATCGGCTTATGCCGGGATTCAGGGAAGACACCCTGCGGTGATCGCCGGGGTGCTTTACCGGGATTTCAGCCGCAAGCGAGATGACGCCAGTATTCTGGTGGCCCGGATGGGAGACGAGTTTAAGTGAGTCACCAGCTTCACAGCCTGATGCTTGCAAATGAGCGTGACGTTGTGAGCGCCCGCCAACGAGCCAGGGCGGTGGCGGCGGAATTGGGCTTTGATCATCACGACCAGATCAGGATTGCGACGGCAGTCTCTGAGATCGCACGGAACGCATACCGATATGCACGCGGCGGGGCCGTGACTTTCCTGGTTGACCCGGAAGCCAACCTATTTCGAGTTGCGGTCACGGACCACGGCAGCGGTATTCCGCACCTGGACAAGGTGCTGAGTGGTTCCTACCGATCGAGTACGGGCATGGGCATGGGCCTGGTTGGCACCAAACGACTGATGGATGAGTTCAGCATCGACTCCACGCCTACGGGCACTTCTGTCATCTTCGGCAAACACCTGCCGAGCTCGGGCGAACTTCTCGATGCAGCGCGTCTGAAGAAGCTCTCCACTGAGCTGGCAAAGCAAAATCCGGCGACACCGATCGACGAACTCCAGATGCAGAATCGGGAGTTGATGAAGACATTGAATGAGCTGCGAGAGCGGAAAGAGGAACTGCTCCAGATCAATGCCGAGCTGCAGGACACGAATCGCGGTGTCGTAGCTCTCTACGCAGAGTTGGATGAACGGGCTGACTACCTTCGGCGTGCGTCGGAGCTGAAGACCAGCTTCCTGTCCAACATGTCGCATGAATTTCGTACGCCCCTCAACTCCATGCTGGCGTTGACCCGGATGCTGCTTGACCGTATGGATGGAGAGCTGAGTCCGGAGCAAGACCAGCAGGTCCGCTTTATCCAGCGTTCGGCGAAGGAACTGGCGGAGATGGTTGATGACCTGCTCGATCTGGCCAAAGTTGAGGCCGGGCGCCTGGACGTCAGACCGAAGGCATTCCATGTCGACGAACTGTTTGGTGCGTTGCGAGGTATGTTGAAGCCGCTGCTTTCGGAAGCCTCTCTGAATCTGGTGTTTGAGATTCCTGAACCGCTTCCAGCGCTCTTCACCGATGAGCAGAAGGTTTCTCAGATTCTTCGGAACTTCATTTCGAATGCAATCAAGTTCACGCCGCAGGGAGAAGTAAGGGTCAAGGCGCGGGAAAAGGGCTCATTCATCGAGTTCTCCGTGAGTGATACCGGGATAGGCATTTCTGACAGCGATAAGAGAATCATCTTCGAAGAGTTTGCGCAGATTGACAGCAATATGCAGAAGCGGGTCAAAGGCACGGGACTTGGCCTCCCGCTTTCCCGCAAGCTGGCCGAGTTGCTGGGTGGATCCGTAGACGTCTCCAGCACAGTAGGCGTCGGTTCCACTTTTTCTCTGGTTCTGCCGCCTGTTTACGCGGGCTCGGCTCCGGCGGCCGCGATCACAGTTCCAGAAATTGACCCGGACAAGAAGTTGATCCTGATTGTGGAAGACAACTCAGAGACCGCCTTCGTCTACACCCGGTACCTTGTGAACGCAGGATTTCAAACTCACACCGTGGCTACGATCGACCAGGCAGAAGAGGTCCTGCAGCGGATCAGGCCGGCGGCGATCATTTTGGATGTGCTGCTTCGCTCTGAGAACACGTGGGACTTTCTCCGGAAGCTTAAAGCGCAAACCAGCTCCATTCCTGTTCTCGTCATGAGCGTGACCGATGATGAGCGCAAGATTTATGGGTTAGGCGCGGACTCCTATCTCAACAAGCCGTTCGTGCCGGATCAGATGATCGGGGAGATCATCAAGCTCACGTCCGTCAAAGAGAGACGTAAGATCCTCATGATCGACGATAACGAAGTCTCTCGTTATCTCCTGCGCGGGAGCATACCGGAGTCGCTGTATGCCATTTACGAGGCACGGGACGGCCGAGAGGGCATCCGGGTCGCGAGCCATCTCTTGCCAGAGGTGATTTTTCTGGACTTCTTCATGCCCGGCTTGAATGGCATCGAGGTGCTGAAAGATCTACGGAGCAAGGAAGAGACCAGTCGCATTCCGGTCATCCTGCACTCCACGAAAGTTCTCGACGATGCTGAGCGGGAGTTCTTCCAGGAAAACGGCGTCACTGTATTTCCCAAGCAGGCTCTTACGCTGCCTGACTCTGCCATGCGGATTCGGGAACTGATCGAGACTCTTACGTCGCATATCGAAGCCGAGTCACCGAAATGACAGGACAGAATTCAAAAGGAAGGATCCTGATCATCGATGATCATGCGTCCACACGGTATGTGTTCCGCCGGATCCTTTCGCACGGAGGATATGAAGTGCATGAGGCAGGGACCGGTCAGGAAGGTCTCAGCAAGGCGAGATTGCCTCCGGATTTGATCATTGCCGACGTCAATCTGCCCGACATGCTGGGATATGACGTTTGCCGCAGGCTCAAATCGAACCCTGTGACGGAGAACATTCCGGTGCTGCAGATTTCAGCATCGTTTGTCACGGACGAAAGCATGGTTCAGGCGCTCGGGGGTGGAGCGGACTCCTTCCTGACGCAGCCGATTGAGCCTCCAGTCCTGCTGGC
>JAICWG010000054.1 GCA_025934915.1 Nitrospira sp.
ACGGTATGTGCAGCGGCAAGGGCAGCCTCACGACGATCTCCGGCAGCTCCGAATGTTTTAGTTCTGTGATACCCCGCAGCTTGCTGCGGGGAGCTTCATTCAAAAAATTCTATCCCCCACTCGAAAACCTGTCAAACTTTCGTATCAACTTCTTGCAGTGAAGTTGAGTTCCCCATACAATGATCGATAGCAACGATATCGTCTCACGATCTCTTCGCTAGGAAAGGGACAATTATGAAAATCTATCTCGACACAGCCAACATCAAGGAAATCCATGAAGCGGCAAGCCTCGGATTGCTCGACGGTGTGACCACGAATCCCTCTCTGGTTGTCAAGGAAGGCAGAAGTTTCAGAGAAATGCTGCAAGAGGTATGTAAGATCGTGGATGGGCCGATCAGCGCCGAGGTCGTGAGCGTGGAAGCGGACGCCATGGTGAAGGAAGGTAAAGAGCTCGCCAAGATCCACAAGAACATCGTAGTCAAGTGTCCGCTGGTTCCGGAAGGGTTGAAAGCCACCAAGCGGATGGCTGCTGAGGGCATCAGAGTGAACGTGACTCTCTGTTTCTCACCCACACAGGCGCTGTTGGCAGCCAAAGCCGGCGCCTGGTGTGTCTCGCCTTTTATCGGACGTCTCGATGATATCAGCTCGAACGGCATGGAGCTCATTCGACAGATTCTGACGATTTACAAGAACTATGACTACAAGACCTTGGTGTTAGTGGCGAGCGTCCGCCATCCGCAGCACGTCGTCGAGGCGGCGTTAGCCGGCGGCCACATCTGCACCATGCCCTACAGTGTGTTTCAAGCGCTCTTCAAACACCCGCTGACCGATGCCGGACTGAAGAAGTTCTTGGACGACTGGAAGGCGAAAGGGCAGCAGTAGCAGCTGACGAGTGGGGTAGGTTCCGTGTTCAGTGCGTTCACCCTACTCCAACCATCGCTCTTCCCTCAAATGGAAGATGAGCGGAAATGGACCAGCCAACAGATGAGTATCTGTTGATATTCCTATAAGTTACGCACGGTCAATTTCTTTTCTAGCCCTCCGAAACACCGCGTGGAACATTGAGCGAGTCAATTTCCCGGTAAACGTGTTTTGTTGGCTGGGATGATAGGAGCCGAGCAGTGTTATGCCCCATGGCAAACGATAGACGACACCATGTCCGAATTTGGGGATCGGCGTCGGTATAGCACACCCCTGGATCCGACAGGTCTTGAGGTAATGATCGAAGGCAATCTTTCCCAGAGCAATCACCACACAGTGATTCTTTAGGAGGCACACCTCCTCCTGCAAGAATCGGCCGCAGCGTTCAAACTCATCCGGCGTAGGTTTGTTATCCGGCGGTGCGCACCGTACGGGTGCTCCGATGTAACAATCCGTCAACGATAAGCCGTCGTCTCTGTGTTGCGATGCAGCCTGATTAGCGAATCCATACCGATACAATGCGTCATACAGCCAATCACCACTTCGATCACCGGTGAAGATACGCCCGGTTCGATTCCCTCCGTGTGCCGCAGGGGCGAGCCCAAGTATATAGAGCCGCGCTCGGGGATCTCCGAAGCCGGGAACCGGCCGCCCCCAGTAGGTCCAATCACGATACTGTTTCCGTTTCTGCCATGCAATCGCCTGTCGATAGACGACCAACCGGGGACAGGCCATGCATTCGGTGATAGTCTTGTTCAGAACTGTCAGGGTACTCATAGAAGTGACAGTGTAACACGAGCAGGAACCCTATTCTGCTTGCCGGTGATTGAGTGAGCTGTTAGCATGATTTCGCCTTTGGTGACGGCATGTATTTGGACACAATAGAGGAGTTGGAGAATGATCATCCGTGGTGTGCAGTCCTTGTCTTCTATGGTCGGGATCGGTCTCTTTATCCTGTCACTGTGCTCTTCAGCTCTGGCCACGTCGGAAACAACGGACAATGACGGCCAAAAGTCAGAGGCGGAGAAGGACTTACTCATACCGGATCTACTGGATTCACAGCCCGAACCGGAAGACCGTCTAGTCATTCTTCCGGAAATCAAACGCGAGGGAGAGCGGTTCTTTCTGAGTTCATTCAAGTTGCCCGACAAGATTACCTTTGCGGGAGTGCCGGTTCCTCTGGATAATTGGCAAGTGAGAGAACGGGTCGAATACGAGTTCTATCAATTTTTGGAAGATCAAGGTGAAAGCATCGTCCTCGCCAAACGTACCGGGCGTTGTTTCCCTCCTGCCGAAAAGCAGTTGGCCGATGCCGGTTTACCGGATGATCTCAAGTATATGTTGCTGGTCGAGAGCAAGTGCATTTCAGCCGCCTACTCGAGAGCTAAGGCATCCGGTCCATGGCAATTCATCCCCTCCACCGGACGCCGGTATCGACTGAAGAGCGACGCTGTCCGAGATGAACGTCGAAATCTCGAAATGTCCACCGAAGCGGCAGTGAAGTACCTCAAGTACCTCAAAGATTTTCAGGACAACGATTGGTTCTTGGCCATGGCCTCCTACAACGCCGGTGAGGAACGAATCCGCAAGCTGCTCAAGGAGCAAAAAATAGCCGACTATTGGAAGATGCATGGCCCACGCGAGACTCTGCGGTATGTCCCTCGTATCATCGCCGCTAAGGAAATCTACTCCCAGCCGGAGAAGTATCTCGGGCTGACCAAGAGGGATCTCTACATGCCTCTTGAGACTGAAACCATCACGGTGAATATTAAGGAATCTCATCGCGCGATGACCTCGATCGCCGAAGAATTCGGCACTTATCTCCTCGAGCTCAAGATGCTGAATCCTGAGTTTAAGAAAGATGTGCTCCCTCATGGCACCTATCAAATCCGCGTGCCCCGGCAGACCTGTCCTAGCCGCTGTTTCAAACAAGAAAAGATTCCATAACGCCATGCGGCTTCGCCTTCCCGCTTCTTCTGCGCGGTCGCTCCTTCGAAAGCTGATAACCGCAGGGCTGAGTATGGCGGATCCCTACCAAGCCCTGCTCAGACATGTCACGCGAGATCGCCACTCCCTGATTGTGGGACGTCGCGCCTATGATCTCTCACATATCAGCCGTATTATCGCGGTCGGCGCCGGCAAGGCGTCGGCAAGGATGGCACAGGCATTAGAGACAGCCTTAGGGACAAGATTGAAAGATGGACTCGTCATCGTCAAGACAGGTCACAGACTCGCCACCAAACGGATCACCGTGATCGAAGCCGGTCATCCGATTCCAGATCGTGCGGGCCTTGAGGCCACTCAACAGCTTCTGCGTCTGACACAGCATCTGACGCCTCAAGATCTGCTGATCGTTCTCTTGTCCGGAGGTGCGTCGAGCCTCCTACCGGCTCCAGTCGCCGGCGTAACGCTAACCGACAAGCAACGCACGACACGCCTGCTGCTCCGCAGCGGTGCAACAATCAATGAGATCAACGTCGTGAGGAAACATTTGTCACTGGTCAAAGGTGGCGGGTTGGCCCTGTCCACTCGGGCGAAGGTTGTTACGCTCTTACTTTCGGACGTTATCGGCGATGATCTCGGTTCTATCGGCTCGGGACCGACAGCAGGCGATCCCTCGACATTTGCGGACGCAGTGGGAGTGCTGCAGCGGCATGGATGCTGGCATGCCGTGCCTGCTGCCGTACGCCGCTACTTGTGCCATGGTCGAAAAGGAGATGCGCCGGAGACCTTGAAGCCTGGTTCACAACGGTTGCGCTCCGTACAACATCACATCATCGGCAACAACGGGATGATGCTGGAAGCGGTCGCGCACGCCGCACAACAGGCAGGCCTCCACACCAAGTTCGTCTCTCACCCTATCTTGGGAGAAGCGCGCGTGGCAGCGAAGCAGTTGACGGACCTTGCCAAGGCGATTACGGAGGAGGGATCCGGGAGCTTGAATCGCCCCTGTTGCGTGGTGGCGGGAGGCGAGACCACGGTGACGGTCACGGGCCGTGGGAAAGGTGGACGTGCCCAGGAATTCGCCGCTTCTGCGGCATTCGAGATCGCCGGCCTCCCCAACACATGGGTCGTGGCCCTAGGCACCGATGGAACGGACGGACCCACCGATGCAGCCGGGGCGATTGTCAGTGGAAGCACCGTCGCACGAGCGAAGAATCTCGGTATTGATCTCCGGTCTTCCCTAACGAGACACAATACCTACCCTGCCTTGAAAGCTCTTGGATGTCATATCCGTACCGGTCCTACTGGAACGAATGTCAACGACCTTTACCTCGTCCTCCTGCTCTAGCTACTATGCCGACTTATGGCCCGTCCCTTTATCCTTCCGCTGTCTCAGTGTAGCGACGTCGATCTCACAGGGGGAAAGGCCATTGGGCTCGCTCAGCTCATTGCGGCCGGCTTTTCTGTCCCCCAAGGGTTCTGCATCACGACAGAGGCATACATACAGTGTCTGTTTGCGTCAGGGTTTATTGATAATGAGGAGTGGCTTAAGGTCTCCGCATTATCTGGAAACGAGCAAGCGTCGGCGTTTGCCGACTGCCGGACTCGCATCAGACAGGTAGAAACTTCCCAACTGACCGTCCAATGGCGGATGGCACTCCAAACTCTCAGTCGACCGTCGAGCGAACGTTGGGCCGTCCGATCATCAGCCACGAATGAGGATAGGGCTCAAACCAGTTTCGCAGGGCTTTATCGCACTCACCTGGGTGTGTCTCTTTCAGACATTGATGCTGCAGTGAAGGACCTGTGGGTCTCACTGTGGGAAGAACGGGTGGTGAGCTACACAGCTCGCCAGAGCCAGAAGACAGCTCCGAGAATGGCGGTGGTGATCCAATGGATGGTTGCTGCTCAATCCGCCGGAGTCGCCTATTCAATACATCCTGTGACCGGACGGCCGAATCAGGTGACGATCAATGCCGTACCTGGGCTCGCAGCGTCGCTGGTCGATGGCACAGTCAACCCCGACCAGTATGTCGTGGAGGTCACTCATGAAGGGCAGCCGATGCGGGTTCTTAAGCGAATCCTTGCGCATCACTCTCAACGATTGTCTGTTTCCAAGGTAGGACTGCGCATCGAGCCGTTTGACGACGCGACTCACATCCAATCGCTCACCGATGCACAACTCTTTTCCCTGGCGCAGACGACCAAACACGTGGAACAGGTCTTCGGTCACCCCATCGATCTCGAATGGACCTTCGATGCCGAACACCTGTGGCTCATACAGGCACGGCCGATTACGGCGGTCCGCCCTTCTTTCAATCTCACGAACGACGACTGCGAGTGGTCGCGAGCGAATTTCAAAGAGACGCTGCCCGAACTGCCGAGCCTGTTGAGTCTCTCATTTCTTGAGCGGTTCATGGATCGCCACATCATCTCTCATTATCGAAAATTGGGATGCCGTATTCCCGATGGACTTACATCGATCCGGGTACTGACAGGACGCCCTTATCTGAACGTGACCCTGTTCCATATCTTAGTAGTCCAACTAGGTGGAGACCCATCGCTGAACGCCGAACAGATGGGCGGCGAACCTCTGCAAACCATCCCAAAGGTACGCCCGATCAAGGGAGCGGCGCTTGCTCGAGCCGTGTGGATGATGTGGGCGGAAATGCGGCGAGTTGAGCGGTCCGGTCCACGATTGTTTCGGGAAATGAAGGATCTGGCTACGACTTATCGCCGTGAACACATTCTGCACCTGTCGGTGGAAGAACTCGTGCTCGAGCTCGACAAGCTCGGCCCCTGGTTGGAGGGCCGTGACGTCACGTTCGGCATTGTCGGTGGCGTCGGCCAATGCCTGCAGATTTTCAACCAATTCCTGCCTCGGTGGCTCGGACCAGACTGGAGGGGTTTGTTGAACACCGTTCTCCAAGGACAAGGAACCGTCATCAGTGCACAGCAGATTGTCCGCCTTGCCGAGCTGACGGACATCGCCCGAGACGAACCGGCGACCGGCACATTTCTCACATCGGAACCATGGGAACCTGCGCCATTTCGTGAGGCTCTCGCCGACACGAAATTCCTACAGGCCTTCGACAGGTACTTGGAAGACTATGGGCATCGTGCAGTCGGTGAATCAGACCTCATGTCCCCCCGTCTCGTCGATACCCCTGAATCAATTCTGGCTATCGTGCGTATTCAACTCATCTCCGGCTCTCCTTCACAGAGGAGCATCCTCTTGCGTCAGGGCAACGCCAGAACCGCTGCGCTGGCTCAGATCAAACAGCGCATCGGCTGGTGTTACCATAGGTGGATCATCTTTATGTGGCGTTACCGAAAGCTTTGTCGGTTCTTCTCGCTGCGTGAAGCTAATCGACACCACTTCATGTATTATGTGATGGCCCTCCGTACCCTCCTGATGCGTCTCGGAGAACTTCTGGTCGAACAAGGTCGGCTCCACCAGATTGACGATGTCTTTTTTCTGTCGGACGACGAGCGAGCCGACCTGTTGGCCGGAGACACACGAGACTGGAAGGCCGTGATCAAAGCTCGGAGAGCTGAGCGAGAGCGCTACGCAGCAGTCGAGGCACCTGACACGATCCGCGACTGGGAAACTGCGAACGAACAGATCGTGACATCTGACAAGGCTGAAGGAAGCGGTATCTTGTTGGGTACGCCGATCAGCGTCGGAACCGTGACTGGTCCGGTGCGAGTGGTCCGTTCGCTGGTGGATTGGGGCAAGGTACTGCCGGGAGAGATTCTGGTGGTCCCCGTTATCGACCCCGGATTGACCCCTCTCTTCGGTCTTGCCGGAGGTTTGATCGTTGAAATGGGCGGCACACTGTCGCATGGAGCCATCATCGCTCGCGAATACGGACTGCCGACCATCGCCAACGTTGAAGGAGCTATGGCGCGGCTTGCTGATGGGCAACGTATTATCGTAGACGCCGGATCAGGGACCATTTGTATCGAGCCCTCTCCACTACCCTAGGATAGATAGAGCTGATCGATCGGGGCCTTCTGCTTCCTTGACCTTTCTCAATCCATTGCGTACTCTGCCCCAAATTCTCCTGTTCTAACACTATATATGCAGGAGTTCGGTGCGTCTGCACTTTAGATTGGTCAAGCAATGACAGACATAACCCCCCTTCTTTTAATCTTTGGGGCAGGACTGTTCCTGGGTGGTCTGCTGGCAGGCCTGTGGATCACAGGTCGCTTGCGGTCTCAGGCTCAACGAGCCGAGGCGACCGTGGACGAACTTAGAAAGCAACTAGAAATAGAACGAGATGCCCTCGTGTCCGTTCGCCAAGCATGGAACGAGGCTCAACAGGCCCGCGTGACGGCTGAAACCCGGATGGAAGACACAGCTCGACAACTTTTTGAGCAGAAAGCTCTGATCGACCACATGCGCCAGGAACTCATGGGATCGTTCCAGGCCCTTTCCGGTGAAGCATTGAAACACAATAATGAAGCGTTCTTGAAGCTCGCCGCCGTGTCGTTTGAAACCCTGCATGTCAAAGCAGACAGTGACCTGGTGCAACGGCAGCAGGCGATCGATGCCTTGGTTCGCCCACTTCAGGAATCGCTGCAACGCTATGCTGAGCAAGTACATTTGCTGGAGCAATCCCGCCAGTCGGCCTATGGCGGATTGGATCAGCATCTACGATCATTAACGGAAACACAACAACGGTTGCAGCAGGAGACAGGGAACCTAGTGAAAGCCTTGCGGGCGCCGACCGTACGAGGCCAATGGGGCGAGTTGACGTTGAAGCGAGTGGCTGAGCTCGCTGGTATGGTGGACCATTGCGATTTCGCCGAGCAGCCTTCTGTAACCGGCGACGAAGGGCGCTTCCGACCGGATATGGTCGTGCAATTGCCTGGAGGACGACAAATTATCGTGGACGCGAAGGCCGTGCTCTCGGCCTACCTCGATGCCCATGAAGCCCAGAACGAGGCTCAACAGGCGGAGGCTTTGCGTCGCCACGCCGCTCAGGTCAAATGTCGTATGGACGAACTGTCTCTGAAAGCGTATTGGACTCAGTTCGATCGTGCACCGGAGTTTGTCGTGTTGTTTCTCCCAGGTGAGCAATTCCTGGGGGCGGCGCTGGACCAGAATCCCCGTCTTATTGAGGAAGGGTTTGCAAACGGGATCGTATTGGCGACTCCGGCGACGCTCATTGCGTTGCTGCGGGCGGTCGCTTACGGCTGGCGTCAAGAACGCATGACCGCTCACGCAGAAGAAGCCGGTCGGTTGGGCAAGGAACTGTATGAGCGCATGGCGGTCATGGCAGAACATATGAACGATGTCGGCCAGGCCCTCGGCAAAAGCGTGTCTGCTTACAACCGGGCCGTCGGTTCTCTTGAGACACGCATTCTCCCCGCAGCACGGCGCTTTAAAGATTTGGGGGTATCGTCGGAGCGGGACCTCCCGATGCTGGAGCCGACCGAAGTTGTTCCACGCAAGACCTTGCCGTTTGAGATCGAATGAAGGAGCAAGCATGACCGACGAACAAGCCATGGTCGAAACATTTCACAACAAGTTCGAGATTTTGGTGCAGATAACGCCAATGGATGTGAGTGAGGAGACGAAACAACTGCGAGTGCGACTCATTCAGGAAGAGTTCGATGAATTGAAAGAGGCCATGGTCACTGGAAATCTAGCCGCAGTGGCCAAAGAAATGGCCGACCTCTTGTATGTAACCTATGGAACTGCGGTGTCCTACGGGATCGATATGGAACCGGTGTTTCAGGAAGTGCACCGGTCGAATCTGAGCAAAGTCGGCGGCTACAAGCGGGCCGATGGGAAATGGGTGAAGCCTCCCACGTACTCGCCGGCCGATGTCCAATCGATTGTGGAGGTACAGCGGGAGCAACTGTCGGCGGAGCGGCCATCCGTGCATGAAACCGCCGCCTACATGCCCCAGAGTTCATGAGAGACCCACACTGCCCAAGTTGCGGAACACCCTTCGTCCGTGTCGTTTATGACGAGGGAATCATGGGGCGACTCTTGAATCGCTTCAGGATACTCTCATTCCGGTGCCAACTCTGCACCACTCGGTTCCGTGCCTATCGAAATCAGCTCCCACGTCAGACCTCAGTCACGGATCGTCGGCAATACAAACGATTGCCGGTGTCGCTCCGGGCCAATCTTCTCACAGAGAACGCCTTACGAATGGACAATCGTGTAACGGATATCTCCATGGGTGGCTGCACGCTTGAGACGACAACGACCTTGCCTCAGGGGACGTTTATCGAGCTGGTCATCAAACCGGCTTCCGACGAAGAACCCATTAAGATTGAGACGGCCATGGTCTGTTCTTCGCGCCCTGAATCGATGGGCATCCGGTTCCTCGAAATGGTGGCAGACGATAAGAACCGCCTCAGTCAGGTGATCCTCAGCTTGCTGGTAGGACAAAGCGCCAACCTACAGCTTTTCTCGTGAGAATCTCTCGATACGTTAAGTTGCCCTTCGTGGAATGGTGACCAGAAGATTATCAATAAGACGAACGGAGCCAAGCCGCACCGCACCAAGAAGCACGACTCGTGACGTCAGAACGGAAAGCGGTTCCAACGTAGACGGATCGCAGACCGCCAGATAATCGATTATGAAGGCCGGTTCTTTCTTGACGATCTGAGCCATCGCTGACTGTACTCCTTCCCTGTCGGCAACCCCTCTTCGGATCGCCTCCGCACCTGCTTGCAGGCTCTTGTACAACGTCGCGGCACGAATTCGGTCGTCAGGCGACAGATAGACATTACGTGAACTCATCGCCAGCCCATCCGCTTCGCGCACAGTGGGATATACGACAACCTCTACACCGAGGTTCAGATCTCTCACCAACTGCCGGACGAGCGCCGATTGTTGGAAGTCTTTCTGTCCAAAGAGTGCGATCTGAGGGCGGACAATTCCGAAGAGCTTCGTCACGACGGTTGCCACGCCCGAAAAATGATGAGGCCGTGCCTCCCCTTCCCACCGACGTGCAATCGCCGGAAGTGTCACCATGGTTTGAAATCTGCTCGGGTACATCACCTCCATGGTCGGTTCAAAACAGACATCGACTCCTTCCTTTCGGCACAACTCTCGATCACGCGAAATGGGACGTGGATACTTGGCTAGATCTTCCTGAGGACCGAACTGCGTGGGGTTCACGAAGATGCTGACCACGAGCGCATCACATCGCAACCGCGCCGCCCGTATCAGCGCCCGATGGCCCTCATGGAGGGCTCCCATTGTCGGAACCAACCCAATCTTCACGCCTTCGCGAATAAGTCCCTCGCTCCAAGCTGCCATGGCTGCGGGTGAGCGAATGACCCTCATGAGCCCGGTGAAGAACTGCGGGCAGGACGTGAGCCATATCTTGCTGAAGGCTGGGGGAAAAGGAGACGTACTTGAGACTGGTCCTTGGCTTCGGTCAACAACTGTGTCACCGATTGTTTGAACGTCGGATGAACCCAGAGTGGATCCAGTTCATTCATCGGCATGAGGACAAATCGTCGCTGATGGAGACGAGGATGCGGAATGGTCAACCCTGGTTCCTTGATCACATGCTCGCCATAAAAGAGGATATCTAAGTCGATCGTGCGAGGACCGGACCTATTGTCATCATCACGCCCAAGAGAGCGTTCGATTTCCTGGAGGGTTGTTAAGAGACTGCGTGGCATGATGTCCGTTTCAAGCTGCACCACCCCATTCAAGAACCAACCATCCCCCGGATCGGTCTGGTCCCGAACCGGTTCTGTTTCATATAATAACGAGATGCCGTTCAGCCGGGAATGCGGTAAGAGGCTCAGCAACGTCACTGCCCGATCGCAAAAATCGATCCGATCATCGACATTCGACCCGAATCCAATGAAGACTGTTTCCATAGCCAGTTAG
The DNA here is from genome assembly GCA_025934915.1 of Nitrospira sp. Taxonomy (GTDB): domain Bacteria; phylum Nitrospirota; class Nitrospiria; order Nitrospirales; family Nitrospiraceae; genus Nitrospira_D. The sequence continues at coordinate 10,739 of JAICWG010000054.1, forward strand.
ACGTGAAGGGTAAGGAGTAAGGGGCTGTCAGAATCCTGCTTTCTTAATCCGCTCAACCGCTTCTGCCAACCGTTCTTTGGAGGTGCAGAGCGTCATACGGATGTACCCCTCTCCTGGCGCGCCGAATCCATTGCCGGGTGTCGTCACAATGCCGGCCTTCTCCAAAAGATGCGCCGTAAATGACGTTGAAGTATAGCCCTTCGGCACCGTCACCCACACGTAGAAAGCGGCCGGAGGGGGATCGACTTCTAACCCAAGACTCTTAAGACCAGGAATCAGGATATCTCTCCGGTCTTGATATGTTTTTCTCAACCCATCGGTCATGCTGTCATTTAAGCTCAGAGCCGTAATCCCGGCCTCCTGAACCGCCTCAAAACAGCCAGAGTCCAAGTTGCTTTTTACCTTTCCAAGTCCGGCCAAGACATCCTTGTGGCCGACGACAAAGCCGATGCGCCAACCGGTCATATTGTAGGTCTTGGAAAGTGAATGGAACTCAACTCCGACGTCCTTTGCGCCCTCGACTTCCATGAAACTCGCCGGACGACCCCCATCATAGTACACCTCCGAATAGGCGGCATCGTGACACACGATCACGTGATTCTCCTGCGCGAATTCCACCACGCGCTTGAAATAGTCCTTCGTCATGATTACCGAGGTGGGATTGTTCGGAGAATTGAGCCACATCAGCTTGGCTTTCTTGGCCACCTCTTTCGGGATCGCGCTGAGGTCCGGCAAGAAATCGTTGGCTTTCGTCAGCGGCATGATGTGGGACGTACCACCGGAGAAACTGGTACCGACCGGATACACAGGATAGCCAGGGCTCGGAACCAAGACGATATCCCCAGGATCGACAAAGGCAAGATGAATATGCCCAATGCCCTCTTTCGAGCCGATCAGTGTGAGAACTTCGTTCGCCGGATCAAGCGTCACGTTGAATCGGCGTTTGTACCAACCAGCCACGGCTTTTCTGAAGGACAACATGCCTTCATAGGAGGGATATTGGTGATGCTTCGGGTCCTTGGCTGCATTCGCCAAACTCTCGATAATCGGCATCGGCGTCGGCAAATCGGGATCGCCGATGCCGAGATTGATAATGTCCACTCCACGTGCGATGGCTTCTTGCTTCATTTTATCGATCGCGGCAAATAAATAGGGAGGCAGTGTCTTAATGCGTGTAGCAACTTCGATTGGAAAACCGGCCATTATGATCTTACTCCTTTCGTAGATGAGCTCGTCATTACGCCGTCATGTCCGCAAGCCGTGGAAACTTGTTCGGACTTTCGACATGATGATGTTGGGACTTGTCGACGAAGAAAACAAGACTACTTCAGGAATGAGCCGGTAATCAACGATTGGATTGAAGCAGATGCCCAATCAGTCGGTCAGCCGTTTGATGGAGCTGGGGGAGCTGTGGCCGAGCGGCTGATTTGACTTGATGTTCGGTAAGACGAGCCTTCATCAAGTCTGGCGCACATTCTTGACAGAGTGAGTCGATCCCGTTTTCCTCCATTTCCAAATGAAAGAGAAGGCCATAGGCACGATCGCCATAGCGAAACGCCTGCAGTGGCGCAATGTCAGAACCGGCCAATGACACGCAGTCCTTCGGCAAGTCAAAGACTTCCCCATGCCATTCAAAGACGGGGAAGTGCTCAGGGCCGGCCCCAAACACAGGGTCCTGTTTCCCCACATCAGTAAGACGAACAGGAGTCATGCCGATTTCCAATGTCTTGCCTGATCGCACGGTGGCGCCAAGCGCCCTTGCCATGAACTGACTCCCCAAACATACCCCGATCATCGACGTACCGGCGAGCAGTTCGGATCTGATGAAGGCGGTCTCCTCGGCAATCCACTTGTCCGAATCGTTCACTGACATTGGTCCGCCCATCACAATCAACAAATCCCCTCCGTCTTGAGGCACGCCGTCTTTCGGAACAAGAGTATACTCAAGACTCACGCCACGCTTCGCGAGGGCTTTTGCAAAAACACCCGGACCCTCGAAGGAAACATGTTGGAGACAAACGACGCGCATTGATCCCATTGCAGAGGAGACTTTCGGTTCTTATATACCGAATGGCGCGATGAATAAAGAGTGTTTGCAACACATGGTCACCCCAACCACCCTAATCCACGTGGGCGCTGGCTTTGCCGATGAAATTGGCAACCCTCCAGTCGTGGATTACTGCAAGATCGTCACTGAAGTCCAGCAAGGTTCACAGCTATATCGAACGCCTAACCATCGTTAATGACTGAGGATCATTTATGAATTCGTCAATGAGAATAATGAGTTAGAGATGTTGGCCGGTTGAGAACCTTGTGATGGCTTCCCTTTTCCGTTCCCGCTCCCTTAAAGTAGGCCGCCCACATGTTAACACCTAATACGACGGAGTCGCTGATTCTTGGCATCGATCGCGTCTTGATCCACACGCAGGACGTGGAGCGTGTCTTCGCGCGATTTCGTTACGAGTTCGGCTTGCCGGTCGCATGGCCAATCACCGACTGTGGCCTGCTCGTGTCGGGTGGCTTGCACGCCGGCAACATGACTATCGAGATTGGTCGTTTCGCAGGATTTGGGATTCCCGGAACCTGGTTCTACGGGCTCGGTTTTGCACCATCGCAGTCGACATGGGAGACAGTGAACGGGTTAGTGTCTCGAAAAGTGTTGCACACGCCCCCTGTGACACTGCACTCCGAAGAGCCGGTTGCAACCAGATCCACGCTCACCTTCTTGCGCAATCTCCTCAATGGCCAGCCGAACACACCGTTTTGGTTCGGTCGACCTTGGGGCGGAGACACTCGAATCTGTCGCGCTCTGGCGGCCCTCAGTACCTGGATGGTCCGCACAGAAGCTGGCGCCATGACGTTTTCGAAACTGTTGGGCAGTTCCGCAGTCTTCATATGCGACAACCAAATCGATCGTCATCAAGAACGGCTCACGGAATTGAAGGCCAACTGGCGGAGAACGCGACAGAGCGGACCCTATGGAATCACCGGCATTGCCGCAGTCGATATTGAGCTTGCCACCAATGCTGCCTGTTGGGGAAGACTCCTGGATCGGCCGGACTTGGATACAAGTTCGGCCCATTCTTTCAGCATGGGACCGCCGCTTCGATTTCATCACGGTGTGAGAAACCGATTGCTCGGTATCGAGTTTTCATGTGCCGATCTTGTATCAACCGCTCAGAAGCTTATTGAAAAACGATCGCTGGTTCCAACAGATGGCAACAGAATCACACTCTCTCCAGACCGAATGGACGGTTTGATGATTGGATTCAGCCAGTCTCAACTACAAGTCTGAAATGTCGGGAGATTCCCCGTGACAGCATTTCTGGTGTTCGGCTTCTCAACCAGAAAGAATTGACAGAAGAAATCGGATGGGCCGTGAGAGCGGGCGCTGGCGGATTGGGTGGAGGATTCGGTTGGCTGTGGACGAAACAACATGGCATCGCCCAGAGGTATGTCTCTCGCCCTGACGGACTCGTCTGGATCGCACGAAAGCATGATCGCCCCTGACTCCTGACCCCTGACAAACCAGAACTATTTGTGCGTGCTCTATCCGCCTAGCAGCGCTTGGCTCTTCCCGCGTTTTTGCACTCTTTAGCTCGGTGCTTGAACGACCGATGAGTATCCATCATACCTGCATACCTGGCGCGGCTCCACGGATAGCGCACCTTGTTGATGACCGTCCCGCAGAACCACCCAAGATTCCTCTAGACATCGCCCCGTGTTATTCACTGCGACAATTGCTTCCCTCTCGTTACCACGCGTGCTGGTACCACCTGGGGGAACGGTTAGCTTGGTCACGACGACCCTACCGAGAACGACCGGCGGAGCAGCCTCACGATCTTAGTGGAATTCAGCAAGAGCGGATGACGTCGCTGAGAAGGCGCTTCCGCGTACGATTTGAACAGCGAGTGGAACAGGTCACTGCACTGAGGCAGTACGACTATCTCGATATACTCGATCAAGCCTGGTCGGCTTGAAAATTACCGCGTTCGACTGGCGGTGTCGTCCAGGACGTCGGTTCGAGTAACTTCTGGTACGCCGCCATTTTACACGCCTTCTTTCGACCCACGAAGATGGTCGGCATCACGGCTTGCTCATCATGGTCACCCAAGGCAGAGAGGAAGCGACCATCGCAGCTGCCTGCTGTGAGAAGGTCGGCCTCGCGCGGCACGGCTCATGTAAACTCAGGGCCAGGCTGCGCTCCCGGCTTGCCGCGGTGGCATCATGCTGGATGCGCTCGCAAGCCTAGCTGTGAGTCCGTCCCTGCGCTAGAATTGGTATCATGAAACACTCCCTCAAGAACGCAGATGATCTTCGGTGGCTGATCGGGCATACGGGCGGTTTCCGCTCAGGATACGTGACCGACGTACAGATGTCCAAACGCCGTCTCTTCGACGAAGGTTCCGGACGGGAGGTGCCAGCCGGTACCACCGTCTCGGTAGCCATCCGGTATGAAATTCGCGGGATGGTGCGAGTGGCCAAGCTCACTATGAGCGGCGTGACGGACTTTTCCATCTTCGAGCAGGATGGCGCCGATTGTTCCGCCCTTGGCATCATTCAAACTGAATTCAGCGCAGGGAAGCTTCGTTTCTGGTTTGATCCCCAGGGAGAGCTCTACGTGGTGTGCGATGAGGCCCATTTGGATGAAATCGCCACGCCGTTTGTGATGGCCGACCAGGCCGCTGAATTTGCTCGATGGACGTTCCAAGGTCAAACGGCCGAAGGCCCCACGGTGGAATGGCTGTTACACGAATTGGATCGAGCCGGGCTGCCCTGTGCTTGGCGCGACGCGAAGCGGGCTGTCGCCATTCATCCGGCGGTGCAGTGGGAAGGCGATCTGATTCCAGTAGGCGACTCCACGGCCAGCGGGGATAACATGGTTCATGTTATGGCCTATGGCCCACCAGAGGGGTCGGGTTTCGGTTTGATGCTGCGGGTGTTTGGGATTCAGGATCGACGGATGAGCCGTATCCTCGAAGTCCTGACCGATCAAATCACCCAACATTTTGCGGGTGACTGCCTCGTCGGCACGACGATCATCCCCGGCCGTGAATGGGAGAGTTGGTTGATTCGGGAGCATCATGCACGACACAACCGTCGGGAGAGATGATGGGTGAAACTGATCAGTGCGCGTGCTCGGCGGAATAGTGCCCGTTACCGTTCCCGTTTGCAAATCCGGCTGCCCCGTTGCCGTTTACGTACCCCGAGACAGGGTGAATCGCGGCGCTTCCGTTGATCTGCTTGCCCTTTCCGTTGACACATTCCACCAGGGCCCAAAACCGTAATGGGTTCACCCGCTGCTTTCGGGCAATCTCCAGAGACGTTCCTTCCAAAACGGTATTCAGCGACAGGTCCGTTCGCCAACCGAGGTGCTTGGTCAACGGAGAAATCACTTTTTCCACGGCGGCAATGACCTTGTTGCCGTTGCTGAAGTGGTTCAGCATGATGATGCGGCCACCCGGGCGGCAGACTCGAATCATCTCATTGACGACTTTGCGATAGTCGGGGACCGCCGTCACAACATAGGCTGCAACCACTGTATCGAAGCTGTCATCCTTGAACTCCATGGCCCCTGCATCCATGCGATGAAGCTGGACGTGATCAAGGCTGTGGGCTTCGGCCTTTTCCTTAGCTTTTGCCAGCATACCTTCGGACAGATCGATCCCGACAATCCGGCAATGTCGCGGGTACATCGGAAGGGCCAGTCCAGTTCCCACGCCAACTTCGAGTATCTGTTCATTCGGCTGCACATTCAGGTTCCGAATAACTGATTCGCGACCTTCATGAAACACTTTACCAAATACCTTGTCGTAAAACCCCGCGTAGGAGGTGTACACACGCTCAATCTTATTGGGATCCATGCTTTCCTCCAAAGCTCAAACAACTTGCGTCCTGCATACCCCGAAGGTGCAAGGGCGGCAGACCATCATTTCGGACGCGGGGGGAAAATTAAGGCGGGAAACTTAAGTGGTGCAGATGCCCGCCCGGAACGCAGTCCGGCGTACTCTAGCCAATCTCATCTTCATGAGTCAACAGATTCTTGGTGGGTCTTGGAGGGTCCTGGACAGAAATACCGCCTAAGGCTGCACAGGCAGAACGATGATCTCGTACCTTGCCTCCTTGATTCATGCCTCATTCCTATGTGATAGCTACGTTTATGATGCTGGCCGGCTTCTTCGCGGGGATCTTGTTTATCGGGCTGATCATTGGTGATTGGCTGTATTTTATTCGGCTGACCCCGGACGCCATCCGGTACGGTTGTCGTGTCGCGAACAACCCCGATCAGTGGCCTGGAACCGCGCTCACAACCCTAAGCGATCGGTTCACTCCAGAGGGCGTGCTGATGCTTCCACATGGAGTGGCCTGGTTTTATCCACAGCTGTCGCAGATTGCGATCCGTCCACAATATCGATTGTTCTCCAGGCGGTTCCGGACCGCCTGGCCGGTAAAAGGGCTGATTCATCTTTCGCCGCACGACCAGTCGCTGAACACGTTGTGTGTGAAGCGGATGCCGTGGTCATCGACCCTCATGACGCTCCTGTGGTTCGTGCTTGTCTTGATCGGGTCCCTGACCTTCGTGGTGCAGTATGCCATGGATGGAGGATTCGCTTCATTGGGAGGGACCCTTATAGGCGTGGCGGTCATCGCCCTCGCCGCCCTTGTGTTGGCCTTCGGACTCGTCACGGTGGCCCTCGCGTATCGGCTCGAAGACAGCCGTCTCATGAAAGTCTATGGCGAGTTGCGAGATGCCGTTGCGCTCCCCACCACTTCCTAGCCGGACTCGTCGTGTTCTTTCTTAGCAGAATGTTCAAAAAGGCCGTCCAGCAAGGCCGCAGCAAGCGAGGAGGCGAAGCGTACTTTGGTCGTATGTTGAGCCTCTAAGCGCTGCGAGAACGCCGCTGGCGGACTTTTTGAACATCCTGCTACGCAAGAAACAAGTTCAAGAAGAGATCGTATTCCGCCGGCAAGTTCAAGGCCGATCGGTTACGAACGAGGCCGGCGATGATCCCGCGATGCTTTTTTGCGAGGCCCGATGCATCAAAGGCCAATTGGAACTGCTGCCACCGCAAACCAGGATCGGCCATGATTTTGGTTTGGTCTTCGATTGGGAGTCCATGTATCATGGTCGTTAATGTGCGGATGGCCTTCTCCACGCTTTCATACGGAGGAGCGAGTTGAAGCCCAGCATAGAACGTTTCGAGGTGATGACGGAATTCCGCTTTCAGGGTCTGGAGTGGATCGGGTGTCGTCGAGGAAGCTTCGGGCATGATATTCCAGACGATGATACGGCATGCAGAAACCACGTGACAACTTTTCCACGGAGGAATGTATGAATCGGCTGTTCACTGGGGTGTGTGCGCTGATGGGAATACTCATACTGGCTGGGTGCTCCTCATATCGTCATCATCACGGCATGATGAGTGCTGGCAAGAGCGAGGCTTACTGGCAGAAGGGCCAGCAAGACATGGAAGGGCTGATCAATCGAACCGTCCAAGATCCCGATAAGGCAAAACAAGTCAATGTGCTTGTCGGCGAGATCATCAAAGAGCTCAAGACAAGCCGTGAACAGGAACGGGCCTATCACCGGGATATTTATACCCTGAACGCCAGCTATACCGCGGCTCCCGATGAATTTTCAAAAATTCTCAACGAGGCCAACGTTCAGCGAATGCAGAGTTCGGCCAAGATATTGAGCCTCCGGTTCAAGATGAAGGATCTAATGACCGCCGATGAGTGGAAAGTCCTCACCGATAAAATGCTGTCCTACAGCAGTCGGTATCAGCATGGCGAGAGTGGAGCAAAAACAGGTTACTAAACGAGGCTGAGGTTAAGGTTGAGTTCGATGGAAATTGCAGTTCTTTGTTCAGCCTTAACCTGAACCTATAGCTGCCGGCGCGGCTTTGAGCGGCACGGCCGTCCAGTTCACCCCGGCATCGGTCGAACGATAAAGACCGCTGCCATTCGTGCCTGCGTAGAGGATCTGCGGACTCTTGGGATTCAGGGCCAGGGCGCGAATGTTGAGCGTCACAATGCCCTGGTTCACTGCCTGCCAGGACTTCCCGCTGTCTGCGCTTTTCCAGACCCCTTTCGGACCACCAACATAGAGCTGTGACGGCTCCGTGGGGTGAAGAAGAATACTGCTGATAAAGAGATCATGGAGGGATTGTCCAATCCGTTCCCACTGCTCTCCTTTGTTCGTGGTGCGAAAGAGCCCCTTCGTCGTCCCGGCATAGACGATATTGGGATTCGTCCGGTCGATTTCAATGGCATTGACACCCAGCGCCATGGCCGACGCCAATTCGCTCTCCGGAATCAATCCGTTATTGATCCTTTTCCACGACATCGCCCCATTGTCAGTACGATACATCCCACCTGTCGTGCCACCGTACAGGATTGTGGGGTCTTTGAGATTGATGGCAATGGACGTCACGATGTGGACTTCCTTCATCCCGTTCATCCGTTCTTCCCATTCACGGCCGCCGTCCTTTGTAAGAAAAGCGCCGACGGTCGTCGCAATATAGATCGTCTCACTCAATGCAGGATGAAGTACAAACTGATTCACGAACGAGACATGTTCCTTTAATCCGACATTATGTTGGAGCCAATGTTGGCCTCCGTCCGGACTCTTGTAGACCGCATCCCCCATCGTGCCGGCATAGATCGTTGCCGGCAAAAGAGGGTCAATCGCCAACGTCGTCACCCGGCGCGCACTGAAGCTCGGGAACCGCTCCCAGGTCCCACCGCCATCGCGCGATTTGTAGACGGCATCGTTCGTGGCGACGTAGAGGATATTCGCATTGGTCGGATGGAGTGCGATCGAGACGATAGACTCGCTCTCTTTTTGGTAGCCGAGGCAAAGCAGGACCAAGGACAAGAAGACGAATCGAGCGAGGGAACAGACGGTTCGAGTCAACATGGCGTGATAGCGTGAGACTGGACCACAGCGATCGGATGGGAGTCAAGGCGGAAAGGTGGAGGCCCGCAGAAATCTCGACTGAGGAGGAGCAAGCCATTTGACTTCCCCGGGATACGATAACGATTGCACGAGTGTCCCCCTGAGGCGTTCGCCATTCGCCCACACTTTAGCTTAATCGACCGCGGCCATATTGCAGTCGCCATCGGCTCTGCCGAAATGGAAAGATCCCGCACAAGTTTGTAATTCGGCTTGGCTGCGGCCCATGTTTAACATGTCCCCCTTGCGGGTCATGGCTGTTGTCATCATTGACAACGGTCGATGACCGCTGCTATCGTTCGCCATGAAGGCTGTCGCGCTCTTACGGACGCGTATTGCATTCTCAGAAATTGCATTCGCCGAGCTGTCAATATGGAAAGTCCCAAAGCCGGTGGCCGGTTCGTCCCACTCATTCAAGTATAGACTGGCATACGTGGTAAACGGCATATGCGTCGTACGCTACGACAATGAGACAGGAAAGGGCGACCACCGACATTTTGGTGCGGCCGAGAACGCCTATACATTTCACACGCCAGAGAAGCTCATGGCCGACTTCGAACGCGACATAATGAGGTGGAATCGTGAAAACCGTCGTTCTTGACGTTCGCTCCCCAAACGAAGCCATGGCTGACTTTGTCCGTGTCTGGAACACCGGGAAGAGGGAGAAAGCCGCGCGCATTACCTTCGCCACACCGGAACTTCTCTGGAAAGTGCTGACGGCTAAACGCTGGCAATTGCTGAAAGCCATGTGCGGAGCCGGCCCTCTGTCTATTCGCGAAATAGCGCGCCGTGTGGGGCGAGATGTGAAGGCCGTCCACACGGACGTGACGGCGCTGTTGAACACCGGAGTGCTCGATCGTGGCAAGGATGGTCGAGTGATTTTTCCGTTCGACTCAGTGAAAGTCGAGTTCCTTCTCCACGCCGCATAAATCGTCGTGCTGCGGGAAGCGCCGGCCGTGCGCAGCAGCAACCGCCCGAGAGTCATTCCGTGGATGGCCACCTCCATTCCGCGTGCGATTGAAGAGCGGCTCTCACAGGCAGAGTTTGCCGCAACGCTGGGTGTTTCGAAGCGCACTTTGGAGCAATGGGAGCAAGGCCGCCGCAAGCCGTCCGGCACCGCGAAGCAGCTCTTGAGGATTGCCGAACGCCATCCCGAGGTCCTCGTTGCAGTAGTGGTGTGAAGGGCGTCAGCGGTCTTTACACACTGGCCGAGTAAGTGGTTGTGGCGATGCAAACAACAAAATGTGGCCCTTACGTTCTGCCTCTTCGCTTAATGGCCAGTTCTCGGAATCCATGAGTCCCGAATCAGTCATCTCAGATTTCACTCGACGCCATAATTTTGTAGTTCCAGAAACTTGGCTCGACGACAGAATAGTCATTAACTGGGCACACGATATCAATCGATCCATAAAGGGTTCGGTGGCCTCGCACGCTGAGCGACTGGTAGCTAACGGGGACCCTAGCTGGGCGATGATCATGACCATGCTTGACCGCGTTTATGAGCATACGGCGGGCGCTTTAGTCTCCTTCTTCACAGGTACTTGGGCCTCAATGGAGGTAATCGTGCGCACAACTATTGAGGCTGCTGTTACCGTTTTGTATGTCACTCGCTCAGATAGACACGCACGCCTTGGCCAATACCTGACCCAATTCTTCATCGCGTCGCGGAAGGCTATTTCCATGAGCGACTCAGCAGTTCAGATGCATGCTCTCAAAGACCTTGAACGCCGCGAGAACATAATTCGGCAAGTCGCCACGCTTGATGGGATTCCCATGGACAAACCAGGCTGGCCTTCACGTGTGGAAGATCGCTTTAAAGCCGTTGGGATGGAGACAGAGTATCGTCACATTTACGCTGTTCTTTCTGGCCAGGTTCACAGCGATGCTGATGCCCTCGTTGATTACGTCGTTGTACGGTCTCTCGCCCAGCACAGCCAAAACGTGGAGGCACTCGTCAGCAGAGAACTACTGTATTGGATGCGCTTCTACTTGTACTCTGGGATTCTCTACTACGCACTTGCAGCCAACAGCTATGCATCGGCGCTTGAGTTGGCGGATTCCATCTCCGAAACGCACCAAATCGAACAAACGATAGCAGCGCATTTACAACGATTAACCGATGAGTTTCGGCAATCTTCAACGGACCTATACACCTAACGAAATAGCTCAATTGAACCTTATAATAGACCTCTTGCATAACCTCATTTTCAGGATTCCCTCGCCGTCCCAACTGTGATTCCATACCTCGCCAGTCAAGGGAGGACCGTCATGGAGATGCAGGGAGGGGAAGGAATGCCGGAGGAGATGTTCCGGCGATTGACC
>JAICWG010000105.1 GCA_025934915.1 Nitrospira sp.
GGGTGACGATTGGATTTTTGGTGGGTATGGCCATGATCGTCTTTACGGTGGAACAGGCAATGATCGACTGCTGGCGGATCCTTACGATTATCATCCTGATCCCATCCCTAGTCCATCACCTCTATTACCACCGCCTACGTTGGACGGGAAAGACTATGCCGACGGCGGCGAGGGGAATGATCGGATCGGCGGCGGCGGGAATGATGATCGGCTGATCGGTGGAGCTGGGGACGACGAGATGTGGGGGGACGCCCTCACCCGCGGCACGTATATCGATAATTCTGATGGGAGCCAAACCTTTGTGTCGGTGACCGGTGTATTGGTTCCCGGCGACGATGTCCTAGAGGGGGGTGAGGGTCATGATTATCTTAGCGGCGATGGGGGAGACGATATTCTCTATGGCGGGCAGGGAAACGATCTGCTGGTTGGCGACACGCAACAGGGGGTAGAGTTGCTGACGCCGATGACGGCTGGAGACGATTTCCTCGTTGGTGGCGCCGGCAATGACGAGCTCCAAGGAAATGCCGGACATGATGTCCTGCTGGGAGGGGTCGGAGATGATCGCTTGTATGGAGACGATCCCGGGGTAGATGCATCGCAGGAGGGCGATGATTGGCTCGAAGGGGGAGACGGCGCCGATTTTCTTGCCGGTCGAGGTGGAGAGGATACGTTAGTCGGTGGTCACGGAGCCGATGTTCTGTTCGCTGACGCAGGGGACGATACCCTGTTAGGCGGAGAAGGAGACGATGTCGGTTATGGAGGAGAGGGGGCGGATGAGATTACCGCTGGGGATGGAGCCGATCAGTTCGATGGAGGAGCCGGCGATGACGTGATGTTCGGTGATGAAGGGGATGATCTCCTGATCGGTGGTAATGGTTTGGATGAACTCGATGGCGGAGCTGGTGATGATCTTCTGATAGGTGGTGCAGACAACGATACGCTATTCGGTCACGATGGAAACGATGAACTACAAGGAGACGAAGGAAACGATTTGCTCGTGGGTGATGCGGGCGATGATCGAATCTTTGGACAAGCCGGCGATGATGAACTGTTCGGTAGTGACGGTGATGATGCGTTGCGTGGAGATGCGGGCGATGATCTGATCGATGGCGGTGGCGGGGACGACATCTTGGTCGGTGACGCGGATGGCCAGATCGGAGGAAGCGGAGGAAACGATACTCTTGCTGGAGGTCGTGGAAACGATACGCTGGTAGGAGGAGGTGGGCAAGATACGTATCTCTATGAACTAGGCGATGGATTCGACGTCATTGTCGAAGGTGGAGATGAAGGAAATCGACTCGTCTTCGGAGCAGGGATTAATACGAATGTCATTGTAGCAGCGGTGGGGCCCAACGGTTCTTTCGTGCTTCGCACGGGGAACGGAGACAATGCGGTTGAGATCCGGAACTTTGGAATCAGTAACCTGAACGGGCCTCATCCCATCGACACATTCGAGTTTTCCGATGGGTCGATTCTCGCCTACAGTCAGCTGGCCGCAGGCGGCCTAGCCGTGTCGGGTGGGTCGGGCAATGACCAGCTGAATGGCACGGCGCAGGGGGAACGAGTTTTCGGGGGAGCCGGGAACGATGCCATTCAAGGGCAGGAGGGGACTGATACCCTGCTCGGTGAAGATGGCGCGGATTTTCTCGAAGGTGGATCCGACGATGATGTGCTTTTCGGCGGGACCGGAGACGACGTCATGCGGGGCGGCGACGGCAATGATGTGCTGAACGGCGAGGCGGGGAATGATTCGCTCGAAGGCGAGGCAGGCAATGATGTACTAGTCGGCGGCGCCGGGGATGATCAATTGCTCGGCGGGGACGGGAGCGATACCTACCGCTTCAATAGAGGGAATGGTCTTGATTCCGTGTTTGATTCCGGTTCCGGCGCTGATACCGATACGGTCGTGTTTGGTAGCGGCATCACTTTCAATTCGGTCTCGCTCTCCTCGCAGTTTGGACAAACGGTGATTAAAGTGGGAGCCGATTCAGATGGGATTCAGTCCGGCTCTGCCTTCGATGTATTCGGCTCCCAGACGATCGAGCAGTTTCAATTTGCGGACGGGATGGTGCTCTCCTTTGCCGACCTGGTGGCACGTGGTTTCGATATTGATGGCACCGAGTTCGATGACTTTTTGTCCGGGACGAATGTAGTCGATCGTTTTCGCGGTGGGCTCGGCAATGACCGATTTGAAGGTGGAGAAGGGAACGATTCTTATTTATTCAATGTCGGCGACGGGATCGACACGATTATGGATACTGCGTCGGTCGACGCGGGCAATGAGATCGTGTTCGGCGCCGGCATCCCCTCAACTGATCTTCGTCTCGATCTTACTCCCGATCAATCCGATCCCAATCGGAGCGATCTGCTGATTCGTGTCGGGGCGAATGGCGATGCCATTCAACTTGATACCTTCGATCACGAAAATGTATTTGGTCCGCGCACAGTCCAAGCTTTCCGCTTTGCTGATGGAAGTGGCCTGACGTATGAGCAACTGCTCGCCCGTGGATTCGATCTGACTGGAACTGACGGCGATGATCAGATTACCGGCACGAACGTGGTGGATCGGGTTGTTGCCGGTGACGGTGCCGACGTGCTTCGGAGCGGGCTGGGCGACGACGCACTCGATGGCGGGTTGGGGACTGACCGGTTGATCGGCGGCCAGGACAACGACATATATCTCTTTGGCCCAGGGGCCGGTCAAGACACGATTGTAGAATTTCAGGGCAGCTTGGATGCGATTCGCATGGCGCCCGGTGTGGTCCCCTCCGATGTCGTCGTTACCAGGAACAACAATGACCTTGTCCTGAGTCTCAGCGGGGGAGCCGACCGGCTGACCGTGTCTCTCTACTTCCTCGCCCCTCCGTTTCAGGTCGAGCTGGTGCAATTTGCCGATGGGACGGTTTGGGATCAGGCCTTCATTGAGAATCCCACGCGGCCGGTCATGACCGGGACGGAGGGACCGGATTCTCTCGTTGGCACGAGTGGTCACGACCGTTTGGTCGGCCTAGCCGGCGACGATCAACTAATCGGATTGGCCGGTCATGATCTCCTCGATGGAGGGACCGGGGCCGATGAACTCACGGGCGGGTTTGGTGATGACGAATATATCGTGGATGATTTAGGAGATGTGGTTACGGAACTCACGGATGAGGGAATCGATACGGTTCGGAGTATGGTCACACGTACACTGGAAGCCGATGTCGAAAATCTTACATTGACGGGGAGTGCGGCGAATAATGGCACCGGCAACGCACTCGACAATGTGCTGATCGGGAATAGCGGCGTCAACGTCTTGGGCGGTGGTGGGGGCAACGATACCTATATGGTGGGCGCAGGGGATAGGGTGGTTGAACTGACTGGAGAAGGCACGGACACGGTACAGACCGACACCAGCGTCACGCTTGAAGCCAATGTTGAGAACCTGACGCTGACCGGCAGCGCTTCATTGATCGGAGTAGGAAATGAACTGGACAACGTGCTGAAGGCCTATGGATCGATCAGCATGCTGGCCGGCGGTGATGGCAACGACACCTATTTGATCGGACCCAACGGCGATGACGACATCCTGGTCGAAACCGTCACAGGCGGCATTGATAGGGTGATCGCAGGCCACGACTACCGCCTGCCGGCGAACATCGAGAATCTCATCCTGCTTGATCCGCGAATGCCGGACTTCGAGAGTTTCTCCCTCATCCCGTACGGCTCCTCCGAGCAGTCTGTGACGGGATACGGGAACAATTCTGAAAATATCTTGATCGGCGGCCGAGCGAACAATGTGTTGGACGGCGGACCCGGCGCGGATACGTTGATTGGCGGCGACGGCAATGACACCTATGTCGTAGACAATGTCGGTGACATGGTCATCGAAGAGGCAAATGAAGGTGTAGACAATGTGCAGAGCACTGTGAGCTATAGTCTCAGCGCGAATGTCGAGAATCTCTCACTCATCGGTATCGCGTTCATCAATGGGACAGGCAACGAGCTGGACAATGTCGTGATCGGCTCGGAAGATGCCAATGTCCTATCTGGCCTTACAGGCGATGATACTCTCGCCGGCAGGCTTGGCAACGACCGTCTCATGGGCGGTACCGGCCACGATACGTATCTCTTCAATCTCGGCGACGGCATCGATATGATCGAGGATGTCGCGGCTGTCGGCGAGGGAAACCGAATCCAATTCGGCGTGGGGATCAGCTGGAATGATCTCATTGTGATGCATGATGAAGTCGCTCGAACGCTCACCATTCAAGTCGGCACCAGCGGCACGGACCGGCTGGTTCTAAACGGCTTCGATCTGACCGGTGTGAACGGCACACCTGTCGTTGAAACTCTGGCCTTCTCAGACGGCAGCACGACAAGCCTCGCCAGTTTCTTCGGACCGACCATCACCGAAGGGAACGACACGATTGCGACCGCCGCCGGGGATGATGTCATCAACGCGCTCGGTGGCAACGATATCGTGGATGCCGGTGCCGGCAGCGACATCATTGCCGGAGGAGCCGGGGATGATACGCTGATGGGCGGTCCGGGAGACGATACGTATATCTATAATAGTGGTGACGGCGTCGACACGATCAATGATACGAGCCTACCTGGCGGCACGAATACTCTCGAATTTGGCGCGGGAATCGATTCCGCTGATCTCAGCCTGGATTTAGGTTCGCTGCTGATGCATATCGGTACAAGCGGCGACGCTCTTCATCTGTCCAATTTCGATCCAAACAATGTATTGGGGCCGCGCACGATTGAAACGTTCCGATTTGCCGATGGCACCGTCCTGTCGTATAACCAGCTTGTCCAGCGCGGGTTCGATCTGACAGGGACCGACGGCAACGATTCCATTACCGGCACGAATGTAGTTGATCGGATCACGGTTCTTGCCGGGGACGATATCTTGGTCGGTGGGCGCGGCAACGATTCATTGAGGGGCGGCGCCGGCAACGATACCTATATCTTCAACATCGGAGATGGGAGCGACACGATTGATGATACGGCGCTGCTCGGCGCAGGGAATCGAATTCAATTCGGGCCAGGCATCAGTCACAATGACTTGATCTTCACGCAGGACGAGACCGCGCGCTCCCTGACTATTCACGTCGGAGCCGACGGGACCGATCGACTGGTACTTGCCAATTTTGACCCCCGTGGTACGAACGGTTCACTGGTGGTTTCGGCGCTGGAGTTTGCCGACGGGAATGTGGTGAACCTGATTGACCTCTATCCTCCGAATCATGCTCCGACGGTGGATGTTCCAGTGGTAGACCAGACCGCTGCCGAAGACTCACCATTTCTTTTTATGATTCCCAATACCACCTTCACCGATCCAGATCAGATCCACGGCGATGAGTTATCCTATGAAGCGACATTGGCCACCGGCAGCCCTCTGCCGACATGGCTAGGTTTCGATCCGATCACCCGCACGTTCATCGGTACGCCTGGTGTCGGTGATGCCGGGGTGCTGCAGCTCGCTATCACCGCCACAGACCAGGGCCATCTCAGCGCGACCGATTTCTTCACCCTCTCCATCTCTGGTCCCCTGTCACAAACACTCGTTGGCACGCTGGAAAACGATATGCTGACGAGCGGTCGAGGCGACGATACGTTGCATGGGTTGGCAGGGAGCGACCAGTTAAACGGCGGACTGGGCCACGATCTGCTCGATGGCGGATCCGGCACAGACACGATGCGGGGAGGGATCGGCAACGATATCTACGTCGTGGATATCGCCGGCGATGCTGTGACTGAATTGGTTGACGAAGGCACCGATACGGTGCAGACCTCGCTCCTCACCTACACGTTGGGTGTGAATGTCGAGAATCTGATGCTGACAGGTACGGGACCAAGCACGGGTGTCGGCAATGCTTTGAGCAATCAATTGGCCGGCAACAGCGGGGCGAACCTGCTGGACGGCAAGACAGGGGCCGATACGATGGCCGGTGGTATGGGGAATGACGTGTATGTGGTGGATCAGGCCGGCGATGTCGTGACCGAATCGACAGACGAAGGCTTCGACACGGTCTTCAGCTCCGTGACCTATGGTCTCGGGGTGAATGTGGAATACCTGGTCTTGACTGGCTCCGCAGCAATCAATGGAACCGGAAACAATCTCAATAACACGCTCACGGGCAATAGTGCGGCCAATGCGTTGAGGGGGTTGGCGAGCAACGACACCTATGTGGTCGGCGCCGGCGATACGGTGATCGAAACGGCGGACAACGGCACGGATACCGTAGTCAGCAGCCTTACCCACACCCTCGCAACCAACGTGGAAAATCTCACCCTAGTCGGTTTCAACGCGATCAGTGGGACCGGCAACGGCTTGGACAATGTGCTCAACGGGTTGCTCAATCTTGGGAGCAATACTCTAGCCGGGAAAGCCGGCAACGATACCTATATCATTGGTTCGGGCGACACCGTGGTGGAAGCCACGGGTGGGGGAGTCGATACGGTTCAGACGAGCCTGTCCCATACGCTCGGTGCCCAGGTGGAGAATCTCACATTGATTGGAACCAGTGCCATCAATGGAACGGGCAATGAGCTCAATAATACGCTCACCGGCAATAGTGCCAACAATGTCCTTAACGGCGGAAACGGCAACGATCTATTATCCGGCGAACTCGGAAACGATGTGCTTATCGGAGGGACAGGGAACGATACTTTCCTGTTCTCTCGCGGTGAGGGACAAGATGTGGTGCGAGACAATAGCGGATCGGCAGACAAGATTCTGTATGATGCCGGCATCAGTCCTCTTGACCTCGTGATTAGCCGTCAGGCCAATGACCTTCGGCTTGCCATTCATGGTTCAGCCGATCAGGTGACGATGAAAGACTGGTACCGCAGTGGCCATAATCGAATTGAGACGATTCAAGCAGGCAACAGCGAGATTCTGCTCAATACACAAGTGGACCAGCTCATTCAAGCAATGGCGGGTTTTACGCAGCAGACCGGCCTCACTTGGGATCAAGCGATCGATCAGCGGCCGCAGGATGTGCAGACCGTGTTAGCAGCCGGTTGGCAATAGACATGAGTAGGACAGGCTCAGGGTTCAGACGATTGATCTAGTCGCTCGGAGGTTCGAAGTGGCCGGAGGGGCGTTGTTGCCACGGCACAGTTGCCTGTCGAGATTGCTTGATCAAACTGCGCAGGCTCATTTCTGCGGCCCGCAGGAGTTTTGGGTCACCGGCTTGCATGAGCGTCGTCAAAAGGACATAGAGTGATCGGTCGGTGTGAGATCCGGCCAGGATCCGATCAGTCACCGGATCAAGCTGAGACCTGTCCGGCTCCTCACCCTCAGATGAGTCTGTGAACAGATATTCGAAGGACCGGGGGTTGTCGAACAGCCAAGAGGGAGGAATGTGAAGCGCGGAAGCAAGAGCTTCAATCATAGCGGTCGTGGGGTCCGCCTGATCCGCCTCGATTTGTTCTAGGAGCGCAGTGGAAATCCTTGCCGCGTCTGATAACGACTCGATGGATTGATTTTTGTAGAGTCTCCAGCCCTGGATGAATAGCCCTATCGACATGGGGTCATGATACAGAATGAAGGGGTGAGCTTCAATGAAATCGCACGGTAAAAATGATATTTATTAAATAAAATCAATATAGTATGACCTATTTCAAGATCGGGCATGAAATTGGTATAATGCGCACCCAAGTTTCATCGCGTTGAAGGAGGTGGGGATCTATGTTGGGAACCGATATTCGGGGCATCATGGCTGAAGAAGAAGAAGTTCAGCGTCGTCAGGAGGCTCTTAAATCTCTGATGACGATGAGAGCCAGGCAGCTTCGAGAATCCTTGGAGGACCGAATCAAGCGTGCCAGGAGCAGCGGAGATTGGATACAGCTGTCCAAGGCGGAATGCGCAAGTCTGCATAAGCAGGAAAAGGCCCATTTGAAGTCTCAGCTTGAACAGTTGCAGTTTGAGCAAACTCGGACTCGGGGAAAGCTGACTGCACTGAAGCGGGCCAAGGCGAGGGCGCAGCGTATCCGTGCTGCGGAAGCAGCCTCCGAACGAAGGCGACGGTGATCGACTGCGGCAGCTGTCTTGAGTAGTATTGTCTTCAGCGCGATGATGGAGGGTTCGGGGGTATAGGTATAATAGTGGGTGCAGTGCAGCATCTACCGACTCTCACTCGCGCACAAGCCTCGCTGATCCGGCAACTGCTTCGCGATAAGAGAACCAGATCCAGGGAAAGAGCCTTTGTTCTTGAAGGGACCAAGTCCTGTCTCGATCTGATTCATCGGTACCCACAGTCTATTCTCAGCCTGATCGTATCACCGCGTTTTCTCTCTGCCGAGGCCGACGCAGACCGAAGAATGCGCACGAAATTGCCTGCGCGCCAGTTTATTTGCCCAGATGTCGGCTTTGAAAAACTGACCGATGTGGAGGCGACGCAAGGGATTTTGGCCGTCGTCCGACAACCTGAGTGGGACGAGGCCCAGGTGTTTGGGCGAACGAGCGCATTGGGCATCTATGGGGATCGGTTACAAGATCCGGCGAATGTCGGTGCGATTATCCGGACCGCCGCAGCCTTGAACCTATCCGGAGTTTGGTTAAGCGCCGATTCCGCCGATCATTTCAGCCCCAAGGTTGTCCGTGCCACGGCCGGCACCATCCTGAGCCTTCCGGTCTTTCATGCTCGGGGCTTTCAGGCATTTTCTTCGTATGGATGTGAAATCTACTCGGCGGTCCTGGGTTCGGCTGGTATAGTCCCCATCAGGAGCATTCGGACAATACCCAGCCGCCTCATGATTGCAGTCGGAAACGAGGGAGGGGGGTTGGCCCCGGATATCGTGAAGGCGTCCAGCGTCAGGTTTTCTATTCCATTGGCCGAGGGGGTGGAATCGTTGAATGTTGCGGCGACAGCGGCGATTTCAGCATTTTACTTCAGCGGATTGCGACTCGATTCAGGCGTGGGATCGACGAGATCGCGCCGTTCGGCATAGAGATTTGAAATAATATGGAATATATTTGGCCTACTCTGAGTTTGTAGTCTCTGGTGTACAGAGAGGAGCGCACGATGAGACGGATTCTGGTTCTAGTATGTGGGATGAGCATAAGCCTGAGTATGGCCACGGCTTCTGCGGAATCCGTGGGACAAATGTACAGCCTCGACATGGTCGTGAATCTGGCGTTGGCGAGAAATCCTGCCATCTCATTTGCCGAAGGGAACATTGAGCAGCAGAAAGGCCAACAGACGACAGCTGGTGCCTATCCGAACCCGACGGTGACCGCCTACGGCGGCCATGGGATCCTACGAGACGTAGGTCGCGCCGGTGTCGGGCCGTTTCTCGATCGCACTTCGCTCACCGAATACAATGTGGTTGTGGGCCAGCCGATCGAATGGCCGGCCATGCGTGCCGCTCGGCAACAAGTGGCGGATCTCGGGCTTGCGACCGCCAACGTCGGCATGGTGGAGACACGGTTGAATTTGGTTTCGCAGGTGAAGGTGGTCTTCTATGACCTGTTGTTGGCACAACAAGGCGCCGACCTCGCGCGCCAGAACCTTGACATCGTTGAGGGTGTGGCACGGATTGTCAGGGCGCGGGTCAAATCAGGTGAAGCCCCTCAATTCGAATCCATCAAGGCCGAGGTGGAAGTCCTGAAGGCTCGTCAGCAACTCGCCCGTGCGGATAATCTCGTTCTGAACAGCCGTGTGGTCGTCGATACTTTGACCGGCGGCGCGCTTGGGCCGACCTATATGGTCCACGGTGAATTCAGAATGCTTCCTCGGGCCTTGCAGATTGAAGGACTCATGACCCGCATGATGGAGCAGCATCCAACCATCCAGCGCTTGCTGAAGTCCGTGGAGCAGTCTGACTGGAAGATTGAATTCGAACGGCAGGCTCGGGTGCCGACGATCACCGTCAACGGCAGTTATTGGCGCGAGATCGGACGGGCAGCAACTCAAGGAGGCCTCACTGTGCCGTTGCCGCTTTGGTACCGGCGTCAGGGAGAAATCGCTTCGTCGCTGGGAGCGAAACGGCGAGAGGAAGCCGAGTTGCTCCGGGCACGCAACGACCTGGGACGAGCCGTCTCTCAGCACTATCAGGATGTCCGCACTACGGCGGAATTGATTGATGTATTCGATAAGGGGTTGCTGAAGCAGGGCCAGGAGGCGCTGCGGCTTGCGCAGTTTAGTTTCCAGCAGGGAGCGTCCAGCTTGCTCGAAGTATTCGATGCGCAACGTGTACAACGGCAGATCTTAGTGGACTATGCTCAAGCGCGGCACGACCTCTCTGTCTCGCTGACTCAGCTTGAACAGGCAGTAGGGGGAACATTGTGAAAGGCCCTTTCGGCTCAATGCGAGCTCCATCGTTATCCGTCAGTCGGGGCATGCGTAGTCTTCTGTTCGGGTTGATAGTGATCGAATCAGGCTGTGATGGGACGCCGAGCGATGTGGTGGCCAGCAAGCCTCCTGCCGCAATCTCGGCTCCAGGTGTCATTACGCTATCGGCGGAGGAGTCGTCACGGGTGGGACTTGTGGTCCAGCCGGTGGCGCGCAGCGACTTTCGAACGCACCGGGATTTTCCCGCGAGCGTTCAGCCCAATCAACGGAATATGGCGGAGATTACGGCCTTGGTTCGGGGTCGAGTGGTCGAAGTGTACGCGGACTTTGGTCAACAAGTGAAGTCGAACGCACCCTTGGCCATCCTCTATAGCAGTGAGCTGGGGCTGGCGCAGTCAGCCCATCTCAAGGCGCAGGCGAAACTTCATGTTGCGGAGCAGGCCTATAACCGAGCCCAATTTTTACTGCAAGAACAAGTGATCGGCGAGGCTGAAGCGCAACGTCGGCACGCAGAACTGCTGAGCAGCCAGGCCGAAGCCAATGAGTCGCGTGATCACCTAAAGTTGCTTGGCATGAACGAGGAAGAGTTCCGCCGGCTCGACCGCAGTCGGCAGATCCGATCCGTCGTGCCCATCGTGGCGCCCTTCGCTGGCCGTATCATCGGGCGCAACCTGACGCGTGGAGAAGTCGTCGAGACCACCGAAAAGCTGTTCGTGATCGCGGATCTTTCGGAAGTCTGGGTTCAAGCCAACATTCCGGAGAAGGACATTCCCTTCGTCCATTCCGTCCATGCGTCCGGCGGGACACAGGCAGAGGTGCGCATCAACGCCTATCCCAAAGAAGTGTTCAAAGGCACCATCACCTATGTCGGCGATGTGCTGGATCCCGTGACGCGTACGATGCAGCTCAGGCTGGAATTGCCGAATCCGGACGGCCGCCTCAAACCGGAAATGTTCGCGACCATACGACTCTTTTCCGAAACGCAGCCGGACCGGCTGGCGGTGCCGGAGGCCGCATTGCAACGCGATCAGGGGCGCACCTTCGTCTTCGTGCAACGCAATGCAAACGAGTACGAGTTGCGAGAGGTTCAGGTCGGCGAGTCCAATGGGACGGTCACCGCGATCCTCGGTGGCCTGAACGAAGGAGAGCCGGTCGTGACGCACGGCGCGTTTGTCTTGAAGTCCGAGTTGCTGAAGAAACCCGTCTGATGGTCTCCCGCCTCCTTGACATTTCCTTGCGTCAGCGGATGCTCATCATCATCTGCGCGCTCATGATCGGAGCCGGAGGTGTCTATGCCTTTCGGACTATTCCGATCGACGCCTTTCCCGACGTCACCAGTATTCTCGTTCAGGTCGTGACGAAGGCCCCAGGCCTCTCGCCGGCCGAAGTCGAGCGCCTGGTGACCTATCCGATCGAGTTGCAACTCACGGGTGTCCCATCCCTCACAGAGATGCGCTCCTTGACGAAAGTGGGCCTGTCACTCATTACGATTGTGTTCGACGACTCCATGGACATCAACCTGGCCCGTCAATTGGTGCTCGAGCGATTGCTCGAAGTCGAGGAACAGCTTCCTCCGGGAGCCGAGCCGATGTTGGTGCCCAACAGTACGGGACTGGGAGAGGTGTTTCAGTATTACCTGGAGAGCCCTCCTGGTTCGGCGACCGATGCCGACGCGGAACATCAAAGTTTGATCCGACAGCGCACGATTCAAGACTGGGTGATCCGGCCCCTCTTAAAAAGCACACCGGAGGTCATCGACGTCAATTCGATGGGTGGATATGTCAAGCAGTATCAGGTGTTGGTCGAGCCGGGCATGCTGCGGAAATACAGTCTGACGCTTCGCGACGTCTTCGATGCTGTCTCCAGAAACAATGCCAACGCCGGCGGGAATATCCTCGAAAAACATGATGAAAAGTACATCGTGCGAGGGATAGGGCTGATCCGCTCGCTCCAGGATATCGAACGCATCGTGGTCAAGGAGACCGGCGGAACTCCGGTGTTCGTCGGAGATGTAGCTCAAGTGCTCATCGACCACGCGGTGCGGCACGGCGCGACGGTGCTGAACGGTGACCGCGAAGTCGTGAGCGGAATCGTGCTCATGTTGCGGGGAGGCAATGCGCGGGATGTGGTCGAAGGTATCAAAGCTCGCATTGAGGACATCCATGCCAAAGATTTGCTGCCGGATGGTTTACGGATCGTCCCGTTTTATGACCGCATCGAACTGACCACCGAAGCGCTGAATACGGTCTACAAGTCGTTGGCGGAAGGGGTGGCGCTGGTCATTGTCGTGCTGTTTCTCTTTCTCGGGAACATACGCAGCGCATTGATCGTCGTCGGCACGCTCGTACTGGCCCCATTGGCCACATTTATTGTGATGGGGCAAATCGGGTTGACCGCTAATCTGATGTCGCTGGGAGGGCTGGCGATCGCCGTCGGTATGATCGTCGATGGTTCGGTCGTCGTCGTCGAGAACGTGTATCGCCATCTTTCGCACCATTCCGCCGCCACCATACCGAGAGTGCAGCTGGTCACCCAGGCAGTAAAGGAAGTCGGACAACCGGTCGTGTTCGGTATTTTGATCATTATCTTGGTTTTTCTCCCACTCCTGTCTCTGCACGGGATGGAAGGCAAGATGTTCAAACCGCTTGCCTATACCATCATGATCGCGCTGTTGGTGTCTCTGGTGTTGTCGCTTACGCTATCGCCTGCTCTCTGTTCCCTGGTGCTGAAACAGGGCAGTGAGGAGGACCCATGGATCGTTCGACAAGCCAAGGGTCTCTATGCGCCGACGCTTCGATGGGCCCTGGGACACCGAACGGTGGTGCTGGTGATGGCCATCGGCGCCCTGATTGGCGCCTTGGCTCTGGTTCCGACTCTCGGCACCGAGTTTATTCCTATTCTCAATGAAGGATCAGTCGCTCCTCAAACCATTCGGCTGCCCAGCGTGTCGCTTCCCGCTTCCATCGAGATCGAAAAACGCATGCAGCAGGCGATCATGGAGTTTCCGGAAGTAGAGATGGTTGTCTCGAAGATCGGCCGAACTGAGTTAGGGAATGATCCCCAGGAGCCGAACGAGAGCGATCCGGTCGTGCGGCTTCGCCCGCTGGACCAATGGACAACGGCGAAGACCATGCCCGAATTGATGCAGAAGTTTCGCGAGCGATTGAGCGGCGTTTCTGGTGCCACGTTCCTTATCAGCCAGCCCATCCAGCAACGGGTCGATGAGTTGATTTCCGGTGTCCGCACAGAAGCGACCGTGAAGCTGTTCGGCGATGACCTGGAGATGTTGCGGAACAAGGCTCAGGAAATCGCTGAAGTGTTAGGGAGCGTGCAAGGGGTGAAAGATATCAAAGTTGAGCAATTATTCGGGCAACCGTATCTCACCATCGATATCGATCGCGGTAAAATCGCCCGTCATGGCATCAACGTCTCCGACGTGCGGGAGATTATCACCACTGCCATCGGGGGACAGGCGGCGACTCGGGTCTACGAAGGACAGCAACGATTCGATTTGATCGTGCGGTTCCCGGAACAATACCGGGACAGCGTCGAAACCATCAGTAATATTCTACTCAGCGATCAGACCGGCGCTCTGATTCCTCTGGCGGACCTCGGAACCGTTCAGTTGGAGGAAGGCCCGGGTCGGATCAGCCGCGATCAGCTTCAACGGTATGTATCGATCGGCTTCAATACGATGGGACGAGACATCGGGAGCCTTGTGGCAGAAGCACAGCAAAAGATCACCGAACGAGTTGCGCTGCCCGCCGGCTATCGAATTACCTGGGGCGGATCATTTGAGAACATGGAACGGGCAATGGCAAAGCTGCAGGTCATCGTTCCGATCACGATCGGGCTGATCTTCTTCTTGTTGTATTCAACCTTCAACTCACTCCGTCAGGCAACCCTGATTATCTTGAATCTGCCCTTTGCGTTGATCGGAGGCATCGTCGCCCTTTGGTTGACAGGAGAATATCTCAGCGTGCCGGCGTCGGTCGGCTTCATCAATCTCTTCGGTGTGGCGGTGTTGAACGGGATTGTGCTCGTCTCCTATATGAATAAACTTCGAGAGGACGGCCATAGTTTGGACGATGCCGTCACCTCGGGCGCGCTGCTTCGGCTACGCCCCGTCTTGATGACGGCGTTGGTTGCGCTGTTGGGGCTCGTCCCGCTCGCGTTTGCCAACGGGATCGGATCGGAGGTGCAGCGTCCGTTGGCGATCGTCGTCATCGGCGGCCTCGTGAGTTCGACATTGTTGACCTTGATCATGCTGCCGGTCCTCTATCGGTGGCTCGAAGGCCGCTCGAAGGATTCGATGCATCGAGTGGAACCACAAACCGGATCGACAGTTGATGGACACCACACAGTGGGCGAAGCTTCTCATGCTAACGGTGAACCACGCTTCACTCGCCACCCCGGCGAGATACCATCGACGTGATGGGTGAATCGACTGAGAAGGGAATCCTGCTCCAAACTATCCACGAAGAAAAGCCAAACATGCCTTCATGGAAGGCTCGCTTGTCGGAAAACGAGAGTCGCGCCGTACTGGCCGACATCCGGACGTTGGCAAAGTAGAGAGATCCAACCGAACCCGCTACGCGAACCACGTGTCAGCCTCTGTCAAAACCAAGCACACAGATGTCTCATGGCGCCATTCTCTGCAGGAAGTTGAGCCTGGTGGACGTTGCCGGTATAGCCGACATCATCGATGCGGCTGTAGAGGCTGGACTGGAATGGTGCCGAGGGACAGAATCGAACTGTCGACACCAGCCTTTTCAGGGCTGTGCTCTGCCAACTGAGCTACCTCGGCACAGAAGGGAGTTGATCTTTCAGCGTTGGATTGTTCCTATATTTGCGAGACCGGCCAACATCCCGCGCATCTTACCAAGGTCGCACGCCTAACTTCCACATCTTTTGCGCGTACGCATCGTTTCTTCTAGGCGTACGACTTGTATGAGTTTCGTCTCGACTCGCAAGCCACGCAATGAGTACTCAGCGTAGAAGGTTCATGGCCTGGAGTGGAGAAGCGGCAGTTGGAGCTATAGGGGCTGCCGGCCAAAAGTGGGTTAAACAGGCGTGGCGCCGACATGATGCGAGTGGATCAGAAGCTTCTGTCGATTGGGCACGCCGACCTTGTCGAAAATGCTCGTCATGTGATGCCGGACCGTACTATCGCTGATCGACAATTTGTAAGCAATGTCTTTGTTCGAGAGCCCCTGTCCCACCAATCGAATAATCTCGCGTTCACGTTCGGTCAAAGCCTCAGGCCATGCCGGCGGCGGTGAGGCTAATTCGACCTGCTTCGTGAGGGATATCCCGAGGCCGATCCATCTCCCGGCACCCCGTTCTAAAGGGATCTGGGGTTTCGCAGGAGCATACAACGTCTCGATGACCGCGAGCACGAC
>JAICWG010000232.1 GCA_025934915.1 Nitrospira sp.
AGCTAAGGTCACCGATATCGTCATTTTGGTTGTCGCAGCAGACGACGGCGTGATGCCGCAGACCATCGAAGCGATTCACCATGCCAAGGCAGCCGGAGTGCCGCTGATCGTGGCGATGAATAAGATCGATAAGCCGACCGCCAATCCTGACCGGGTCAAAAATGCCCTCTCTGAACATGGACTGATCTCCGAAGCATGGGGCGGGGATACCATTATGGTCGAGGTATCCGCCAAACAGAAAACGGGTCTCGATACGCTCCTCGAGATGATTTTACTTCAGGCGGAAGTGCTTGAACTCAAAGCGGATCCTCACCGACAGGCCAAAGGCACTGTCATCGAAGCTAAGATCGAACGAGGGAGGGGGCCTGTTGCAACAGTGTTGGTCCAGAGCGGGACTCTACGGGCGGGGGACGCCTATGTCGTGGGAACATTCAGCGGGCGTGTCCGAGCCCTCATGAATGATCGTGGCGAAAAAGCACAGCAGGCGGGACCGTCCATTCCGGTGGAAGTGATCGGATTGCCGGGCGTTCCGTCGGCGGGAGACGTCTTCCATGTCGTCTCCAATGAGAGAGTCGCCCGAGAGATAGCGGAAGAGCGATCTCAAAAGCGGCGGGCAGCAGAACTCACCGGTCCTGCGAAAGTGTCCTTGGATGATCTCTTCGCGAAGATCCAAGAAGGATCTGTGAAGGAATTGGCCATTGTCATCAAGGCCGACGTGCAAGGATCGTCTGAAGCATTGGCAGGCGCAGTCGAAAAGCTGTCGACAGACGCCGTCAAGCTCCGTGTGATTCATAACGGAGTCGGTGGAGTCATGGAATCCGACGTGCTGCTTGCTGCCGCATCGCGAGCCATCGTTATCGGGTTCAATATTAGGCCGGAGCCGAAGGCAACCGCATTGGCCGAACAGCAGGGTGTCGATATCAGGCTCTACACGATCATTTATGACGCCATTGCCGACATCAAGGCTGCGATGGAAGGCTTGCTCGAGCCTACCCTGAAAGAGCGTGTGTTGGGACGAGCGGAAGTCCGGCAGGTGTTTACAATTCCGAAGGTCGGAGCGGTGGCAGGGTCTTATATTATTGACGGGACGATCCCTCGGTCAAGCGCCGGGGTGCGAGTGATTCGTGACAATGTGGTGGTCTATCAAGGCAAACTCGCTTCGTTGCGGCGTTTCAAGGACGATGTGCGTGAAGTGCAGCAGGGGTATGAATGTGGCTTGAGCATCGAGAACTTCAATGACGTGAAATCCGGCGACATTGTCGAAGCTTATGCAATCGATAAGATCGCAACGAAGCTCTAGTAGAAGTCTCAGAGTTTTCATGCAGCCTGTTTCCCAAAGGCCGGTTACGCGTAGTAGAGCCTCCATCATGAGCCTACTCTAACTGAACCCTTGGCCATGGTCGTGGGTCTATGCACGATAGAATTATTCATCCCGGGGAGCCTATCGCTTAAAGACAAGCGACAAGTCATTCACGGGCTCAAAGACAGGCTTCGTGGCAGGTTTAATCTCTCAGTCGCCGAAGTAGATAGGCAGGATCTCTGGCAGAAGGCCATCCTAGGGATGGCTTGCGTCTCGAATGAGAGTAGACACGTAAGTCAGGTGCTTGACCAAGCGTTGAATCTGATCAAAAGCATGCCGGCAGTCGAAGTGGTGAGAACTCAATTAGAATTGCTCTAGGCTCCGCAATGCGTGCGATCGACTACGTCGGGATAGCAAGATGTCGAAGACGACCTATAAAAGAGCCGAACGGGTGGCCGACCAAATCCGGATGGAAGTGGCGGATATTCTCATGCGAAGAATCAAGGATCCCCGGATTCGTGACGTGACGGTCACCGATGTCGAGCTGACAGGGGATTTGCGCATCGCTCATATTTTTGTCACGACCATGGAAACGGGCGAGGCTGAGCGGAATATCTTTGCCGGTCTCTCAAAAGCCAGTGGGTTTGTGCGATCGGAATTAGGACGGCGGCTCTCGCTCCGCTACCTTCCGGATGTGATTTTCAAGAAGGATGTCAGCGGAGCTCGCGGTGACCGTATCATGCGGCTGTTGGAAGGATTGCACGGGGAATCTGAACAACATGAGACTCAGGACTCTGCCAACAGCGGGCAGAGGGTCGCGGAATCTTAAAGGTATGGACCGGGCAGGCATCACTACTGACCAGGAAGGCGTTCTGGAGGGAGTCCTCATTGTCCAGAAGGAAGCCGGCTGGACGTCACACGATGTTGTGGCCAAGGTCCGGAGCTTATTGCGCGGCAGCAAAGTCGGTCATGCCGGCACACTGGACCCGAGTGCCACGGGTGTCTTGCCTATCCTTGTCGGTCGGGCCACGAGAATCGCTGAATACTTGATTAATTGGGATAAGGAGTACCGTGCCGTCTTACGCCTGGGAGAAACGACCGACACTCAGGATGCAACCGGTCAGGTTTTGACTAAGGTCGATCCATGTGAGGTGCCTGAAGATGTGCTTCAGGCGGTGATCACTCGATTTCGAGGAATACAACAGCAATTGCCGCCGATGTATTCAGCCGTGAAAATCGGTGGACAGCCGCTTTACAAAGCGGCTAGAGCAGGCAGAACGGTCGAGCGGGAAGAGCGATCGATCGCGATTCATCAGCTGGAGATCGTGGCCGTTCACGGTCGTGACGTGATCCTGCGCATTGTGTGCTCAAAAGGCACGTATATCCGCACGCTGTGCGTCGACATCGGACAGGTTTTAGGCGTAGGCGGACATCTCCTTGCTCTCGAACGTCGCCGTGTCGGCCCATTGTCGATCGAACAGGCAATGACGATCGATCAAGTCGCCGGCCATCTCACGATGGGAACGCTCCGTGAACGATTCATTTCGTTGGACCAACTTCTCTTCCAACTCCCGGCGGTGGTTGTGAACGCAGAGCAGGCGCAACGTGTCCTGCATGGCTCGCCGATTTTTCCGGTGGGAGTCGGGCAACTGGCCTCTTCCCCCGCCGCTGTTCCCGTACGGCTGAAGAATGAAGCGGGTCAGTTGTTGGCCATTGGAACTCACGATACCGGCCGCGCGGGGTCGATTAGAATTCGCAAGGTACTGAGTCTCTTGAGTCATTAATGCGGAAGGAGTAGGTATGGGATTACTGAAGGAAGCAAAGAGTGAACTCATCAAGCAATATCAGCAACATGACAGGGATTCCGGATCGCCGGAAGTTCAGATTGCTGTGCTGACCAACCGGATTACGTATCTCACCGAACATTTCAAGAGTCATAAAAAGGATCATCACTCGCGTCGTGGGTTGTTGCAGCTGGTCGGACGCAGACGACGTTTGCTGGACTATCTCCGTGGTGTGGATGACACGCGTTACCGAGCCGTGATCGATCGACTCGGCATTCGCAAGTAACCGGTCGTGCTAACAGAGGCGTTTACCGGCGCCATAGGTATCGTTTGAATGTCCCACAGATGAACACCGACATGCGCTCACACGAAGTGCGCGGTGTGAAAGTGAAACTTATCAAGTGACTGAGAAGTCTCACACTTTCCACCTTTAACTTGTCATTTGTCGTTGAGCGCATCTCAGTGGGCATCTGTGGATTTAACCAGAGGAGACCATAGATGGTACACGTTGTAGAAGTCGACATTGCAGGTCGGATCCTCCGCCTCGAAACCGGTCGCGTCGCCAAGCAAGCTGATGGATCAATTTGGGCTTCATATGGTGACACAGTCGTCTTGGCGACGGCCGTGGCTGCACAAACGGCCAAGCCTGGTATCGACTTTCTTCCGTTGACCGTCGACTATCAGGAAAAGGCCTACGCGGCCGGAAAAATCCCTGGCGGGTACTTCAAGCGAGAAGGTCGACCGGCTGAAAAGGAAGTCCTGACAAGCCGCTTGATTGACCGTCCGATCCGCCCCTTGTTTCCCGAAGGCTACTATTACGAAACGCAGGTCATTGCCTCAGTCCTCTCGGCAGATAAGACCGGCTCTTCCGACGTCATCGGAATCACGGCGGCATCAGCCGCTCTCGCGGTGTCCAACATCCCTTTCAACGGTCCCGTTGCCGGGGTGAAGATCGGTCGGGTCAACGGCCAGCTCGTCGTCAATCCTGACCTCGAAACAATGGAACGGAGTGAACTGCATCTGGTGGTTGCAGGTACAGCGGACGCGGTGATGATGGTGGAGGCAGGCGCCAATGAATTATCCGAGCAGACGATGCTCGAAGCGCTGGAATTGGCTCATGCCGAGATTAAGAAAATTGTCCAGCAGATCGATGACTTGGCCAAAAAGGTCGGTCGGGTGAAGCGGGAGATTATTGCGGAGTCGATCGACTCCGCGCTCCAAGCCGAGATCAAGACGTTGGTCGCACAACCAATTCGTAATGCCATCATGATTGCCAACAAGACCGCCAGACAGGAGCGGCTGGACGAAATTCTGGCCGACGCTATTGAAAAGCTGAAGAAGCCGGATGATCCCTCAAGTGAACGGCACGTCAGGATTGTGTTCCATCAATTGGAATACACGGAAGTCCGGAAGATGATTTTAGAGAACCGTTCGCGTGCCGACGGACGCGGTCCGGCCGATATCAGGCCGATCACCTGTGAGGTCGGTGCCTTGCCGCGCGCCCATGGGTCCGCGATCTTTACCCGAGGTGAAACACAGAGCTTGGCGGTGGTGACGCTAGGGACGACCGACGATGAACAGCGTATTGACGCCTTGGAAGGCGAGTACACCAGGACATTTATGCTGCATTACAACTTCCCGCCCTTCAGCGTCGGTGAGGCGCGGCCGCTCCGCTCACCGGGAAGGCGTGAGGTTGGGCACGGAGCCCTGGCTGAACGGGCATTGAAGCCCGTCATTCCGGACAAAGATGTCTTCCCATACACCTTGCGGATTGTGTCTGAAATTCTGGAATCAAATGGGTCTTCCTCGATGGCGACCGTATGCGGCGGAACGCTGGCCATGATGGACGCCGGGGTACCGATCAAAGAGCCGGTCGCTGGCATCGCAATGGGGTTGATCAAAGAAGCGGACGACGTCATTATCTTGTCGGACATCCTTGGTCTTGAAGATCATTTGGGTGATATGGACTTCAAGGTCTGCGGGACTAAAAACGGTATTACGGCGCTTCAAATGGACATCAAGATCGGTGGCATTACCATGTCGTTGATGCAGCAAGCCTTGGAGCAGGCCCGGGTGGGACGCCTCCACATTCTCGACCGCATGTCCAAGGGGCTTGCGGCTCCTCGAGCCGACTTGTCGCCCTTTGCGCCTCGCATCTACACGATGAAAGTCAAACAAGATAAGATTCGCGATATTATCGGTCAGGGTGGCAAGACCATCCGCGGGATTCAGTCCGACTGCGGAGTGAAGATCAGTGTTGAAGATACAGGTATTGTGACCATCGCTTCTGCGGACGGCGCGTCGTTACAAAAAGCCAAGGAGATCATCAACCGCTTGACTGAGGAAGTCGAAGTCGGGAAGGTCTACATGGGTACGGTAAGAAAGATTATGGACTTTGGCGCATTCGTGGAGGTGCTGCCGGGCACGGATGGGTTGGTCCACATCTCGCAGCTTGCGCATCATCGCGTGAAAGCGGTATCCGATGAAGTGGCCGAAGGCGATCAAATTCTCGTGAAAGTGTTGGAGATCGACAAACAAGGGAAGATCAGGCTCAGTCGAAAAGAGACAATCCCTGCGCCGACAAGAAACGGTGCAAACGATTCAGCGGGCGGGTAACACTTGTACCGCAAGCTCATTCTCGATAACGGAATTCGCTTAGTCACTGAGCAGATTCCGACCCTTAAATCTGTGACG
>JAICWG010000068.1 GCA_025934915.1 Nitrospira sp.
AGCAAGCTACGGGGAATCACAAGTTGAAGCAGGCTCAAATGGTGAAGTTGCCGTTGCGTGTGTTCACCAGGCATCCAAGCCAGCGAGATCAACTGTTAGCGGACGCGATCGCGCTGCGAACCGATCTTGAAAAGCTCGCCATCACCGAAGGACAACAGACGGCAGAATACATCCGACCGATTCTTTTGATCCAAGCCGAACGCGTCGATGCCTGTGAGTCTCTGCGTGACCGGCTGGTGCGTGAATTCGGGCTATCGAAGGACGAGGTAAAAATCTCCGTCGGCAGACTCGATGAGCTCAAAGACGTAAAGGACATTGCTTCACCAACATGCCCAGTGCGCGTCATCATCACCGTGGAAAAGCTACGAGAAGGCTGGGATTGCCCCTTCGCCTATGTGCTGTGCAGCCTAAAAGAAACGCGATCGGCCACAGCCATCGAGCAGATCGTCGGGCGCATTCTGCGATTGCCGAATGCCCAGGTGAAGCGGCATCCCGACCTAAACTGTTCCTATGCGTTCTCTGTCTCTGAATCCATCACAGACGTGTTGGCCGAGCTGCGCGAAGCCCTGGAGCACAACGGTTTCACCGCTGCGGAAGCGGAGCGGATCATCATTCCGGTGCCTCAGGGCACATTGCCGCTCGGCATGCAGCAAAAGACAGTGACCTTCGCGCCAGCTGAGATCGACGCCATGGTCGCCTCTATTCAAGAGGCCGCGCTTGGCGGGAAAGTACGGATCGATGTATCAAGCAGCTCTATCACCATCCTCATGCCGCTTGACCGCGATGACCTGGAAAAAGTGCAAAGCTGCGTCACGACGCCGAGCGCCAAAGCCAAGGTTGCGGAAGCCGCTGAGTTCGTACGCCAGGCAGAGCAGGCCTTCGGAGGAAGCGGGAAACCGAGAAAGCCTTCCCCCTATGAGCAACAGTTGGATTTTCTCGTGCCGCTGCTGTGCTTCAACGAAAATGGACTGTTGTACGAGTTCGAGAGCACGTTCCTGCTCGAACACCCTTGGAAGCTGAGCGAAAAGGATGCGTCGCTGTCGGCTGCGTACAATCCAAAAACCCGACCTTTCGGCAAGAGCGCAGTTCTCGATGTGGGGGCTAAAGGGGAGGTGACTACCATTCTCGCGGGAGATACAGCCGATGGGGACTTTGTCGGCACGCTGCATCAACAGGTTCTTCAACTTAGTGGGACTGAAGACTGGTCAATGGAGCGTCTAGTGGTGTGGTTAGATCGGGAAATCGACCACTACGATATTCCTGCAGGCGAATCGGCAGAGTTTCTACGGAAAGTTATCCGAGGGCTCATGGCGAAGTTCGGAATTGTTGATGTGGGCACGCTCGCTCTCGATCGCTTCCGCTTGTGCGACGAAATTACAGAACGTATCCAGGAGCATCGCGACAGCGAATGCAAAGCGGCCTTTCACCAACTGATGCTCCCTGATTCAC
The DNA here is from genome assembly GCA_025934915.1 of Nitrospira sp. GTDB lineage: Bacteria > Nitrospirota > Nitrospiria > Nitrospirales > Nitrospiraceae > Nitrospira_D. The sequence continues at coordinate 1,450 of JAICWG010000068.1, forward strand.
CGCTTATCGTGGATGTGGGGCAGACGATCAACTTCCGGACGATGGGGTATGAGCCAAGCCGCCTGTACGAGGGCGGATTCCAGTTTCAAAAACACTACTTCGGGCCGAAGCCCGGAGAATTGACGGAGAAAACAGCGGACGGGAAACTCACGGAAGAATTTCAATGCGCACAATTTCTTGATGATCTTCCAGCGATAAGGTTTTGGGTGCGCAATCTTCCTCGCAAGCCGACTTCATTCAGGCTTCAGACCTCGAAGGACTGGTTCTATCCGGATTTCATTTGTCAGTTAACCGATGGTCGCGTGCTCGCGGTCGAGTACAAAGGCAAGCATCTGTACGACGGCAATGACGCCGAAGAGAAACGCACCGTCGGCGCTGTGTGGGCTTCGCGTAGCGATGGCCACTGCCTGTTCGTCATGCCGACAGAGGGCGACTTCTCCGTGATTACACAGGCAGTCACATCGGTATAATCGAATATTCTTCCGGCAAACTGCCTTCTGCCACCAATTGGATGACGTGTTTCACTCCCTCCTCTGCCGCACGTTTTAAGGTGAGTTGTGAAGACCACTCGCTATTTTGAAGAGCAGACCTTGCGAAAACGCCCGTACATCAAACGCGAATGGTGTGAACAAGCTTTGCGCCACCCCGTCCACCGTGAAGTGCAGCCCGATGGTCGCATCCGCCACTGGGTTCTTATTCCTGAACTTGGACGGTACTTGCGCGTGGTGACCTTGGAGGATAGTATGACGGTGCATAACGCGTTTCTAGATCGCAATTTCAAAGAGGCAGGATCGTGAAGTTTCACTACTATCCTGAAACAGACTCCCTCTATATCGATCTGTCCGATAAGGTCAGCGTCGATTCCCGAGAAGCGGCACCGGGCGTGGTGTTGGATTTCGATGCCGAAGGGCATGTGGTCGGGATTGATATTGACCATGCCAGTCAGATTGTCGACCTCTCTCGTCTTGAGGCAGAAGCCCTGCCGATTACGACGCTTTCTCTCTCCCAGAAAAGTTAGCCAAGACAACGGAGAAAGAAGTTATGACCACCCAGAATAAGTTTCCTCCAGGCTGGGACGAAGCGCGTGTTCGTCGAGTACTGACTCACTACGAACAACAGACGGAGGAAGAGGCGGTTGCCGAGGACGAAGCTGCAACCGAATACAAGACCCAGACGGTTATGGAAATTCCCACCGAGTTGGTTCCCGCTGTCCGTGAGCTGATCGCAAAACGACAACGATAGATAGTCAACGCTTCGTACCGTCCTCGTCGCTAGAGATTCGAGCAATGGAATACCAACAAACCTCCTCTTGCCGCCGTCTGGGTGACCCCTTCCAGTCGATGCTCCACCGCGCGTTCGACGGCGAATGACAGTCGTTGCCTAAGCCGATCCGGGCGCCAGTCGTTCACTACATCGTGCTGTTCAGGAATCATGAAAAAAGAGAAGTCTGATCGATTTCTTGTAAGGCTTTGTGACATAAGTGAGCGGCCATGAAGAGACGTCTCTCAGATTCAACTCGACGTGTAATCGCCGAGGTGTTCGATCAGCTCGATTACACACGGCTCGAGTCCGTCTATTGTTATGAAGGGGGCGATGAGTTTTGGTTTAGAAAGCGGGCACCTTGTCGGCGACTGGGAATCAAGGTAGCCCAAGTTCTCGTAAAGAAGCTACCGCCTGACGGGCGCAGTCTGTATGTGGGCGCTGGCGTGACAGAGCTGCCTGTGCTACTTGCAGAATCGATCGAGCTACAACGCCAAGTTGAGCCCTATAATCTCAAAAGATCGGAAGTGGCAGTACTCAATCGCGCCTGCCGATCGCTACCCGTGAGGTTTAGGGGCCAGGACGCCTCTTCAGCGGCTGGTTTTTTTGATCATCTCTGGATTGTGAGTGTCTTGAATGATCCCGAGCGGTTTCCACACCTTGCACCATTATCGTACGGGCGAGCTGATCCGGTCAGCTTCAATCCTCTTCTTTTCCAGAAAGAACGGCGGATCGTACAGACGATCGTGAATCGCTGCATGCCAAAATTGAGTGTACCCGGTCTGGTGACGACATCAACGGAGGAAGTCGTATGGATCGCGGACTGGTGCCATAGACATAGGATTCCTTACCACGTGGAGCGTAAACAGTATCCCACCGCGCTCGTCGGCGATCCGATCTGCTTCATCAAGATTGGTAAAGAGTGAGAAGTAAGCGTTCCGCCTTCTGGGGTCAGTCAGAGTTCAAAGCCGGTTTTCTTGGCTGAATCGCCCATATACTGCCTCGCGTACTTCACATAGTTCTCTGCCGACTCTCTAATCCAGGCTAACTCCTCCTCTGTTACCGGTCGCTTCACCTTGGCTGGCGATCCGAGAATCAAACTCTTCGGCGGTACGACCGTCCCTTCGACGATCAGTGCTCCCGCTCCCACCACAGAATCCTCTCCGATCACTGCGCCGTCCATGACGATCGCGCCCATTCCGACCAACACACGATCCTGAATCGTACAGCCATGCAGCACGACATTGTGGCCAATCGTAACCGCATTGCCGATGATGAGCGGATGGGTATCGTGAGTCACATGGAGCATGCAGAGGTCCTGGACATTCGTCCGTTCTCCGATCCGGATATAGTTTACATCGCCTCGGATCACGGCGTTGAACCACACGCTGCAATCTTCACCCATGACGACATCGCCGATCACAACGGCGGTTTCTTCGATAAAGCATGAGTTGGGAACCGTCGGCCTGATGCCCTGAAAGCTTCGAATCATGAGAGGCACAATAGGGGAAGTGAACGGTCTCCTGCAAGGGTCTGCCATAAAGGTCTAATTGACAGACTTTTTCACCCTCCCGTAGACTGCCCCTATGTCTCAGCCACTGATCATTCCACGGCGTACGAAACCGGTAGCCCAAAAGGACAGGCACCGATCCTTAATCGGAGCCAGTCCCCAGAAAACTACGATCGGGTTTGTGAATCTTGGCTGTTCAAAAAATCAGGTCGACACGGAAATCATGCTCGGGTCTCTCGTGACCGAGGGGTTTCAACTGACCAGTGACCCGAAACAAGCCGACGTGGTCATCGTCAACACCTGCGGCTTCATCGAAGAGGCCAAAGAGGAATCGATCAACACCATTCTCGAACATGGACATCTGAAGAAAACAGGAACCTGCCGTGTCTTGATTGCAGCCGGTTGTCTAGCGCAGCGGTATCAAGGAGACTTGCTGAAGGAGTTACCGGAGTTGGATGCCGTGGTCGGCACGGGAGAGTTCGGCAAGATCGCGGAGATCTGCCGAGACTTGTTGGCTCCCAAAAAACGGCATCGTCGTCTGTGGATCAGCCAACCTCCCTATCTCTACGATGAACTCGCACCTCGCCTAAGACTCGGCAGGCAGCATAGCGCCTATGTGAAAATCGCCGAAGGTTGTAACCGCAATTGTACATTCTGTGCCATTCCGCTGATGCGTGGCAAGCAGCGCAGCAGGCCTGTGGAATCCATTGTTGCAGAGGCGCGCCGGCTCGCCTCCGAAGGTGTCAAAGAGATCAACCTGATCTCGCAAGATACGATCAACTATGGCGTCGATCTTGGTCTTCGTCAAGGTCTGGTTCAACTGCTCCGCGAATTGGTGAAGGTTGAGAAACTCCGATGGATCAGACCGTTCTACCTGTACCCCCAGCAAGTCACGGACGATCTGCTGGATCTGTATGCGGGGGAAGAAAAGATTACCAAATATATCGACATGCCTCTTCAGCACATCAATAACCGCATGCTCAAACGCATGCATCGTCTGGGTGACCGCGCCGTGATCGAAGCCTTGGTCGATCGTATCCGTACCCGTATTCCCACGGTGGCTTTTCGGACGGCCTTCATCGTCGGCTTTCCGGGAGAAACCGATGCGGCTTATACTGAACTGCGCAACTACGTTGAGCAGGCTGAGTTCGACCGGGTCGCGGTGTTTCTCTACTCGGATGAGGAAGGGACGGGGGCGGCCGACTTAGACGAGAAAGTCGAGCGAGAAGTCATGGATGAGCGCCGCAATGCCATCCTCTCCATTCAGGAGTCGATTTCAACGGCCAAAGGGAGGGCCAAAGTCGGTTCAATCCTCGACGTGCTCATCGATGGGCGATCAGCAGAAGCGGAGGGCACCATGGAAGGGCGCCATGAAGGGTTCGCGCCAGAAATAGATGGTGTTGTCTACATCGACGAGGGCTCGACCTCGAGCTTCCACGTACGCGATCCCCGCTTCGAAATGCCTACTCCCACGCCAGGCGATTTCTGCACCGTCGAAATCACCGATGCAGCAGACTATGATCTCGTTGGACGCATCGTCAGGAACTCTGTCTCCTGAGTGTTTCCATTACTCCTAATCTTGTACGGTGAAAATGGCCGCTTTACAGGGGTGCAACCCAGTGGCGGCTCCGAAGAAAGACTCCATTGTCCTGCTGATCCATTGCAAAGACCGTAAAGGCATCGTCGCTCGGGTGTCTGGATTCATCCATGACTTCGGCGGGAACATTCTCGACTCCGACCATCACACAGACGACGAGACGAACGATTTCCTCATGCGAATGGAATTTGCAACGGAGGGATTCCAGATTCCCTCAGACGACATTCCTGCCGCCTTTGCTCCGGTCGCCAAAGTATACGAGATGCGCTACGAAGTGTATGTGTCCAGCCGACGCGCTCGTGTCGGCTTGCTGGTCTCGAAACAGGATCACTGTCTGGCCGATCTGCTTCAGCGGCACCGCCGAGACGAACTGTACATCGATATTCCCGTCATTATCTCAAATCACGACACCTGCGCGAGCTGGGCCGATCTCTTCAAAATTCACTTTGCCGTCTATCCCGTGACGAAGGAGACCAAGCAGCAACAGGAAAGACAGGTCTTGGCGCTCCTGAAAGAGCAGCGGGTGGAGCTCGTCGTTATGGCTCGCTATATGCAGATCCTCAGCGCGGACTTTCTCGCTCAGATCGGCTGCCCGGTCATCAACATCCACCATTCCTTTCTTCCGGCCTTTATCGGAGCGAATCCCTATCGTCAAGCCTATGAACGGGGCGTGAAGATCATCGGAGCGACGGCCCACTACGCGACTCAAGATTTGGACGAGGGGCCGATCATCGAGCAAGACGTGATTCGTGTAGGACATCGGGATACGGTGGAGGATCTCGTGCGCAAAGGTCGAGACCTGGAAGAAATTGTGTTGGCGCGCGCAGTGCGGCGGCACATCGAACGGCGGGTCTTAGTCTACGGCAGGAAGACGGTGGTGTTCGACTAGCGGTTGTTGAAAAAAGAGCAGGTCGGATGACCTGCTCTTTTTTCTCTTTTGCGGGATTACACCTTCGCCGATAGGAACAGCGAATTCCCACGCCGATTGACCAAGATCAACACATTGCCTCCCTTTTTCACATCCGAGGAGACTTTCTCAAAATCCTTTACTGACCTGATCGGTTGCCTATTGATCTCTCGGATAACGTCGCCCGGCATGAGACCGGCCTTCTCAGCTCCACTCTCCGGGGCAACCCTTGTCACCACCACGCCTCGCTTTCCATGAAGGCCGAGTTCTCTGGAGATAGCCGGATCTAAGTCTTCGACCGCGAGGCCGGACAAGGCACTGTCGGTTTCGGCTCTTTCCACCTTGGCGACTTTGGCTTCATCCGGCTGCTCACCGATTCTGACCGTCATCTCACGCTCATGACCGTCGCGAATCAATTTCAGCGGTACTATGGTACCAACCGATGTCCTGGTCACCAGTCGCTGCAAAGCCATGCCATCATCCACGGGAGTGCCGTGATATTCGATAATGACGTCTCCCTGCTTCAGTCCGGCCTGCTCAGCCGGGCCCTCTTCTTTCACGTCGCTGATGAGGGCACCCTTCGAATCCTTGATATTGAAGGACTTCGCCAGATCCTGATTCAGGTCCTGGATGCCGATCCCAAGGTAGCCTCGGACAACCTTGCCGGTACTGACAAGACTCTCATAGATCGGTCTTGCCATCGTCGTCGATACGGCAAAACCAACGCCTTGATAGCCGCCGGTCTGTGAGAAAATTGCCGTGTTAATGCCGACGAGCTCACCCTTGGTATTCACCAACGCACCGCCTGAGTTGCCGGGGTTAATGGCGGCATCCGTCTGAATGAAATCTTCATACTGAGTGATTCCCATGTGGCCTCGACCGACAGCGCTCACGATGCCCAGTGTCACGGTGGAATTCAATCCGAAGGGATTGCCGACGGCCAACACATACTCGCCGACTTGCAGTCGTGAAGCATCGCCCCACGACACCGCGGGAAGGTCGATCGCGTTGATCTTTACGATGGCGAGATCGGTCTTCGGATCCGCACCGATAATCTTGCCTGTAAATTCGCGCTTGTCCGGAAGCGTGACATTGACCTCACGGGCCTTGGCGATCACGTGATTGTTGGTCAAGATATATCCATCCGAAGAAATGATGACGCCCGACCCTTGTCCTCTTCGAGGTCCTTGGTTTCCAAAAGGGTCGGAAGGTCCGCGCCCACGAGGTCCGAACGGTTTTCCGAAGAACTCTTCCATTCGGTCTCGTAGTTCATCCGGGGCAGAAAACCCCTCCGAAACCTTCTCCGTCATCACCGTCGTGATGTTGACGACCGCTGGAGTTACTTGTTTAGCGACTTCCGTGAAGCCATTCGTCGGCGTGTTTACGGCGACAGGTATAGCGGCAGGTATAGCGATCGGAGACGGCGCATCCGATGCATGGGACGCGGTGAGTGAGTGGTTTCCCCAGACCAGGGCGCCGCTCAGGAGACCGATCCCAATCACGGAACCGATGGTACGATACGAATGCGATGACATGACTTCCTCCTTAACGTGAGATTGTTGATCAAAGAATCGACAGAGAACGAGCTCATGACTGCAAGGATGTTTCCCGGTTTCGATTACAAAACCTAACAACCGGTAATGAGAGCGAGATTAATCGAGGATTAAACTTCGCTAACAGGTAGGGCCCCCGCAGGCTGTTCAAAAAGGCCGTTCGGCAAGGCCGCAGCGAGCGAAGAGGCGAGGCGTAGCCATTTCACCCGCCCTGCCCCGAGCTGCTCTGGCAGCTCTAGCCCGGTGGTACGTTGAGCCTTCTGAGCGATGCGAGGACGCCGCTGGCGGACTTTTTTCAACGGCCTGCTAAGCAGGGGGATGAGCGAGCGGCAGCACAACCGTGAAGGTTGATCCCTGGCCGAGATCGCTTTTGACTTCTACCCGTCCCTTGTGCAGATCGGCGATCCATGCACAAATGGCGAGACCAAGACCTGTCCCCTTCTTCGTGTGGGCGCGAGCGACGTCCGTGCGGAAGAAGCGTTGGAAAATCCGCTTGTGGTCTGCCGGGGCAATGCCGATGCCATGGTCCGTGACCGACAGCCTGGCCTCTCGGCCGTCATTCAACAGCGAGATCTCGACCTTTCCTCCCGGGTACGAATACTTCAGCCCATTCTCGACGAGATTGAGCAGCAACTCGCGAATCCGCAAGTCGTCGCCCTGCACGACCACCTGCATGACGGTTCCCAGTACAACCTCGATGCCTCGATCCTGCCCCAGCAGCGTGGCCTGACGATGAATATCTTCGACGAGTGGTTCCATCGCAACGGGCAATGACTCCATTTTGACTTCTCCCATGTCGGCACGGGAGAGGAACAACAGTTCGTCGACGATGCGGGTCATTCGATCGATCTCTTCCAAAGTGCTCTCAAGCACCGACTTATAGTCTTCGAGGGCGCGAGGGCGCCGCAGAACCAAGTCCGTTTCGCCCTTCATCACCGTGAGAGGGGTCCGCAACTCGTGCGACGCGTCACTGGTGAATTGACGAATTTGGCGGAACGAGACATCCAGTCGGCCGATCATGTTGTTGAATGTGGCGGCCAGGCGACCGATTTCGTCGTGAGCCGCCGGCATGCTGAGACGCTGGCTGAGATCTCCCGCGGCGATGCGCTGCGCGGCAAGGGTAATCTTATCGACCGGACGTAACGCTCGTCCTGCCAAGAACCATCCCCCCGCGAGAGAAACGGTCAGGGCGATCGGGATTGCGACCACAAGCAGAATCAGGAATCGATGGAGGGTTTCTCCGACCGATTCCATCGACGTGCCCACTTGCACGATATACAAGAGATTGCCTCGATACATGATCGGCATGGAGATCAGCCGTAACGGAGGCTCATTGGGATACTTGGCCGACTCAAAAATGCTCTGTCCGGCGAACGCGGTATCGAGAGCAGTCCGGCTGAGCGGAACTTCGTGTTGTTTGATGTTGGGAGAACGGATCGATATGGTGCCTGAGGGGCTGAAGATCTGGAAAAACTTATCGATGCGCGTCAGTTCGGGAAATTGGGAGAGCAGTTCCTCTTCATTGATCAGAGGAAGAAATCCACGCTCTTCAAGCGAACGCACAGCCGTCGTCGCCGTTTCTTCGAGGGATTGATCGACGGCGTCGCGCAAATTTCGCGCGGTCATGGCGTACAGAACCACGGAGAAAATCATTAAGACCAGGACAAGGGCAGTCCCGTACCAGAGGGTCAGGCGGACACGTAGCGGCATAGGTCAGCTCCTGGTCGCTGGTGACGACATGATACCGTCGCAGAGCCTTCTTGTCGGTTTAACGCATCCGGAGCCGAAGCAGGAGAAAGAGGGTTGCTTCGGCGTCGTGCTAGTCTGCCTTCAGCATGTACCCGCTGCCGCGAATGGTATGGATCAATTTCTTGGTTCGGCCTCGATCAATTTTATTCCGAAGATAGTTGACATAGACATCGATGACGTTGGTGAAAGTATCGAAGTCTTGATTCCATACGTGTTCGGAGATCATGGGCCGGGTGAGCACGCGGCCGGTATGGCGCATCAGATATTCGAGTAACGCATACTCTTTCAGCGTCAAATCGATGCGTTGCCCCTCCCGGGTGACGTCACGGGTCGCCGGGTTGAGAATCAGGTCGTCCACCTGTAGAATTCCTGGGCTTTCGGATGCCCCACGGCGCAACAGGGCCCGAACGCGCGCCAAGAGTTCATCGATCGCAAACGGTTTGGTCAGGTAATCGTCGGCGCCGGCATCCAGTCCTTTGACCCGCTGGTCGATCTGGGATTGAGCCGAGAGGATCAACACCGGTGTATGGATCCGTTCGCGGCGGATATTCTTCAACACATCCAGACCGGACATGGACGGCAACATCACGTCGACGACCAGAAGGTCGTAGTTGGTCACCAGGGCCATCCCCAACCCTTTGGCTCCGTCCTCACAGAGGTCGACGGCATAGCTTTCTTCTTCTAACGCTCGCTTAATAAAACAGCCGACTTTGGTTTCATCTTCGATGACAAGCACCCGCATACACACTCCAACGAATGTTGAGCGCGGCGTGATTATACCAGACCGATGAATGTGAATCTTGTCGCGTACAGATACGCTCGATCGTTCATGCAGCCGGGGCTAGGTCGAATCGCCGGGGAAGGTCTGTTCCAGAGAGGTAATCTTGGGTTTGCCGTCGCGTATATTGAAGACCAGCGTTTCTTCGCCTTCTGTCTTGAACTCCCGATTGGCTTGTCGAAGCGTCTCCGTCGACTTGAAGGACACTTTCGCGCTTCGCTCATCCGAGGCCAACGAGACGGACGTATTCGTACGAGTGAAGTCGTTGGCGCTGGGAAAGGCGAAACTCATGGCGAGAGTTTTCCGGTATTCTTCCCGCGTCAGCATGGCCATCTGTTGCTGCGGGCCTTGTTTCAGATGAATGGTGATGGTCGCGTCGTGAGTAATGTGGCGTAGGACGCCGTTGACATCCTTTCGTCGAACAGCCTCGTCGAGCGCATCGAGAAGAAGGTCGATCCCTTCACGAGTCAGACGGACATCGGGCTGAAAGGGTTTCGGCCGCGAATCTGTGAGAACCACGCTGGACTGACTTGTCGGTACATGGGGAGCCAGAAATTTGGTTACCAGACCCTGGTTTTTGAACATCGCGTATCCCGCATACCCGATGACCATCGTGGTACCGAGAACAAGCGTTATGACGATAGCTTTTACCATCAAGAAGCGCTGCGGCGATCCCTTCTCTGTCCTTTCACCGGGGCTCGGCTTCGTGACGACCATCGGTCAGCTTTCCGGACTGGAGGTATGAGCTAACAATAGCGTGAATTATGTGAAAAGCAACCAAAGCCGGCCGCTGTGCAAGACGATTTACCCCGTGCGCAGCCGAGCCCGACGGCGGCTGCTTCAGACAAGGCCCTCGCAACCCACCTATTATCATGACCGCCATGAAATCATCCCCGAAAAGTGGATCTGGTCTCTTGGAAAAAGAGCTGATAGCGTGGTACGTTGCCCAATTGACGGGGATACCTCTCAACCATCCCTGCGAACCAAACGGAGGGACAGTCGACTCCATGACCACTCACGATTGGCTCCAACCGACCGATGACTTTGTTCACCGACACCTGGGTCCCACAAGGGCCGATATTCAGGAGATGCTGGCCTCATTGGGTCTAACCTCGCTCGATACGTTGGCCGATACGGCCATTCCTCCAGACCTTCGTTTTCGTCGGTCCCTGGATATTCCGAACGGCGACGGTGAGCAAGCCGTCCTAGCCCGTCTGAAAGGCATCGCGTCCCAAAATAAGGTCTATCGATCGCTGATCGGCATGGGGTACTACGATTGTGTCACCCCTGGCGTGATCCAGCGAAATATTCTAGAGAATCCGGCATGGTATACGCAATACACCCCATACCAAGCCGAGATCTCACAAGGCCGCTTAGAGGCGCTCGTGAATTTCCAGACCATGGTGGCGGACTTGACCGGTCTGCCGCTGGCGAATGCCTCACTGTTGGATGAAGCGACCGCCGCAGCTGAAGCGATGGCGATGTGTTACACGATCGCCCGCCACGCGGGCGAGGAACGAAAGGAATTTTTTGTCTCGCGCGACTGTCATCCACAGACCTTGGCGGTATTGCAGACCAGAGCCGACCCTTTAGGTATTGTCATCAAGACCGGTGTCGCCTCGTCCATTGATTGTTCGAGTCCTCAGCTGTGCGGCATTTTGTTGCAGTACCCGGCTACGGACGGCTATGTGGGTGATTTCAGCACATTGGTCGCGCAGGCTCATGAGGCCGGTGTTCGAGTGGCGGTCGCCACCGATCTTCTCGCCTTGACCTTGCTCCGCTCGCCCGGGGAATTCGGTGCCGATATTGCCGTCGGCTCGACACAACGGTTCGGTGTGCCGATCGGCTTTGGTGGCCCTCATGCCGCGTTTTTGGCTACTAGAGAGGAGTACAAACGGCAGGTGCCGGGTCGCCTTGTCGGTATCTCAAAAGATGTGACAGGTAAACCGGCCATCAGGCTTTCGCTTCAGACGAGGGAACAACACATTCGACGGGAGAAGGCGACCAGTAACATCTGCACGGCTCAAGTCTTGTTGGCCGTCATGGCCGCCATGTACGCGGTGTACCATGGGCCGGACGGGTTGCGTCGGATCGCTGAACGTGTACATGGCCTCACGTTGCTGCTGGCTGAAGGTCTGCGTCGACTTGGGTTCGACGTCTTGCCGAAAATCTTCTTCGATACGATTCGTGTACCATTGTCCAAAGCTCAAGCGGATCAGATTGCGACGCGCGCGGATGCACAAAGAATCAATTTCCGACGTTATGAGGACGGCTCGATCGGCGTCTCGCTCGACGAAGTCAGCTCCGCGGAGGAAGTACAGCGCCTCCTTCAAATCTTTGTCGGTCATGATCGCTTGCCATTCCGCCTCTCCGATCTCGCTGGGACCATCGATCTCAGTTACTCGTCTCCCTTGGTCAGAACCACTAGATATCTGACGCACGAGGTGTTCCATCGTTATCATTCCGAGCACGAGATGCTCCGCTATCTCCACAGGTTGCAGGCCAAAGACCTCTCCCTCGTCCACTCGATGATTCCATTAGGCTCCTGCACGATGAAGCTGAATGCCACCGCTGAAATGCTGCCGGTGACCTGGCCGGAGTTCGCGCGTCTGCATCCCTTCGCGCCAGCCGAGCAAACGCTCGGCTATCGGACCTTGTTCGAACAACTCGAATCGTGGCTGGCCGAGATTGCCGGATTTGCGGCCTTCTCGCTCCAACCGAACGCGGGGTCCCAGGGCGAATATTCCGGCCTGATGGTGATCCGAGCCTACCATCGGTCGAAGGGGGAAACACACCGAGACGTCTGTTTGATCCCAGTCTCGGCCCACGGCACGAACCCTGCCAGCGCCGCCATGGTCGGCATGGAGGTTGTCGTCGTCGCATGCGATCGGAATGGAAACGTAGATATCGACGATCTGGAAGCCAAGGCCGCTCAGTATCGAGATCGATTGTCCGCCCTGATGCTCACGTATCCGTCGACCCACGGGGTATTTGAGGCGGGCGTACGGCGCATTTGCCAAATCGTCCATACCCATGGCGGTCAAGTCTATATCGACGGGGCCAATATGAATGCCATGGTGGGCCTCTGCCGTCTGGGCGACATCGGGGCCGATGTCTGCCATCTCAATCTCCATAAGACGTTTTGTATTCCCCATGGAGGTGGAGGACCTGGCGTAGGACCGATCGGAGTGGCACAGCATCTCGTGCCGTTTCTTCCGGGGCATCCCGTGGTCAAGCTTGGTGCGCCTCAAGCCATCGGTCCTGTCTCGGCAGCCCCGTTCGGCAGTCCGAGCATCCTGCCGATTTCATGGGTGTACATCGCCTTGATGGGTCGTGACGGATTGACCAAAGCCACACAGGTGGCCATCCTCAATGCCAACTACATGACCAAGCAGCTGGAAAAGCATTACTCCATTTTGTACAAGGGGGACTCCGGACTGGTAGCTCATGAGTTCATCCTAGATCTGCGCGAATTCAAGGAAAGCGCCGGTATCGAAGCGATGGATGTGGCCAAGCGATTGATGGACTACGGTTTCCATGCGCCGACCGTTTCGTTCCCGGTGGCAGGCACGCTCATGATCGAACCGACGGAAAGTGAAGCAAAGAGCGAACTCGATCGGTTCTGTGAAGCACTCATTCTGATCCGCGCCGAGATTCAGGAGATCATCGATGGACGCCAACCCCGAACGAACAATGTGCTGAAGAATGCCCCTCATACCGCCGCGATCGTGACGGCGACGGAATGGAATCGCACCTATAGCCGGGAACAGGCGGCGTTTCCTGCTCCCTGGCTCAAGAATAACAAGTTCTGGCCGAGCGTGAGCCGCATCGATGAGGCCTACGGCGATCGCCATCTCATCTGCAGTTGTCCTCCCATGGAAACCTACCAGTCCTAGCAGAATCGTCTCCTTTATTGCTGCTGTCCTCTAGCCCGCTGGAATAGTCCCAGTCGCTCCTTGCTTGCTTTTCTGGACAAGCAGTAGAGTACAGCTGTCAGCTCTGACCTGGAGGTTCGTATGAACGATATTGGACGTCGAGGTTTCCTTGTGCGTACCGGCTTGGCCTTGGGCGCAACGGTTCTGGCAAACGCTTACCCCGGCGCGTTTGCCGATCAGCAGTCTCCGAAGAGCAAGTTCAAGAACTGGAATGATCTTCGGGCGCAGTTTCCATTATCTCCTCAACTCATCCATCTCGCAGCGTTCTTCCTTGCGTCCCATCCCACGCCGGTACGCCAAGCGATCGAACGGCATCGCGCTGGTCTTGATGCCGATCCCATCGGCTATTGGCACGAGCACGAAGAGAAACAAGAAGCAAAGGTCCTCCAGGCCGCAGCCGATTATCTGGATGTCCACCCCAACGACATCGCGTTGACCGATAGCACAACCATGGGTTTGGGCTTGCTCTATGGCGGCTTGACGCTTCGCCAGGGACAGGAAATTCTGACGACAACACATGACCATTATTCGACGGAAACCTCTCTACGTCTCCGTGCCGAACGGACTGGCGCCACCGTGCGTCAGATCCCCCTCTATCGTTCGCTCAAGACGGTGTCTCGCGACGAGCTGGTCGATGCCCTACAAAAAAGTATTACCCCCGCAACGCGCATCGTGGCCATCACCTGGGTTCATTCCAGCACAGGACTCAAGCTGCCTATTCACGAGATGGCTCTGGCTATTCAATCCATCAATCGCTCGAGAGCTGAGCAGGACCGGGTGATCTTCTGTGTGGATGGAGTTCACGCGTTGGGTGTCGAAGACTTTCGTCTCAGCGAACTCGGCTGTGATTTTTTGATTGCTGGGACTCACAAATGGATGTTCGGCCCTCGTGGAACCGGTCTCGTTTGGGGCCATCCGCAGACCTGGCCCGTTGCGCTGTCGATCATTCCGACGTTCAACTCTCGGGCCTTCGATCAATGGATGGAGAATGGTTCGCCGAACAATCTCCCTCAGTCGATTTACATGACTCCGGGCGGATTCCATTCATTCGAACATCGCTGGGCGCTGGATGAAGCGTTTAAGCTTCATGAAGCCATCGGAAAAGCTACAGTGACACAGCGCATCTACGAACTGAATCAGCAGTTGAAGCAAGGCTTGGCCGCCATGCCTCATGTCACCTTGCACACACCGGTATCACAGGATCTTTCGGCGGGGATCGTCTGTTTCGAGGTAGCTGGTATGGTGCCTCGAGCTGTCGTGGGAAAACTCCGGCAGCGCGGCATTGTCGGCAGCGTGACACCGTACGCGACACAATATGCCAGACTCGCGCCGAGCCTCCTCAATTCACCGCAGGAAATCGAAAAAACATTGGGAGAGATTCGAAACTTTCGTTCGTCATAGACAAGAGCCCAGGCACAAGCCGAGTAATATTGGAAGGGATTCACTTCAACGCCGGTGATAAGGAACGCAGAAGCTGTTGGAACAGTGGGCTATTCTCAGATCTCCGTTCGTCACATCGTAGTAACTGATCAGGCCAAGCCCGTCCGTCCCGATGATGATCGTCGTGAATTGACCGACTTGATCCTGGCTTTGAACGGCAGTATGGGTCGCCGTTTCACAGTCAACGGTGGCGCAATGAGCGATTCGTAAGTCTCCATTCGTTGCATCGTAATAGCTGATCAAGCCGCGGCCGTCCGGCCCCATGGTGATCGACGTGAATTGGCCGACGTTGTCCTGGCTGTGAAGCGCGTTCACGTTGGCAGAACGACATGGAAGGTCGGTGCAGTGAGCTACTTTCAGATCGCCATTCGTGGCATCGTAGTAGCTGATCAACGCCAATCCGTCGGACCAGATGGCCACAGAACTATGCAGGCCGACATTGCCCCTACTGTCCAACGTGCTTTCTGTCGCAGAACCACAAGCAACATCGTCGCAATGCGCAACTTTCAGGTCCTCGTTCGTGATGTCATAGTAGCTGATGAGCGCCAGCCCATCGGCACCTATAGTGATTGACGTGAACTGACCGATGTCGCCCTTGCTGACCAAGCTGGTAATCTTTGCCGAGCTACAAACGACATCGTCGCAATGGGCCACTTTCAGATCGCCGTTCGTCGCATCGTAATAGCTGATAAGGCCTCGCCCATCCGTCCCGATCGTCATCGACGTAAACCGACCGACCTGATCAACCTGATCTAACGTAAAGACGGTCGCGGTGGTACAAGCAACATCGGTACAGTGCGCGACTTGCAGGTCCCCATTCGTTGCGTCATAGTAACTGATGAGGGGAAGCCCATCTGTGCCGATCGTCACAGAACTGTCCTGTCCAACGTTGTCCTGGCTCTGAACGGTCGTCAGCGTGGCAGAGGCGCAGGCGAGGTCCGCGCAGTGAACCACCCTGAGGTCGCCGTTCGTTGCATCGTAGTAGCTGATCACTGCCTTGCCGTCGGCTCCCAGCACCATCGAAGAGGACGCGCCGACGTTAATAGCTGCTCCGTCCAATGGGGTAACAGTCGCGCCGGTGCAGCCCACGTCGCCACAATGAGCAACCTTCAAATCGCCGTTGGTGACGTCGTAGTAACTGATGAGGGGCAGACCATCTGTCCCGATGGCGACGGACGTGGATGAACCGACGTTGCCGGTACTGTCCGGCGTGGCGAGGGTAGCCGACGTACAGGCGACATCGCCACAGTGGGCCACCTTCAAATCCCCGTTCGTCACGTCGTAGTAACTGATGAGGCCCAGGCCATCTGCTCCGATCACGATGGACGTGTATTGGCCGACATTGCCGTCGGTCTCGAGAACGGTGCGCGTCGGAGAGACGCACACGACCTCTTCACAGTGGATCACTTTGAGATCGCCGTTCGTGGCATCGTAATAGCTGATGAGGGGGCGGCTGTCCATCCCGATCGTGACCGAGCTGTATTGGCCCACATCACCGGTTTTATCAGGAGTCGTGGTGAGAGTCGGCTCCGTGCAGGGCAAATCAGGACAGAGCGCCGATTTCAGGTAGTGATCGGTCGCGTCGTAATAGCTAATGAGCGCCTGCCCTCCGGCAATGGTGACTGACGTGTATTGGCCGACGTTCCCTTCTGCCTGCAGAAACGTGAGGACGGTAATTGTCGCGGCCTCACAGGCCACATCGGTGCAGTGCGCAATCTTTAGATCGCCGTTGGTGACGTCGTAGTAACTGATGAGGGGCAGTGTGTCGATGCCGATGGTCAAAGAACTGTACTGACCCACGTTCCCAGTATGGTCGAGCGTCTTGAGCGTGGCCGACGTACAGGCGATATCAACGCAGTGGGCGACTTTCAAATCTCCGTTCGTCGCGTCGTAGTAACTAATGAGACCTCGGTCGTCGCTCCCAAGCACGATAGAGGTGTACCGCCCGACATCCCCGGCACGGTCCAGAGAGCTGATCGTCGCGGAGGTGCACATCTGGTTCGAGCAGTGGGCAACTTTCAAGTCCTGGTTGGTCGTATCATAGTAACTAATGAGGCCGAGCTCGTCGGCCCCGATGGCGACCGACGTATACAGCCCGGCATCGCCGGAGCCGTCTCGAGTCACAAGCGAGAATCCAGGACGCTCGAAAGCGCTGTCATTTGCTCCGGCAGTAAGGGTTAGGTCCCGTCCCGACAGAAGCATCAGGGCGACGAGAATACTTCCCAGCCCCGTCCATTTTTTACCCGATCGGAGGTTCATGAACCACCCGGTGGTCACAGTCTGAACCACCGTGAGCAACGGAGGCAAGAGAATACTAGGTGACCTGGAGCGTCAATCTTCCAATCGCGGTACAGATACACGTGGGAAAGAAGAAGGGAATCGTGTTGTATTGCTCCCAGCGGCTCGGAAGTATTGGGCAGAACCGTATGCTGTTTTCGTCGGTTGTCGAGCGAGGGCGAGTCTGGTTAGCGGGAAGCCTGTGTTCAAATTCTGGTGCGGGCCTTACTTCTCGTCACACTTATTGAACTTCGACTCGAAACAGCGCTGGGCCATCTCCTGCGCTTTTTCGATCTGAGCTGGAGTCATACGTGATGTCACCTTTTCTCGATCCTTCGTCAGCTCTTGTTTCGACCCGCCGCCTAACGATTCCCCCGCGATGCTGTACCACATATGGGCACGAACATAGTCCTGTGGAACGCCTTGTCCCTTGGTATACATTTGCGCCAATTCGTTTTGCGCTCCCGCATGACCCTGCTTCGCAGCCATGCGATGCCATTTCAACGCCGCATGGTAGTCCTGCGTCACACCCAGACCGCTGGCGTATAGCAGTCCGAGATTGTACTGCGCTCGCGCATCTCCCCGCTCCGCCAGAGGATAAAAAAGTCCCGCCGCGAGCTTGAAGTCTCCACGTTGCAAGGCCTCGTATGGTTCTTCCCCGGAAATGGCTGCCGCGATGGATGCACTCGTCAGGACCAAAAAGCCCACGACTAAGAATAGCCTCATCGTTGACCTGCCTTTCAGCATCGTAATGGACTTGGGACTTAGAATGCCCTACACTCGGTTACAATACAACCATTGCCTGCATTCCACTACTTCTACAGAGCATCGTTCGGTCGTCTTTGTTATCGACTAAGACCCAGGTATCATCAACAACCATGTTGTGTCACGAGTCTCGGCGACCACAATGAACAGAATCAATGCTACCGACTCCCTCGCTTGCGTATTCCTACGGAAACCAGAGTGTCTACCGCTTCCTCTATGACCCCTACTTTGGCATAAGACCTTTTGAGTTGTAGCAATCGGCTTGCTCTGATAAGTACACCGATCAACCCTGCAAGGACGCGGTCGGAGAAACCCTGCTCGGGAAACGACGATCGAGGTGAGCCATGCCGACGACGTACCAAGAACGATTCGGGAAGAACGACGACCTCATCCATGCTTACGCCGATGATAATTCTCCTCGCGTGTCGGAGATTCAATATCTCTATGACGCGATAAAGCGTC
>JAICWG010000242.1 GCA_025934915.1 Nitrospira sp.
CAGAGCCGTTCGAAGTCCAGGTACCCCCGATCCATGATGTAGAACGCTGCGGGTTCGGGCAGCAACAGGTCGAGCACGTTGACATCGTGCAGCTTGCCGCTGGAAATGTGGAGGAAGCTCGGAATGGCTCCGCGTAGGTCGAGCAGCGTATGCAGTGTGATGGCCGCCTTGGTGGTGCGAAAGGGCGCCCAGGGGAACAGCGACAGACAGAGATCGATGGTCGTGGCATCCAGGGCGTAGACCGTGTTGGCCAGTTCCAGCCCCAAGTCCTCCTTCGCATACAAGGCTCTGGCCGTTCGGATGAGGGCTTGTGCAAATTCGGCATAGATCCGCCAATCGCGCGCCTCGTTGGCATCGGCCAAGGTCGAGCGAGTGACCGCCGTACGCAGGCCCATGTGGTACAGCTTGCTCGCTTGGGCTGAGCGGCAGGCCTCGATGTCACGCAGGCTCTCGCGGAAGGTCAATTGCGCAAATGCCATGCAGCGGAACTGCTCCGCACACGTGAACCGCTTGACCCGATAATTGCCCTGGTACCGATGCACGATGCGGTGAACGGTCTTCCACGGCGCCTGGTCCATCACTTGGGTAAATAGCAGGGTGCCTGTGTACATAGCTTTCTCCAGCCTGGGACAAGCTGGAAGAGTGCCAAGGCGGACTCTGGCCCTTCAAGTCGGGGACACCATGAATATTCATAAAAGCAGTGTCATCATTGGCGTTTAACGAATTGACCCCGAAGTTAACCGGACACTAGTGAGCTGGTCTGCCAATTGCCGAACCGCTTGGGCAGCCCGCGCCAGTTGCACCCCTGCTCGGCGACGTACAAGATGGCATTCAGCACGTGCAGATTGTCGAGCGTCACGTGGCCGCGGGGCGTCGGCAAATACGGCTCGATGTGGCGATACTGTGCGTCGGTGATTTCCCTGTCCGCAGGATCTCATAAAAATGACCATTAGTGTTAACACGCCCTAGCTTTGACATATCAGGGTTCGTAGGCCTGTTTCGATGTGCAGGTCGAATGTCTGTTGTCTGGTTTCTTTAAAGCACACTACGCATCGTGACGCGATCCCGAGAAATAGAACGGCTGATGAGAACCTGACGATTGGGCAGAGATGGTTTTTCAAGCAGTACTTTGGTAGGAAGAATTACGAAGGTAAAAGGTGGGTTCATAGCTATATAATGACCGCCATAAGTCATGCGCTCGGCACCGACCATCCTGATGTCTGATGACTTCACATCCAATCAGGGACGGTTCTTGAATCGGAGGACTCATTGACAGGAAGTAAGAGTCTTGCAAGGAGGTAGAAATGGAATATTCTGTCTATGCACCAGTAACTGCAGCGCTTCGCGCCAAATTACAAGATACCTGGCTGCATGACTTCGTCGTTCAATATCAGGCCATCAGGCGTCGGGTCATGCGGCGATCCGAAGGTGAGGCCTTCCTGTTGCGCAGATATTCTCGGATCCATGGCAAACCGCTCAATCTGACGAATCCCCAGACGTTTACCGAGAAGATGTTCTGGCGCATGGTGACCTGGAATCGCGGCGATATGGCCGTGCGATTTCGACAGCTGGCTGATAAGTATGCGGTGCGGGCGCATGTGGCGAGCACTGTGGGCGAAGAGTATCTGACCAAGCTTCTATGGCATGGAGACGACCCGCGCGCGATCCCGTTTGATCGGCTGCCGGCGGAATATGTGATCAAGCCTAGCCACGCCGCCGGACAAGTAATTATCGTCAAGGGGCAGGCAGATCGAGACGAGATCATCCGGACAGTCTCGGGCTGGTTGGCCAGCGATTATTATTGGCACGGACGCGAGTCCCAGTATTATGGGATTCCACCTCGAATTCTGATTGAGGAATATCTGACCAATGAGGGTGGGAGTCCGCCGTTTGACTATAAAGTCTATTGTTTTAACGGAAAGCCTGAGCAGATTATGGTTCGTAATCATACACACGACATCTGCCCATTTTTTGACACAACATGGAATTTCCTGGACTTTTCCGATGAGATAGGTGCCGTACGACCGTGGGTACCAAAGCCGGCGAATCTTGACGAGATGCTGGCGCTTGCCGCGAAGCTTTCGGTCGGTTTCGGGTACGTCCGCTTAGATTTCTACAACGTCAAGGGGAGAGTTTATTTTGGAGAGTTCACCTTTACACCCGCAGCAGGGATCATTCGATATGATCCTGAGTTTTGGGATCTGAAGCTCGGGGAGAAATGGGATTTGTCGCTGGACCGTTGAGAGTCCTGCAATCTTGGTGGTTCACCCGTTGATCCAAGGATGTGATTGCTATACCTTTAGGTAGAGGCGACCGTTAGATAATCATCTTGGCCGCTTCGCTCAGTCTCTCGACTCAAAGGGATTGATCATGTCTCGTTGGATGTCATTGGGTCTATGGGCTTTGTTCTTGATGCACGTCGTGGTGGTCTGCGTCACCGCCGATAGCTATGTAGCTCTTACAAGCCATGAGGGGCAGTCTGCGGCAGAATTCCATAATCCCTCAGGGGCAGGCTACGAAGTTCCAGGTCTTTCGTTTCGAGTATTTGTTGATCGAGGGGTAGAGGAAGCGACGGATGAGCCTCTCGACCAAGTCCAAGCCGATGCAGCTCTCCGAACAGTGATCGAGACATTTTCCTATTTGAATCAACATCGGCATAGCTATCCACGGTTCGATGAAGCCGTGAGCAAGAGCTTGCTCGAACGCGTCATTATCGAACCGAGCGTGCGCAATCATGAAGGCAAATTCTTCCCGTTCCTGGTTGTTCGGACAGTGAATCCCGGTCGGGTTAGGTTATTGATCAGTGCGTCGTCGATGAGGGAACAGGGATACTTCGGAGCGGTGGAACGGTTTGCTCCGGTGCTGGTGCGAGAGTTTCAATGGGTGGTCAGTAAAGCGGGGACCGGTCAGAAGCCGAAGACAGCTTCCATCGAGCGAGACCTTCGGCATGCACCGATTCGAACTGACAAGGAGATTCGGGCCCTCTCCGGCGAAGAGCGGGTACAGTTGCTCGAACAGCTATTTGAGACGTACCTCCGGACTGTAGATGATCAACGGAGTTTGGAGGGCCGATCGTACTATGAGGTCGGCAGCACGAACTTGGTTGATCCAAGCCAGCCTGATTCGGCAATCAAGTTCTATGATATCCGGGTTCGAGAAGCCTTGCAGAAAATCGTGCGAGCGCCGTCGTTCCTAGATCGCATGCCGCTTGCCGTGACGAGTCTCATGAATGGAACCATCTGGAATGTGGCGTTCGTCAAAGTCGACCAGCGGGATTGGGCGACTAGAACCAGAGTGCAGCCGGCAGATAAAGCCGTGATGGTCGGTGTGGCTGGACGATCGGTTCAGCCTGCGGCGATTTTGATCAATCTTCATCGAACGGCAGCTCCCGACGATCCTTTTTATGCCGATACGAAGGATCTGCCGATGGGTGCGCTGTCTACCGATCAGCTGGCGCTGGTCATCGCGAAGGAAATTCAACAGAACATCATCGAGAAGTCTCAGCGCGGTCATGTTGCTCAGGATGCCCTGACGGCACCGAAGTAACCAGTGCGAAACGAGAGAGACCAGGGGCCAATTTTCCATTCACATCTGCGCGGTAGTAATCAAATTCTCATTGGTCGATTTGTTGCACGGACGAATTTCTATGCGGCGGTGAGCGGAAGGAAAAAATATGCGACATATTTTCGTTCAATGCATCCTTGCTACGGCACTCATCATAGGTTGGTCCACGGTAAGCCACGCTCACGACATGTCCAGTCCTCAGTCGTCGGTATCGACGGCCTCAGGGAAATCCTAATCCGTCACGCTCTTCCAGAACGTTCGGATTTTTCCTGGAAGAGGCTCTGGGCTGTCCGGTCCTTCCCATGTGTTGATTCGTGGCAACCAGATCGAAAAGATCTCGACACAGCCGATCCTGACGGATCCGCGCGGTGATACCGTCATCATTGAGGGGGCTGGCCGGACGCTGATGCCGGGCCTGATTGACGCCCACATGCAGTGGTGGCCGCCAAAGGCGCGAACGAAATGTTGTTGCGAGGCTTCACGAGCGGACGCGACGTCGGCGGACCGATCTTCGGTCTGAAGCGCGCGATCGACCAAGGTCTAGTACCTGGTCCCCGTATCTGGCCCTCGGGTGCAATGATCTCCCAGACCGCCGGTCACGGCGACTTCCGCCTGCCCACTGACTTTCCCGCTCGTCCAGGCGATCATTCGTATGCCGAGCGCATCAATGCCACCGCCATAGCCGACGGTGTGCCCGCCGTGCTATCGCGCACACGAGAACAATTGGCCATGGGCGCTTCACAGATCAAGGTCATGGCCGGTGGCGGCGTGTCGTCTCTCTATGACCCGCTTGATGTCAACCAATACACGCCGGCTGAGATGCGCGCGGCGGTGGATGCAGCGGCCAACTGGGGCACCTATGTGACCGTCCACGCCTACACGCCCAATGCGGTGCGGCAGGCGGTCGAAGCCGGGGTCCAGTGCATTGAGCATGGCCAGTTGCTCGATGAGGAGACGGTCAAATTTCTTGGGGAGAAAGGGATCTGGCTCAGCCTACAACCATTCACGCTAAAGAAGGATGCCACCTCGTATGCCAACCCGGCCAGCGCCGCCAAGCACGCACAGATGGTGGCCGGTACCGACCAGGCCTATAAATGGGCGAAGCAACACAAAGTCAAGGTGGCTTTTGGTACGGATGCCCTGTTCGATCCGAATCTAACGGCTCGTCAAGGTATGCAGCTGCTGAGGCGCTGACGATGGCGACTTCGACCAATGCGGAGCTGCTGGCGATGTCCGGACCGAGAAATCCCTATCCAGGAAAATTGGGCGTGGTTGAGGAAGGGGCACTGGCGGATCTGCTTCTGGTCGACGGCAATCCGCTGGAGAATATCAAGCTGATCGAGGTTCCGGAGAAAAACCTCGTCGTGATCATGAAGGACGGAACGATCTACAAGAATCTGCTTCGCTGATTTCCTCAATGCAGCAAACAATTGCTCAAAATCTTCCGGGTTTTCAACTTGTGATTCCCCGTAGCTTGCTACGGGGACAATCTTTTCTGGTACCCTCTGGCGTATGGCGGACCAGAGGGACGAAGCAGTTAGAAAGGGCGCTCCCTGTGCGTGGCAAATCCATTACCACATTGTCTTTCCC
>JAICWG010000253.1 GCA_025934915.1 Nitrospira sp.
AGAGCTGCAAAGATAACGCGGAGCTTGAGAGTGGAGAAATTCATGCGCACGAGGCGGACGGGAAAAGGGAGCTGGGAAAAGAAGCAAGGCATGCATCTCCTTCCAGCGTTGATTCTGCGCCAGCAGGGCGCAGAATCAACTTAGTTCATTGGGCAGAATGTTTCAACGAGGGAATCTCCTCCCGGTCAGAACCCTGAATCCGCGTAGTGCCAGTGCCTACGTAGGAGCCCGATTTTTCTGTGAAATAGGAACCTATTTGAGGCACAAGCGTAGCATTGCCTATCGGCCAACATCTTATAGCGGAGACTGCCAAATGAAGCGAAGGATGGCGTGGACATGGATGGCATTAATTGCGCTTGTGACGGGAGTCGCGGGTGCTCAGGACCTGACTGGCAACTGGCAGGGAACGCTGCAGGCTGGAAATGGTGTCCGGGTGGTGCTCAAAGTTTCGAAAGCGGCGGATGGAGCCCTGAAGGGGCAGCTCTACAACGTAGATCAGCCGAGTGCTCCTCTTGCGGTAACGGACGTTGCACTCAGAGGAGCGGACGTGACCTTCGCGGTCAAGCCGGTGGAGATGACGTATTCGGGCACCATGAGTGCCGACCACAGCTCTATTACGGGGAAGCTCACTCAGGGCGAACAACCGCACGAGTTGAACCTGACGCATGTGTCTGACGAGAATATGTGGCCCATTCCTGAGGCTCCAAAGCCAATGGCTGCTGACGCCAAGCCAAAGTTCGATGTGGTCACCGTAAAGCCGAGCGTCCCAAACGCTCCCGGCAAGCTGTTTACGATGAGGGGCCGACACATTCTCACCATCAACACGACCGTGGACGACATGATCTCGATGGGGTACGGAGTCCACGTGAAGCAGATTATCGGAGCGCCAGACTGGTTCGCATCGGAGAAGTTCGATATCGACGGCGTTCCGGATGTGCAAGGCCAACCCAATTCGGAGCAGTTCAAGCTGCTCATCCAAGATGTGCTGACTCAAAGGTTTGGCCTCAAATTTCACCACGACAATCGTGAACTGCCGGTTTACGTCCTGACGGTGGCGAAAGGCGGCCCCAAGATGAATGTGACGGCGAACAAGCCGAGCGACCCACGGAATTTCTTATTTCGTGGGTTGGGCAAGTTGATGGTCACCAACAGCACCATGGAGGATGTCTGCCACGGTTTTCAGGGAGCTGTGATGGACAGGCCGGTTGTGGATCACACCGGACTAACGGAACGATATGATTTCAACCTGAATTGGACGCCGGATCAATCGCAGTTTACCCAGATGGGCGCGCCCATTCCGCCGCCAAGCGACGACCCCAATGCTCCGCCCAGCTTGTACACCGCGCTCCAGGAGCAGTTGGGATTGAAGCTTGAACCCACCAAGGCCCAAGCGGATGTAATGGTCATCGATCATGCCGAGAAGCCTTCGGCAAATTAAGCGTTTACGGAATGCTGACGAATTCCATTCGGGCCAACAGCGTACAGCGGAGATTGCCAATGAAGCGAAGCATGGCGTGGGCATGGACGGCATTAATTGCGCTTTCGACGGGAGTCGTGGGCGCTCAGGACCTAGTTGGCAACTGGCAGGGAACGCTCCAAAACGGAGGCAATGGAGGGAACGGCATACGTGCAGTAATCAAGGTGACGAAGGACCAGGGGAGGTACAAAGGCATGGCCTACTTCGTGGATGGGCCCGGAGCCTCGTTCTCGCTCGCGACCCTGTCCATGGAGGGGAAGAGCGTGCAATTCACGATCAAAGTTCCAGAGATTAGCTATAGCGGAACCCTGGCACCGGACGGCTCAGCGATTACGGGAAAAGCAACCCTAAACGGCCAAGCGAGCGAACTGGACCTGCAGCGCGTGAATGAGGAGAACACCTGGGCAATTCCGATCCCTCCAAAGCCCATGGCGCCCGATGCAAAGCCCAAGTTTGATGTGGCGACGATCAAGCCGGGAAAGCCGAACCAGCCGGGGAAGAACATTGGATTTCAGGGGCGCGAGTTTTTGGCCAGGAACTTTAATGTGAACGATCTCATTGCCTTGGCGTACGGGTTGCATGCAAAGCAGATTGTTGGTGCGCCCGACTGGTTCAACTCGCAATTATTCGATATCACCGGAGTGCCTGACGTCCAGGGTGTGCCCAGCATGCCTCAGATGGGAATGCTGATGGAGAACATCCTGGCGGATCGGTTCGCGCTGAAGTTCCACTATGAGAAGCGCGACCTCCCAGTGTTCGCATTGACGGTTGCGAAGGGCGGCCCGAAGTTGACGGTGAGTTCCGCGAGCCCAGATGCGGGTATCGGATTTGGCTTTCGCCGCCTTGGCGACCTGACCGTGCGGAATATGATGATGTCGGATTTTGCGAAGTGGATGCAGGGAAGCGTGACCGATCGGCCGATTCTCGATCAGACAGGATTGAAGGACCGCTATGACTTCACGTTGAAGTGGACGCCGGATGACTCGCAGTTTGCCGCGTTCCGAAGCACGGGAGCAATTCCCACGGTCAATCCGGACGAGCCGAATGCGCCTCCGAGCCTGTACACCGCCGTCCAGGAGCAGCTCGGACTGAAACTGGATCCAGTGAAGGCGCAGGACGATGTGATGGTGATCGATCACGTCCAGAAACCCTCCGATAATTAGTTCGATAATCTGCCAGACTGCATCCAACTGCCCCGAGTGCTCGTGAGCTCGGGGCATTCGCTTGTGCCGGGGCGGTATGCTGGTCGAAGAGTCGCGAGGGGTGATGGATGCGGGTTGGGCTGATCACGCGGGAGTATCCGCCGGAGGTATATGGCGGCGCGGGAGTGCACGTCGAGTATCTGAGCCGTGAGCTGGCAAAGCTGATCGAGGTAGAGGTCCATTGCTGGGGCACGCAGCATGTGGACGAAGGTAATTTGCATGTCCGCGGCGAATTGCCTCCGCCGGAGATTACCGACGGGACCAAAGAAAAGTTCAAGACGGCAGTCGATGCGCTGGCTCTAAATCTGCAGCAGATGAAGGAACTTGGCTCTATCGACGTGGTGCACACGCATACCTGGTATGCATCGATGGCCGGTTTCCTTGCGAAGAAGCTGTACGGCATCCCCCTGGTTCTGACGACCCACTCGCTGGAGCCGCTGCGCGCCTGGAAAGCCGAACAGTTGGGCTCCGGATATGCGATGAGCTCTTGGATGGAGCGCACTGCGATCCTGGACGCGGACGCTGTGGTGGCTGTGTCGAACGGTACGAAGGCGGACATCCTCAGGGCCTATCCGGAGGTGGATCCTGCCAGAGTGCACGTGATTTACAACGGCATCGATTTGAACGAGTACAAGTACACGCCGGAGACGGAAGCGCTGGACAAGTACGGTGTGGATAAAACAAAGCCGTACGTGCTCTTTGTGGGGCGGATTACGCGGCAAAAGGGTGTAACGCATCTGGTGGATGCCGTGCGCTACCTGCCTGCGGGAACGCAGGTGGTGTTGTGCGCGGGTGCGCCGGACACTCCGGAAATTGCCGCAGAGATGCGGGAAAAGGTGGAGGCGCTCCGGCGCGAAACCCCCGGCAGCCATGAGGTGGGTGATACTCACGCGCCGCATGCGCAAATGACAAAGCGCGGCGGCCAGGCCTTTGCGACGGGGGACCCGACCGGGCAAGGACACAACGTGGTGTGGATCGAGCAGATGGTGACCAAGCGAGAGGCCATTCAGCTCTACTCGAATTGCACCGTGTTCTGCTGTCCCTCGGTGTACGAGCCTTTCGGAATCATCAACCTGGAGGCGATGGCCTGCGGTGCTCCGGTCGTTGCGAGCGCCGTTGGGGGCATTCTGGAGGTCGTGGTCGAGGGCGAGACCGGGTACCTGGTGCCGTTCGAAGCGGATGAAACCACCGGGTTTCCAAGCAAACCCGATAAGTTTGCACGAGACCTGGCCGACAAGATCAGGACCCTGATGGCGGATCCGGACTTGTGCAAACGTTTTGGCCAGGCAGGAAGGAAGCGCGTCGAAGAGAAGTTTGGCTGGCCCGCAATTGCGAAGCATACGGTGGAGTTGTACGCGAAATTGGTCGAGAAAAGAGCACGTTGACGCGCATTCGTGCTTCGCTTCCGTTCTATTTAGCCCCGATCGCGGCACTTCGATCAATGATCATTTCCGCTTTGTGCGTTGAGCTGCGCCAGGGCGCTACGTGCAAGGGCATCCGCCGGATTCTTTCGCAAGAGTTGTTGGTAAGTGGAGATAGCATCCTTCTTATCGCCCGAGCGCAAATAGGCGGCGGCAAGTGTCGTGATGACCCAATTGGAAGAAGGATTCTCGTCTGCGGCCAGTTTGGCGACCGCGAGGGCTTCGACAGGATGATCCTCATTCATCAATCCCCAGGCCCACGATGTCAGGTCATCTGAAGACAATTTCAACTCAGGATGTTCCTTCTTCGTCGACGCATACACGTCTTGCAGATGATTGAATCCGGCCCTTCCAACTTCCTGCCGAAAGGCGGTCTCATTGAATTGAGTGCTGCCGCCGGACCGGAATGTCACCCCCAGGACATGTTCAGGAACGCCAGCCTTGGAAGGTGAC
>JAICWG010000013.1 GCA_025934915.1 Nitrospira sp.
CCAGGAAAAGTTGAGGAGGTACATTGCTTCGGTGAGCACGGGCCAGACAGTCCCTAAGGGCTCGGTCAGTTCCTGGAAGGCAGCCACGCAACGCCCGTGATGTTGATCGTCGGCATGAACTTGACATTCCCCGTAGCTCGCTACGGGGTTGGCCTCTCCTTCCGAGAAGTCTTCGGAATTGAGTTCTGTGATACCCCGCAGCTTGCTGCGGGGAGCTTCATTCAAAGCAATCAGGGGTCCGGTATCCACCAGCACCATACTCAGCCTCGGCGAAGCCGGTCTCGGAGCATCTTCTGGAACCGATCGCCTGTTCGCTCGGACAGATTGGATGGCCCCCCGCGCACGCTGCCGATCAGATCCCGCACGGCCTCATAAGGACGTTCGGCCTTTTCCTGTTCTTGTGCGCGTTTCGCCAGAATGTCGATGGCATCTCTGATTACCTCGGATTTACTCCGGCCTCGCTTGCGAGCCAGCCATTGAATCAATCGTTCAGTTTTTACGTCAACGCGGACGGTGAGCGGCATCGGGCTTCTCCCCTTAACTTGTATGACAGTACCGTACTACGCTGCTTTCATTCAAGCAAGCAGAAAGAGGGGATGGCTCGCTGGACCAGGCTAGTGTTGAAACTAAACACGTGCCTTTCTAGTCATGTCTTTCAGGCTACCCAGCTTGAAGATCGTGGAACTGGTCGATGAACCGTTGCGGTTTCACGACCTCGCGGCGGCGCTGCTCAGGAGTCGTATGTTGATCGATGGTCAGAGCCATGGTTTTGGCAGCCGCACACATCTGTCAGCGCCCCTAGCCAGTCTTCAAGACAATCGAGAGTGGCCTCGGTCCGCCGAATCATTTCCTTCCAGGAAGCTTGCGTACAAGTCGGCTTGAGTAGCAGAGGCGAGTAGTCAGGTAGGAATATCCCGCGTACCATCGTAGGAAGCGCGAGATTGGAATGAGAGTTTGACGACGTCGCCGTCGCGAACTGGAGAATCTTCCGACCCGATTTTCTTGTTGATCGTAATAAGTGCTTCGCGGCTCTTGATGTACTGAAGCAAAGCGCCTAGTTGTGCAGGGTTCGCTTCAATCAGCTGTTTCACCGTGGTCGGGCCTGTCACCGGAATTTCCAGTTCGTTCTCCCCGACAACCGCGCGCAAGGTTTGGCCGAAAATCTGTATCGAAACCATTGGACCCTCAACGAGTTGACCGACTATCTCGCTTCACACCGTGAGCTTGGTGCGTACTCTACACGATCAGCGAGGATGGATTCAGCTCTGCTCACGTTCTGCCGCCTGATAAGCATCTTTCAGCAGCTGGGCGACATGTTTCACCTGTATCGAGTCTCCCACTCCGTTCTTGAGCTGAATCATACAGGCTGGACAACTGGTGGCGACCACGTTGGCCCCGATTTGTGTGATGGCACGAGCTTTCCGGTCGAAGATTTTCTGCGATGTAGCGTAGTCTTTTATGAGGTAGGTGCCAGCGCCTCCCGCACAACGATCGGCATCCTGCATTTCCACGAAATTGCCCCCGGGTAAGGACGACAGCACCTGCCGTGGCTCTTTCGTTACTCCGGCTGCCCGCAGGTGGCAGGATGAATGATATGTCACGCGTTTCATCGTCCCGTCGGCGTTGGCCATAGGAGGATGCTGCGACGATTGGGCGACGAATTCCGAAATATGCACCACTTTTTTGGCCAGTTCTTCTGCTAGCCGTCGCTCGGTCCCTTCTGGGAAAAGCGTGGGATAGTCTTTGAGCATCAGTGTACAGGAGGCACAGCCGGTCACGATCGTTTGGTACGGAGCAAACGATCGAAGATTAAATTGCGCTCCCTCGCGCACAAGGTCGACATGTCCATAGGTTTGAATCGGGGTTCCCGAGCAGCGTTGCGGCGGCAGCGCCGGTTCGACCCCATGTTTCTTCAACACCTCGATGACGGCATCTCCCACTCCATCGTCGAAATAGTTCGCGGCGCAGCCATGGAAATAGGCTACGCGCCGTGTCGGCGATGAGTCCGCCTCACCGGGGATCAAAAGTGCATACCGTTCGCGCAAGTGACGTGGGGCCAGTTTCGGCAGCACGAGGTCATGCGGCAAACGTGCCGTTGGGGCCAAGGCCTTCATGATCGGCCTTGTGATCCATTCCAGCAGCTTCCTGAAAAAGGGACGATCCCACATGTTCTGGGTGCTCCCTAGGAATCGCAAGAGCGATTCAAACGCTCCTTCCTGTGCCTGCTGTCTGAAGATCAACCCGGCCAACCGGTTCGGATGTTCAGCCCGTTTCTGAAGAATCAGGTCGGATACGTCCACTCCCGCTGGACAGATGGTGCGACAGGATTTGCAGTTCAGACAAGCTTCCACCACCCGCTTGGAATCGAGATAGCTGTAATCCTTGGCGGTGACGATCTCGAACCAGCCCCGTGAACTCATGTCCTCGGATTGAAAGACATCGTATACCGGACAGACCGAATTGCACTTCGCACAGGTCGCGCAGGATTTGGACAGTCTGGTGTAGTCGATATGTTCGGTGAAGGGGACCTCGCTTAGTTTGATGCCGGGATTGAGCACATTCCCAGGGTCGAATGTCTTTTTGACCTGCACAAAGAGATCATAGAGTTCTTCACCGAACATGGTCTTGACGAACTCGGCACGAACACGGCCGTCACCATGTTCACCGCAAATCGAGCCGCCAAATCGATTCAGAACCGTCGTATGGATATCCTGATAGGCCCGCACCATTTTCTGAAAATCGCCGGAATCGTTCACGTCCAATAGAGGAACAATGTGTGCATTCCCATTGCCGATATGGCCGAAGATCGCCACCGGCACGCGCTGCCCTTCGAAGAAGTCTTCAAGGTATCGGATTAACTCGCTGATCCGATCGGCGGGGACAACGACATCATCGACGAAATTGATCGGCTTCTTCTTCGGATCGAATCGATAGAGCGTCGGATAGAGCGCTTTTCGCGCTTTCCAGAGTTGCTCCCGACGTTCGGCATCGAACGCCAGCGTAAGCTCCGCCGCCAGCTTGTAAGGCCGACAGACGGTGGCCATGGCTTCAGCCCGTTCTCGGAGATCGATCTCGGGGGAGTCGGCATCCAATTCGACCAGCAATGTTGCTGCCGCATCAGCCGGAATGCCATGCTTCCCTCGGCCGATTAAGTTGAGCGTGTTGGCATCCATGACCTCTAAGGCGCTGGGCTGGAGCGTCAGGAGCTGAGGCACGGCCTCGCCGACCTCTTCGAGACTCCGGAAGTGAATGAGCGCGGTCAACGTGGCCTTGGGCTTATCGATCAGCGTGAGCTTGGCTTCACTCACCACACCCAACGTCCCTTCGCTGCCGACGAATAACTTCGGGAGGTCGAATGAGCCCCGTGCGAGTCCGTCGGCCAATCCAAAGAAATTGTACCCGCAACTATTTTTGCTGACCGTGGGCCGCTTCGCGGCGATGAGGTTCGCATGGGCTTGTGTCATCATCAGCACGTCACGCAGGGCCGGCACCGTGGTCAGGAGGCGTTCCAGCGACGGATCATCGAGGGCATAGGCTCGCGCCTCGATCCATGTTGACGAGGTGAGGCACAGCCGGAGACTCTGGACATTGTCCTTTACCGACCCGTAGCGAAGAGTGTGCGGTCCCGAAGAATTATTGGCGATCATGCCGCCCAGCTTGCACATGTCCCCACTCGACGGGTCCGGCCCAAACAGTAGTCCTTGCAAGCTGAGCCGTTTGTTCAACTCGGCCAGCACGATTCCTGGCTGGACCCGGGCCCATCTTTCTTCCCGATTTACTTCAAGGATTCGATTGAGACGCGACACATCGAGAATGATGCCCGGGCCGATGGCAGAACCGGTCAAATTGGTCCCGGCTGCCCGAGGCGTAAGAGGAATACCGCGTGTCACAGCATAGGCAACGGTTGCAGCGATGTCCTCTTCTGATTCAACAAGGACGACTGCCTGTGGAGGAACGCGATAGATGCTGGCATCGACGGCATAGGCCGTGATCGTCGGCACGTCGTCTTTGACTTTCTCCGCTCCAAGCAGAGCGCGAAGATCGTGAGCGACTGCGTGAGTT
The DNA here is from genome assembly GCA_025934915.1 of Nitrospira sp. Classification (GTDB taxonomy): domain Bacteria; phylum Nitrospirota; class Nitrospiria; order Nitrospirales; family Nitrospiraceae; genus Nitrospira_D. The sequence goes on from JAICWG010000013.1 coordinate 4,063, forward strand.
CTCGTCGGCAAGATCAATGTCGATGAAGCCGCCATAGACAATCATACATCTTAGCTCGCGGACTCTTCGAAGAACCAGAGTCGTTGTCGGTTGCCTGCAAATTCTCCTACAATGGATATGTTCATGGAGCGTCCGACCTTATATATCACCCGCCTATTGCCTCAACCGGTGCTCGATGCAATCTCGGGACAGTATCGGCTGCTGGCCGAGCCGACAGATCTGCCGCCGACAGAGGAGGCGCTGCGCCGCGGCTTCGCCGAGGCGCAGGCGGTCATCTGTACGCTAACGGATCGTATCGATGCCACGGTGCTCTCCCACGCCACGAAATTGAAAATTATCGCCAACTATGCGGTAGGCTACAACAATATCGATCTTCCTACCGCGACTCAGCGTGGCATTATTGTTACCAATACACCAGATGTGCTGACCGATGCCACCGCCGATCTGACTTGGGCTCTGTTGCTCGCGCTGGCGAGGCGGGTCGTTGAAGGAGATACCTGGGTTCGAACCGGTCGTTGGCCAGGATGGACGCCGACACAGATGCTGGGCGCTGACGTGTCAAGGAAGACGCTGGGGATCATCGGCATGGGGCGGATCGGACAGGCGGTTGCGCAACGAGCGGCCGGGTTTCGGATGCCGGTAATCTATGAGGGCCGCCACAGCGTTTCCAGCCCGCCAGGCGTCTCGTGGACCAGACGCCCCCTCGATGAAGTACTCGTGGAGTCTGATTTTGTTTCGCTTCATGTTCCGCTCACCGAGGCCACTCGTCATCTGATCGACCGGCGCAAGCTCGCTCTGATGAAGCCGACTGCGTTTCTCATCAACACGTTGCGCGGCCCGGTCATCGACGAGGCCGCCTTGGTGTCGGCACTTGAGGCGAAAACCATCGCAGGCGCCGGACTGGACGTCTACGAGCAAGAACCGGTTGTCTCCGTCGGATTGATCTCGCTGCCGAATGTAGTCCTTCTCCCTCATCTGGGATCAGCCACGCTTGAGACTCGTGTCCGTATGGGACTTATCTGCCTCGATAATATTGCCGTTGTGTTGGGAGGCCGACCGGCGCCGAATCGGGTGACTAAGACATGAGTGGAAAATGTGGCTGGGTCCTATGATGCATACCGAAAACCGACTTCCCTTCCCACTTGCCGCCCCTTTAAGGCTGCCAGTCGCTGCGGGACGTCATGAAACGAAGGAATAGACTCGAATGCGTGAGCGGCCTTCTCCCACTGTTCCTCCGCTTCGTAGAGTAAGCCCAACTCATAGCGAATAGCTTGCGCTTTCTCGCCTTGGCACCGTGGATCGGCCAAGGTGGTTTCCAGTCCCCGAATCGCCTGGACGATGTGCCGCTCTTCCTTGAGGCAGACCGCAGTCATCAGCGCCGAATCGAGATAAAACGAGTTGCTGTTCGTCGATACCTGAAACTCTTCTTTTGCCTCATCGTACAATCCCATGTTCTTATATGCCACCCCTAAGGCATAGTGCGCCTCGTAGTCGGGAGGCGCGGCCGGTTCCTTCACGTTCGCCAGCTGAGCCACGTTGGATTTAATCGCATCCGACTCGACTCTGGTTTGCAGCGGTCCACTGTCCTTGGCGAATGGGATGTCGTCGTCCAGCACTGCCCCTACCAGCGAAAATTCTCGATCGTCCTTCATCCCGCCGTTTGAATAGACTGCCTGATCTCTGTTCGAATCGGCTTCTAGTGATCCATCATCCGTCGGTATCAGGTTGTCAACGTTCGACGGCGCTTCCGACTGTGGCACGTGTTGGGCAGACTCGCTCTGATCTACCGTAGATTCTCCTCTCATTCTTGCCGCCAGCCGATTCACCAAGGCTTCATCACTGGACAGCGATCGTACCTTTTCGAAAAGCTCTTCATGCAGACTTTCCATGCCAGGCTCTGGATGCTCCAACAAGAGTTCGATGGCCTTCGCATATTGCAGCGTGGCTTCTCTACTATCGCCTTTTTCTTCATGCAGTTCCCCGTTCAGTTCCAGCAGAGGGACGGAGTTCGGGTCAGCGGACAAGAATTCCTGAATCAGCGATTCAGCAAGAGCCAGGTCATGCGCCCGCAACGCTGCCCCAGCCAAGAAGCGATATTCCCCCAGCGCCACTTGCACATCACCGCGTTGCAAATGCAACCGAGCCAGGAGTTGACAGACTTGAGGGTTCCCTGGCTCCCGTGTGAGCATTTGGTTCAGGATCGCTTCTGCGCCGACATACTGCTTTTCGTCAATGCGACGAACGGCCTCAGCCAGCAAGTCGACCGGTTCGGACGGTTTCTGCACCGGCGCGGCGGATCCTGGTTTGACCGCTTTAATCGACCCAGTCCCACCTTTTTTCATGCTCTCCACGAACTGAGCCGCCTCGTTGTTCGCAGGATCGATCCTGAGTACTGCGAGATACGCATCTTTCGCCTCATCGTATCGCCCTTGCGCCGATCGTTCACGGCCCAACTGGAGATACACTTTGGTTGCTTCATCCTGCTGGTTTTCCTGGACACAGAGTTCGGCAACGCGCTGTTGGGCATCGAGATTCGATGGATCCTGGAGGACGATCTTCTTGTAGATTTCGAGCGCGTCTTTTCCTCGACGCTCTTTCAGGTAGGACTTTCCTAGAGTGAGATAATCCTGGATCGCACTGCTGATAAGTCCGCGTTCAACGTTCAGATCTCCAAGATGGCGATAGACTTCATATCGAGAGGGATCGCATTTAAGAGCTTTTTTAAAGGCAGCAATGGCCTTAAGGGTGGCGCCTTCGGCCCGGAAGGCTGAGGCAGCCTGCAAAAACGCGGAGGCAGCTTCCCCTGGAGCGTTTCGCTTCAACTGCAAATCACCGATTGTATTGTGAATGGTGCCGTCTGCAGGGGTTTCTGCGGCCAACTTCTTCCATTCAGCTATGGCCGCTTCGTACTGTCCGCGGGAAGCTAGGAGCTGAGCTTGTTGAAGAACTCGACTTCGATCCGAGGGCACAACGATACCTCCATGAACAGAACAGCTAAACGCTAACAGCCTCAATGATGTTTGTCTAGGAAATGGTAGAACCAAACAGTGAGACACTCAGGTAGAAGCGCCGACCTTCTTGTCGGAGGATCAGCGCTTCTACCGAGCCAAATGGAAGATATGACGACTTAGGACGCGGCGATCACCGCCTTGAGCACATTGGCCGCTTGAGGACCCTTGGCTCCCTGTACGATGTCAAACTCGACGTTTTCCCCCTCCTTGAGTGTCTTGAAACCATCTCCTTGTAATGCGGAGTAATGGACGAAGACGTCTTCTCCGCTATCCAGTCGGATGAATCCAAACCCCTTTCGATCGTTGAACCACTTGACCGTTCCTTTTGTCTTCACAGAAGCCCTCCTTTTGTCAACAACTACGACTGGTTACGTAGCGGCCCCACTCAATCGCCCCTGCATCAAAATTGAAAATAGATTGGACAAGAATCCGGCTGGTAGAAGAGACGGGCACCTGAAGGAATGATGCATCGCTCACGGAACCCATCATTTGAGTGGAAAGTCGCGCTGCATGTAACATAGGCTTCATACTCTGTCAAGCGAATCTTTCAGGCGAAGATTTTCTCCTGTGTTTACAGGTGAGAAGGACTCCCCTATAGTGTACAAAATTTCTCCGTTCCAGACATTCTGTGATCTTACGAACGCTGCTCGATCGCTACATTTTCACGGAACTCCTCTCTCCGTTTGGTCTCAGCCTGGGGGCGCTTTGCTTTGTCATGTTGACCAGGGAACTCTTGCGTCTTGTCGAACTGCTGGTGTCCAAGGGAGTCGGCTTTTGGGCAGTTCTCAAAGTGATCGCCATGCTGCTCCCCTCCGGTCTCGTGCTCACGCTTCCGATCGCAGGCCTGATCGCGTCGGTCACGGCATTTGGCCGGTTGTCCTTTGACAAGGAACTGGTCGCCATGCGCGCAACGGGGCTCAGCCTGTTTCGCCTCTCGCAGCCGGTACTCCTCTTCTCGGTGTGTGTCTTTACGTTGACGTTGGTCTTGTCTCAATGGGGGCAGCCATGGAGCTCTTTGAATCTCAAGAAGGTGGCTCTCAATCTGCTTAAAGATCAGCTTGTTCTGGCTTTGGAACGGGGCACCTTCAATGAGCCGATTCCACGCATGATGATCTATGTTCCAGAAGGAGACCCTGGTCGTCCGGCCGAGGGCATCTTCATCTCGGATGAACGTCTGCCCGAAGAGCCTCGCGTCATCGTGGCGGAGCAATATCACGTCTTTATGGATACAGCCCATGCGCAGGTCGCGCTTCAATTGGTGAACGGAGTCATTCATAGCCGACCGCGTCAGGTCGACCAATACCGGCAGATTGCATTCGCCAGTTACGACCTCAAGATCGATCTGAACCTCAGCAGCTATTCGGCCACAGAAGAACGTCCGTCCTATGAACAGATCATGGCCAGGCTGGCCGACTCCGGCGGCAAGGATGCCGGCTCGCTTCGTCGTCTGATGGAATACTATAAAGACTTGGCTTTTCCGACCGCTTCGCTCGTATTCTGTCTGCTCGGCGTGCCGGTCGGAATCGTCTCGAAGCGGTCCGGACGGGTCGGTGGGTTCGCCGTCGGCGTGGGGATCATCATCGCGTTTTATATCCTGAATGTCGGGTGCGATTTTCTCGTGACCGCCTTGATTCTCCATCCCTTTCTGGGCGCCTGGTTGCCGAACATCATATTCGTCGTCATCACCGTCGCCATGTTTTTACGGATGAGCAGGCAATAGCATCATGACGATTCTTTTTCGCTATATCCTTCGTGAATACTCCAAAATTTTCGGCATGTGCTTCTCCGGCTTGGTGACCATCTATCTCGTGATCGACTTTTTTGAGAAAGTTCGCCGGTTCTTGCGCTACGAATCGGGAATTGTCCCTATCCTCGTGTATTTCGCGTTGAAGATTCCTTCTATTTCGTTCCAAGTCGCTCCTTTCGCGATTTTAGTGGCGACTTTGCTGACGCTCGGTCTGTTCGCCCGCAGCAACGAAATTACCGCCATGCGCAGCTGCGGGATCAGCTTGTTGTGGATGACCTCGCCGTTTCTCCTGTTTGCCGGCGGCGTGTCGGCAATTCTCTTCCTCTTCAGCTCAACCGTCATTCCGCTGGCCTCGGAGAAAGCCGAAGAAATCCGGGTGGTTCAGATCGAACAAAGACCGGCTCCAGTCACCGTCAAAGCCACCCAGCCCTGGGCCCGTATCAGCGCCGACGGCCTGATGGAAGTCCGTGAGATCGATGTCGCAGGCAAGATCATTCGAGGTGTACGAATTTTTTATTTTCGTCCGCCGTTTAAACTCGATCGAATTACGGAAGCGGCTGAAGCCCGCTATACTCCTCAAGGCTGGATCCTGCTGAACGGAAATCATCGCCGATTCCAATCGGACGGCACCGTAGAGCTGGCTCTGTTCACGGAACAAGCGATCAGCATTCCGTTGATTCCCGATGATTTTTCCTCCTCACTTATGGGGAACTCAGAAACCATGACGTTCCGGGAAATCCGACATTACCTTGCGCGCTTCCGACACGAAGGTTTCTCGTTCGCCCATCTGCTGACGGACTACTACGGCCGTGTCGCATTTCCATTGGTGACGGTCGTGATGGTGCTCGTCGGAATCGCATTGAGTTTGCGCCGCAGCGGAGTCCGCGGTGGAAATATGGCCGTGGGTATTGGACAAGCGTTCATCGTCGGATTCTGCTACTGGACGACACATTCCGTCGCCATCGCATTAGGACGAGGAGGAGTCTTGGCTCCTATGTTTGCCGGTTGGATGGCCAATGCGTTGTTTCTCAGCTTTGGTCTCTATCTATTATTGAAAGTTAGGCATTGAAGAGAGGTTTCCTAGTTGACTGTACATCGGTCTTCCGGTAAGAAAGGCGCCGTGTGCGCCCATAAGGAGGGAGAAACATGGCCTCGCGCGTGGTAATTACCGGTCTTGGAGTAGTATCTCCCGTTGGGATCGGCGTCAGTGAATTCTGGAAGGCGGCCCTCGCGGGTCGCTCGGGGATTACCGCAATCCCTTCCCTGGGGTGGTTTCCGATGTCCGGCTATCGTTCGCGGGTTGCCGGGCAAGTCCACAATTTCTCACCGGAACAGTATTTGTCGACGATGCAGGCGAGTCGCGTGGATCGTTACGCGCAATTCGCCTTGGTATCCACGAAAGAAGCGCTCGCCGATGCCGATCTAAGTATGGCCAAGGAGGCTCCTCATCGCGTCGGCGTCATTGTCGGAGCTGGCATGGGCGGGATGGTGATGGGAGAGCGTGAAATCACGCAGCTCTTTAAAACTCAACGACCGCATCGCGTACATCCCAATTTCATTCCCACGATCACGTTGAATTCCGCCTCGGGCATCGTCGCGATGGCACACGGCGCCAAAGGACCGAACCTCACCATCTCGACGGCCTGCTCCTCCAGTGCCCATGCGCTTGGTCAAGCCCTTCAATGCATTCGCAGCGGTCAGGCCGATGTCATTATCGCCGTTGGAGCCGACGCGAGCATTACTCCGTTGGTCTTTGCCGGGTTCTGTTCCCTGCGTGCCCTCTCCAGCGAGTTTAACGATGCTCCGGAGAGAGCCTCCCGCCCCTTCGATCGACGTCGCGATGGATTCGTCATGGGCGAGGGAGCTGCCGCATTAATCGTGGAATCATGGGCGCACGCGAAGAAGCGGAAAGCGAGAGTCTATGCTGAACTGGCCGGATATGCCGCCACCAGCGAAGCCTATCATATGGTCATTCCCCAGGAAGATGGTCAGGAAATCGCCACGACCATGAAGATCGGTCTAGACTCTGCCGGCATCGGGCCGGATCAGGTCGATTACATCAACGCCCATGCAACCTCCACGACGATCGGCGATGCCGTCGAAACCAAAGCGATCAGGAGTCTTTTTAAGAATCGTGCGGACAAAATTGCCGTTAATGCTACGAAGTCACTTATCGGTCATACATTGGGGGCGGCTGGGGCAATCGGCGCTGTGGCAACGACCCTCTCAATCCATACCGGACAGATTCATCCCACAGCCAACTACGAGGATCCAGACCCAGCCTGCCGTTTGGATGGTATCCGACAAGCCGTCCAAGAACGAAAGGTTCGTTACGCCCTCTTGAACGCATTCGGATTCGGCAGCAATAATGCCACGGTCGTCTTTAAAAAGTTTGTGGCATAAGAAACGGTTGAACGATATTGAGGACCTCTCGCCGACTTCACATGCGAAAAGCCTCATTCCACTTGAAGGAGTATCCATAATGACCGAACCGATCGATCCCGCGATTACCGCAAAAATCATTCAGGCCTTGGCCAGCTATCTCAAGCGAGACCCTGCGTCGATTACCGAGTCTCATCATCTCCGTGATGATCTCGGCCTCGACTCGGTGGCCATCATCGAATTGCTGTTCGAGATCGAGGAACGATTCAAACTTCAAATTCCGGATCAAGACCTCCCGGGGTTGAGCACCGTTGGTACCGTAGCTGCCTATGTCCAGCGGCGGCTCGCTGAACCTAAGACTGAGTCCAAGCCTGAATTGGCCAAACCCACGACCGCTGCAAGCAAGTCGAAATCAGCCAAGTCGACCACGACCAAGACAGCGTCCGCCAAGTCTTCGCCTGCCAAGAAGGCGGCTTCGGCAAAGCCCGCTTCCGCCAAAAAGCCGAAGGCATCTGCCGTTACGTCCGGAAAAAAGAAAGTCGCGACCCGATGAGCAAGCCTCAACTGCCTTCTCCGATCACATTGGCCCAAATCCACGAGGTTGTCGGCGGGACGATTCACGGCGACAACCAGACACCGGTCTCCGGCTTAACGAGTCTCGGCGAAACCGATCCAGACGCGTTGTCATTCATTGCCAACGACAAAATGTCGAAGGCGGCGGCCACCCTTCGCGTAGCAGCATTACTGGTTCATCGGCATTTGCCCGATCTCGCTGTGCCGCAAATCGTCGTGGACAATCCGATGTTGGCCTTCGTGCGCGTCGCGCAGACCTTTTTTGTCCGTCAACAGGCTCCCCGAGGCATTGCCGAACATGTGATGCAGGGCGTCGACGTGCGGATCGGAACCGATCCTTCTATCTGGCCTTTTGTTACCTTGGGCGACCGCGTGACGATCGGCAATCGTGTCACGCTCTATCCGGGGGTCTTCGTAGGATCGGATTCAATGATCGGGGACGATTCTGTTCTGTACCCCAATGTCGTCGTTCGCGAGGGCTGTTCACTTGGTGCACGAGTGATCGTGCACAGTGGAACCGTGATCGGAGCCGACGGGTTCGGATATGTGCAGCATCAAGGCCGCCATCATAAAATCCCGCAACTCGGCAGCGTTGTCATCGAAGACGACGTTGAACTGGGAGCCAATGTGACGGTCGATCGAGCGACGTTCGGTCGGACCCAGATAAAACAGGGCACCAAAGTCGACAATCTCGTCCAAATTGCCCACAATGTTACGGTGGGGGAGCACTGCATCCTCATTGCGCAGGTCGGCATCGCCGGCAGCACGACCATCGGCCATCATGTGATGATCGGCGGCCAGGCTGGGCTGGCTGATCATCTCACCATCGGAGATCAGGTCATGATCGCGGCCAAAGCCGGAGTTAATCGGAGTATTGAATCCAACCAGATGGTAGGCGGAATCCCGGCAATGCCGCGTGAAAAAGCTCTGAGAATTCAAGGAAGTATTTTCCAACTTCCCGAAATGAAAGAACTGGTCCGCAATTTAGAACAGCGCGTGACGGACCTTGAAATGCGGTTAAAAAAGTCGTCAAGTCGGGCTTCCCGATCAAAAACATCTCGTTTTAAAAAGAGCTAAGACTTCACCGCTCGACTTTTTCTACTTTGATCACCCTCCGCCACAAGAATAGCCTTGCCCAATAGAATCCGGCCCAGGGCATCAAGAGCGCTGGAATCATGCTCACACGGCCATAAGCAGAGGTTGCGATCGCACCTCCGATCAAAATCATTACGCCCAACAGATACGCAAGCGGGACAAACTGACGTCCCGGATGTTCGATGGCTGTCGCGTCCGACCCCTTTTTAAGTTTTCCTCTCTGCCGATTCAGCCTTTCTTTCATGCGGGTCGCCAGAACTTCGGGGAACTCACGCAACAGATACCGTTGATAGAGCGTCTGCGCCGCTCCTAAGCCTATGCCCGACATGAACAGCCCTGAACTCTGGGAAAAGGTATCCCAGGTATAGCTGTCGGTTGAAAGCCACTGGTATCCCAGACCTCCAATCGCGCCGATCGCACAGGTGAGTCCTAAAAGGCTAGACGGCAGGAGGATGTACGTTTTTACATACGCCTGGGCTTGCTGTATCGTGTGCTGTGGATGATGAACGTTGATGAGCTTCGGCACGTGATTCCCTTTGCAATCGTCAAGACACTCGGAGGTCAGGGCTGCCATTATAACCATCCGGATCTCTAGAGCAAAGAGTAGAACGAGGGGTTTGGGATCATAATTTCGATCTGCTAGTGATTGGTACCAACATCTGGTGGCTTCAACGAGGTCCTCTTGGTGTCCACCACGCCTTGCAGCGTCAATGCAACCGCGTCAAGGCTTTCGAGCAGCGAGGTGAAGGAATCAGAAACGGCAGTCGGCGCAACTGAAATTTCCGGCTTGGGAGGTGCTTCCGAAAATGTGATACGTCCGACCACGGGAGGATGTAGGATCTCCGCGATCGATACTAATGGCATGCGGCTCAAATCAACCTCACAAGAACCACTTCCCTCATATTCCTGCTGATCGTCCATCCGCACGACTGGGCGAAGGGGATAGCAGCTATTCACTTTGGCTACCGTTCCTACTTCTCCGGTCGTCAATCGGACTGTCGTCCCAAGTGGATAAACCGAAAATTGCTCGACGAGCGCCTTCAGGATTTCTCGGGGAAAGGTCCTTCGTTCAACGACCAGAAGTTCCTTGACCGCCTCGTGCGGGAACAGGCGGCTGCGATAGGGACGATCGCTCACCAATGCATCGAAGACGTCCACCACTCCCACAATCCGAGCCATTTCACTGACCTCTCTTCCCGCGAGTCGATTGGGGTACCCCTGCCCATTGAAGCGTTCGTGAGCCTGGCGCGTCAATTGTGCCAGCCAGTGATACGCCGGTCCGCACTTCTCGACAACCTGGTATCCCAGCTCAGGATGCCGTTCGATGAGTCCCCGCTCTTCCTGGGTCAAACGGCCAGCCTTGGTGATCAAGGATTTCGGCACGGCAAATAACCCAATATCATGGACGAATCCGGCCAGCGCCAACTGGTGTAGTTCTTCCCCATAGTACCCAAGACCGATCCCTACCTTCGTTCCGAGTATGGCGACATTGATCAGATTGGTAATGAGTGGTGATCCGGACGGTCCAGCTAGTGCTTGCACCACGAGCTCATCGTTGCGCTGCAGCGATGAAACGGCGTCTCTCGCGAGGGTCTCAAGTGGTTCTAATGATATGGAGCGATGTTCCTGAACGGCGGCCGCTATCTCGCCTACCGTGTGCTCTGCCTCGTGATACCAGTTCGTCAAGCCATCACCCATGCGCGGTATTGTCTCGTCGATGGAGCACTTCATTCGCGACTTTTTCTACCAACGAGGGTCTGATATGACGCGATCTCGAAACACGCCCGAAGTACAGACACAAGTCGCAAAGCGAGTTGATCAATCGGCATACACCGCCGGTGCGATGGTAAACGGAGGAAATCGCACTCGGTGAGAATATCGGCAACTCGCTCCCGGCAGCCGCGAGACGAGCGAGGATATAAGCTTTCGTTTCGGTGCGATTCAAACATTCAATGTGGTGCCGAATGGCCACCCGTTGAGCAAGCTGCGGAATACGCGCGATACGGTCCCGCAGTTCCGGCTGTCCTAAGAGCACGAGCGTGATGAGAAACCGGTCATTTAACTGAAAATTGCTGAGGAGGCGCAGCTCTTCAAACAAGCGGTCGTGTTCGATGGTTTGGGCTTCATCCACCACCACAATCGTGTCGACTCCTCGATGGTAGTTGGCCAGTAGTTGATCATTCATGCGACGCAACTGCTCCACTCGTGTCCCGTGGGGATCCAGTCCGAGTTGGAACAAGATCTCGCCGAGAAATTCATTCCCTGGGATAGCCGGATTGGATACGAGTCCGATCTCGTACCGTGATCGAGGAAGCTTCAGAATCACGGCACGACTGAGGAGGGTCTTCCCGCTTCCGATCTCACCGGTCAACATCACGATTCCTTTACGGGCATGGATTCCGTACAGCATTCGTTCCATTGCCGCTTCATGTTTGGCCGATGCGACATAAAACTTCGGATCCGGCACATTTTCAAACGGGCGGAGACGCAGCCCCCAATGAGATTCGTACGCCGAATCTTGAATCAGACTCTGATCTTGTACCGCATCGACGAGAAGCACTAGTAGGTCCTTTTCCGTTTCGCTATCCCAGCCAGAGCGGAGCTTCGGGGATGGGACTCATTCAATGAGGCAATACGCCTTGTATAGCCATGCGCTCCATCCGTCCGCTTTCAGCCCATTCCTCAATTCCCGTCACGCTCTGTGCCAGACGTGATTGAATCGCGTCATAATTTTTGGCACTCACCACCACACGGTGCTGCATCACGACCGTGAGGAAGGTATGCAATCCCATAAAAAACACCATCGCATGGGAAGCGTTGACCTGCTGAGCTGCAGACCACAGCTGCGCGACACGTTCAACAACATTTTGCAAGTCGGAGGACGGTGAGCTATGGGCGATGCCATCATTCTTGAGGGTCTGAAGGACAGCAGTCAGATGAGGAAGTTCTTGTCGAACGACTTGGAGAAAGCCTTGGTCTCCTTCGGCTGACCGATCGAGAAATTCCTGGATGGAAGCCACATTGCATTGTTCCACCCCGCGCCCCATCAATCCCTCCGCCTGGGCCATCATCGTCTGAACCACATGGTGATGGAATGTGTCGGACGTCGTGCCCTGATCTTGAAGTCCACGGAGTAACACTGAAAACTCTTTCGTGGTGATCATTGTTGGTGGGGCTTCGTCGGAAGCTGATACATGTTCCTCATCAAATGGGACACCCGTCGCCCTAGTCAGAGCTCTATGCACGTGCCCCAGCTGCTTGCAGAGTGCGATGAAGTCATCGGCAGAGATTCGCGCGGAAGGGTCTTGAACGATTTCAACGAAGGGAAGGGCTGCGAAACTTGCCCGCTCGACATTGCTTAGATTGAGAGTGGCTGCGGACCCGCCGAGATTCGTAATGCCGACCTTGATTGTTTGAGCCAAGGCGCGGTGGCGTTCGAAAGGGGGAGCTTGCTGTAGTTCATCGAGTGCGACATGAATTTGCTGGAGCCATTCCTGTGCCTCTTGAACGAACAGTTCAACCAGCTCTTTCTGGAACGCATCTTCGGTTTCAACGGACATCGGCTTCGGCCCTTCAACAAGACCATCTAGATGCTCAAATTGACTGCCTTAGGATTATCCCCTCCCATTTCCCAGTTGGGAGGCCAATCCTGCAATCTCACTTAACTTGCGAGCCATTTCCTCAAGTCGTTTTGTGGCATTCTCGGCGGCTTGTTCGGATTCCACTACTCGTCGAGCGAGCATTCCGTTGTGATCTCGTTCTGCAGTCAGGAGCCCTTCGATTTCCTGAACTCTCATCGCCACTCTCTCTGATTCCTGAAGTTGTCTTATGGTCTCTTCCCCCTTCCGTCGTTCCGCCAAAAGTTCGACTTCGAGGTCCTGAGTTTTCCGATGAAGTTCGACTCCCTGCTGTTCCGCACTCTCGAGTCTTGCTTCCAGGTCTCTTGCTCTGACTTCCACCTGCTCCAAATCCGCCAGTTGTTGCACGAGTTGCTCTGCCGCTGACCGTTCAGCGTGCAGAGCGGACTCCAGTTCTGCAATTCGACCGGATGCTTTTTGCCAGTTTGCGGCTTCCTGTTTGAATGCATCGACCGCATCCTGTTCCGCCTTCAGTGCCGATTCGAGATCAAGGATTCTTGATGCTCGTTGCTCCACCTTGGCAAGGGTCTCCTGGAGATCGTCGGCACGTTTGCGCTCAGTTGCCAACTGCACTTCGCTTTCCTTGGCTCTGGCGAGCTGCTCAGTGGATTCAGACAGTCGTTTGGCCAGCTCTTCGGAGCGAACCCGTTCTTCCTGTAACTGTCCTTCTATCTCTTTGAGTTTGCCCATCTCCTGGTGCAGCCTCTGTTGCAATTGGTCCGACATCTGCATCATCTTCTCAACGGGAGCTGCAGCCGGAGCGGAAGTAGGCTTAGTGACCGCGGCCGACACTGGTTCCTGCCGCTTTGCTATCAGCTCGAGGACTCGATCTTTTAGGGACGTACCTTGAAATGGCTTCTTCAATACTCCATCCGCGCGACAAGACTCGGCCTGTTTGGTCACTTCATCGTTCACGATTCCGGAGATGAGCAGTACGGGCGTCGTTGCAAGGGTTGCGTTTCCACGGATAAATGCACAGACTTCATACCCACTCTTATCCGGCATGATGACGTCGGACACAACAACGTCCGGCTGTTCTTTTGCCAGATAGGCCAATGCTTCATCTCCGTTTGCCGCGAGAGTGACGCCGAGGCCCGCCTCGGTCAACAGTCGCTCCGCGACTTTGCGAACTGCGATGCTGTCGTCGGCTATCAAGATCTTCGGCATGCCTGCACCTTTTGTCCATTCCGGAACGCGGGGAATCGTCACACAGTCGAGCCAAGTCGTGATATCGAGAGAATCGGGATCTCCTCATCAATGCACATCGCCATTTTTCCGAGCGGATGCTTCACCCTCAGACATAAGGGACTGCTTCCTTGCACAGTAAGATGAAGGGATGCAGCCAGATCGAATACCGGTAACACGATCTGTCCCTGACGAACCACCGCCGTGACAAAAGGTGTTCGACCAGCAACTGGGATAGATTCATTCCACTGTGAAATACCCGATACCTCCAATGTCTTCACTGCCAATCGTCTCCCTCCCACTGAAAACACCAGCAGCTGCCAGGATTGACGTGCCGTTTCCGGATGATGCTGTTGACCTGTTCTCAACATATCCGGCTATCGTTCATCGAAATCTTCGGAGCCGCCACAAGCTCACGACTGCGTCCTTGTCCTCTATCGCCTTCTAAGGCCGACATCCGCTCATCAAGAACCCACGCTGTGTTCAGCACCAACGCAATGTTTTTTTTCGAATAGGATCATGCCCCGGTACCAGTGTCGTTCCGGTCCGCTGAACTGCATAGGAAGCGGCAGGATTTGAGACAGTGGGAATTCAAGAAATCCCTGCACCGTGGTGACTCGAACGCTCCCGCGCGCTTCTCTTTCAGCCAGTAGCACGACGCGCGTGTTCGCCCCATCCTGATCATTCGGTACCCTCAATCTATCGGCGAGATCGATGGCGCCATACACCATGCCGTGAACTGTCGGGTGTTCAACATTTCCCATCTCTTCGAGAGTCAGCAACCCACATATAGATTCGGCATTCAACGCCAGATACCGTTCACCCAATGTCACGATGAGAAATCGTGATGGAAGGGCTGGCGACGAAATTCCCGTCATCGATTCCCCGACGTCCATGCCAAGTCTTTCTTGCCCATTCTCAGTAACAAGTCGCATTTCGTCAATTGATACGAGTATTTCCGCAAGGTTACTTGCGCAGCGCCGGAGCCTTTCCAAGCCACCGTTCAACCTCATGCAGCAACATCCGTTCTTCTACCGGCTTGGAGACGTATGAATTGGCACCGAGATTCATCGCCATCTGTCGATGTTTGTCCCGAGCCCTCGTCGTCATGACAACGACCGGCGTTTGCCTGGTTTCCGGACGACTTCTGAGAGCTTGAATAACTTCGAATCCGTTGAGCTTCGGCATTTCAAGATCGGTGAGGATCATCCGATAATTTGTCGTCGATGCCTTTCGGAGCCCATCTTCGCCATCAACTGCCGTATCGAACGGATACCCGGCCGACTCCAACATTCTTCCGACGAACTTTCGAATGCTTAACGAATCATCTATCAAGAGCAGGCGCGCCTCTTGCGGCTTATTCGACGACATCTCTTCTTGTAGTAAGGACTGTTCCGGAAGTGGTGTAGCCTTGGAAAAGTGAACGCGAGCAGTCGATTCTTTCGTTCCTCTCGACGTCAAACGGCTTGGATCAAGAACAAGAACGACTCGTCCTTCCTGATCAATGGTCGCTCCTCCAAAAAACGAATGCTCCAACGGTTTCAGTGGTCCGAGTGACTTAATGACAATTTCTTGGCGGCCCAACAGTTCGTCGACCGATAATCCGATCGGCGCTCCCGCTGTCCGGACGATCACGACCGGCATGGCCCAATCGACGCTTCCTGGTTCACGACGGAGGATGTGATGGAGAGATTGTAATTCAATAACTTGTTCGTCGATCTGTAAGAGCTTACAATGACCTTCCTCTCGTACTGCGGATAGCGTCGGCATCGTCACTTCCTGAATGCTCAGCAAGGGAATCGCATATTTCTCGGTACCGACCCGCACGAACAACGCGGTCGCGATGAGGAGGGTGAGAGGGAGATTCAAGGTAAATTTGGTGCCGACACCGGGCTCAGATTCTACCTCGATATGCCCGTTCATGCCTTCAATGACTCGCTTGACCACATCCAGTCCTACGCCTCGACCTGCTTGGTCCCCTACCTTGTCAACCGTTGAAAAACCAGGCATGAAAATCAACTGAAAAAGGTCCGCATCCGACTTCGCTTGTATCTGGTGAGACTGTGCGACTCCGATCTTGACGGCTTTGGCTCGTATTTTTTCCAGATCCAACCCTGCTCCATCATCTTCCACTTCGATGATGATCGAATTCCCTCGATGAACTGCGTGGAGGTAGACGGTTCCGACGGCCGGTTTCCCCTTCGCGATTCGATCAGCTGCCGGCTCAATACCGTGATAGACAGCGTTCCTGACCAAATGCACCAATGGATCCACCAATCGTTCCACGACTCCTGTATCAACTTCCGTCTGCTCGCCCGATGTGACCAAGGACACTTCTTTGTCTGAAGCTCGAGCGATTTCTCTGACCGCTCGACGAAACCTCGTGAACGGTGTCCCGATCGGAACCATGCGGGCACGGGCGATTTCATCTCGCATCAACAGCGTCAAGTGTTGCAGTCGGGTCATCTCGTCATGGGATCTTTGTATGGATCCATCCAGCTGCGACATCGACTCACTGATATCGGCGGTGACCTCCCCGATGCGTCGAGCCAAGATATTGAAATCATCGTACTTATCCAGCTCGAGACTGCCGAAATCGCTGAATACGGGAAGTCCTTGACTCGCAGATGCGGTTGGACTACTTGATGTGTCTTGATAGCTAAAGGTGTGCTTGTCGGCAAAGGATTCGACGGAATCCACTAAACGACTCTTGAACACCAATACTTGCTGTGACAGTTGCTCCAGGACTCGCAGTCGTTGTTCCAATCTTCCGCGCCCAATAACGAGTTCTCCGACGAGGTTCATCAATCGCTCCAGCCGCGCATGACTGACCCGGATAACCTCGCGTTCCTCTCGCGATTTCTCGTTCGAAACTCCATCATCCTGTGTTCGAGACTCGTCACTTCCGGACTGTCCTGCGGTCGCTGAACCGGAGGCGTTATCTTGTCGATGTGCCGGCGTCGTCTCGCTTGCGGCACCCTGGTCCAATCGTCTCAGTTCGGTTCGCGCCGCCTCGAATCGTTGCCCCGTGTCGTCCACCTTGCTGAGGTCTCGTCGCATGAGTACTCGTACAACATCAATGGCCCGAAGCATAAGATCCGTATGCCCAGGTAACACTCTGAGGCTCCCGTCTCGCACCGATCCCATGAAGTCCTCGACATGGTGGAAAAGGTCTCCGATTGACTGAAATCCAATGGTGTAGGCGGAGCCCTTCAAGGTGTGTGCGCTTCTAAACAACTGATTGATCAGTTCCTTGTTTTGCGAGTCTTTGTCCAATCGCAGGAGGTTGGCTTCCAAGAGTTCCAGATACTCCTGCGCCTCAGGGATAAAGTAGGAGAGCACTTCCGGATCCAAATCCGGAATCAAGTATCTATCTGATAAGTCCGCGGCCGGCACTTCTGCGCTAACAACGGGCTCACGTTGGACAGGATTCGGGCTACTCGTGACAGGGCCGTATGATGGAGTTGCCGGTGCAGGTGGGGCGGCTGTACCTTCAACCACCTCGCTGAAGCGATTGAGAAGAAGCGGTATATCGTGCCGGAGTAATTGCACATTTGCTGGTTCATGACGAAGAATGAGCCGAATCAGTTCCGCAGCCTTCGCAAGCATGCCAAGAAGGTCATTGCTGAGGGGAAGGCGATGTTCATGAATCGCGACCATGCAATCTTCCATCGGCCGAGCGACATCTCCAATGACTTGGAAGCCTACAGTGTACGCTGAGCCTTTCAGAGTATGCGCCGCACGGAAGAGCCGGTAAATCGAGTCTGCATCATCCCGCTTCTTGCTAAGGATACGAGTCAACTCGTCAATGGTGCCGAGATACTCCTCAGCTTCGGGTATGAAGTAGGATAAGATTTCGGCATCAAGTACGGGGAACAGGTAGGCTTCATTGATTGTCGGCGCGGAAGACATGGACACTGCCGCATCGCCTGGTTTTCCTCCTCGTTGTTTTATCGACGCCCAACAGCGTTCTACGATTTCTCTATCCTCAATACCGCCTTGTCCAATGGCTTGAACGATTCCCCGAAGGCTTTGCGTAATGTTCCGCATCGAATCTACCGTTCGGTCCCATTCAGCTGCAGAAATCGGCGTCGCTTGTTCAAGTAGCATCTCCAAGTATTCAGCCAGCTGAGCGATTCCGCTGAAGCCATACAGGGCAGCGGCTCCGCAAATACGATGGGCGACAATGTATTGGTTGGCAAGGTCTTGAGGGGTGGGAACAGCACCGTCGGGAGGGTGCAATGCGTTAGTCAGGGCATCCAGCCCATCCGATGCTTCAAGGACAAAAATGCTGATGAGATTCTGCCTGTCGAACTCCGAGTTCATCGGTCCCTCGTTACACCAGAAGGCTCTCCTCGCTCAGCGGATGAGGGATATTCTCAGGCCAGCTTAAACTGTGATACCGAAGTCGTCAGACCTTCAGCCAATGTCACCATGTCCTCTACCGTCGCACGTGCCGAATCGGTGGCCTTTTGTGTCGCTATGGCACCTCCGGTAAAGTCCTTGATCGAACATCCGACCTGGTCGGTTGAAACCGTTTGGGCAGCCGCCGACGCCGCTATGCTTTGGGCAAGTTCTGCAGACCGTTGAGCAATCGTCGAAATTTCCTTAAACACATCGCCCGTACGCAAGGCCGAAGCCGAACCGGCCTCGACCGCCTGAGTTTCGTGCTCCATGGCAACGACCGCATGTTGCGTTTCGCTCTGGATCACCTTCACCAGCTCGGTGATCTCACGTGTCGCCTGCGTCGAACTTTCCGCGAGCTTCCGCACTTGATCGGCGACTACGGCGAAGCGTGCTCCTGCCTCACCAGCACCGGCGGCCTCAATCGCAGCGTTAAGAGCCAACAGGTTGGTTTGGTTGGCGATATCCCGAATGGTCGATACGATTTGTGAAATTTCCAATGAACGGTCGCCGAGTGCTTTGATCTGTTTCGACATGCGTTGGACCGCCAATTGAATGCGCTGCATATCTTGAACGGTTTCCTGCACCGCGAGCCGGCCGGCTTCAGTGGCCTGTAAGACTTGGCTGGCTGCTTCGGACGATGCTCCTGCGGTCTCCGTCACTTGGCGCATCGAAGACGCCAGCTGTTCGACCGCGCCGAGTGCCTTGATCGATTCGTCAGCTTGGTGTCTGGCGGTTCCAGCCATCTGTCCAGCATTGTCTCTCAGCTTGCCCGCCGAGGTGTTGACACGTTCCGCAGCCTGGCGCACTTGTTTCATCAATTGTGAAAAACGCTGAATCATGAGATTGAATCCGTCCGCCAGATTGCCAAACATATCGGCCGTCACTTCACCGCGCTTGGTCAAGTCTCCTTTTCCGACATCTGAGACCAACACAAGGAACTGCACGAGTTGTTTTTGCATCCTGTCCCGTTCTTCTTCCGTCGAGACCAGGATCGTGATTCGATCCAACATGATATTGAACGCCTTGGCCATATGACCGACCTCATCGTCGCTTTCCAATCTTGCGCGGGCCTGCAAATTTCCCGCGGCAGCCTGTGTCGCGACGTCGGCGACATGGATGATGTCTCTTACAATGCTGCGCGCGAGGAAATATCCGATAGCGATTGCCAGGAGGAGTGCCGCAACTGCTCCACCGAGCATGACCTCGGTAAGATGTACGGCCATGCTTTGCCCGCTATCATTCAATTCGCTTGCCAGGTCTCGAATGAGTTGCGCCACCCATTGGAAGCGCCATATCGATCGGCCGTGCCACAACGCCACTTCAGTTGACAGCACTGCAGTAGCCAGTTCCCTCATCGACTGCCGCTGCTCATCCGTGAGTGAGGGGTCGAAGCTATCGTTCAACGCTCCCACTGTGCTTTCAGCCGACGCAAAGTATTCTCTCAACGTAAAGATGAGGACGTCCAGCTCTTGTCCGTCGCGACGGCCATCCACCGTCTCGTGCGTGGCGGAGGGCCGATACGTTTCAAGCGGCGTCAGGGTGCGCCTCTTCAATTCGGCGAGGGGAATGATGGCCTCGTCGAAATCACTTTTTTGTCTCTGGTCCGCAACGCTCAATAACGCATTATGATAGAGACTGAGGTTGGTGCTACTTACTGCGACATGCGAAACCCCCACGGTTGATTCATCATAAATGGAACGCAGCTGGCCCTTCAGCTGGTTGAGGCCCATCAAGCCGATCAGACCAATTGCCATCATGCCGACAATGATGACGGAAAACCCTATAAGGATCTTGTGCAGGGATTTCAGGTTTTTAAACCATGCACGAGGCGACCATTTCAATGTCCTCTTAACCTTAACCTTCGCCATGACTGTCCTCCTGCTCACTACTCGTGATAGGGTTTATCGTTGCCTGCACGATCGTTTTGCAATATGACGTTATGGACTTTGGTCATTGGCCATCCCCTCTATGGACGCCAACAGTCTCGATATTTCCAATATGGCGCTCAGTTTCTTCTCTGTTTTGAAGGACCCGGAAAGCAAGGGGAGTCTTTCGGCCGCAGTACGAACCGAGGGGGCTACTAGATCGTCAGACTGGATAGTGCGAATTTCCGGTACATCTTCGACCAGGATGCCGACTTGCTGAGTCCCATGACGCACAACTACAGCATATTTTGGCAGGATGGAAACGGATACGACGCCCAAAGCTGCTCTTACATCCGCGAGAGGAATGATGGTTCCACGTAGATTGGTGACACCGACCAGCGCAGCAGGCATTCCTGGTACAGGCGTGATCGACTCAGGCTCGAAGACCTCGCGGACTTGACGTAAGTCTATGGCGAACGTTTCTTCTCCCAATGCGACCAGGCAAACCCTCAATGATTCTGTGGATTTCGTCTGTTCCAGGACTAAGTCTGAATGAAGTTGAGGTAACTCACCTATGGAAATCATCGTTTCGCGGTTCCGCGCAGTATCGGTTCTCTCAGCGCAGTGCAAGCTTCACAGCTTGCAGAAGGTCCTCAGATTTGAAGGGCTTCACCACATGTCCGTTGGCCCCCTGTTGTTGCCCCCAGAACTTGTCGCTTTCCTGTCCCTTCGAAGTGCAAAGCACGATCGGAATGTTCTTGAAACGAGCATCGGTTTTTAAATCCCTGCACGCCTGAAACCCATTCCTGCCAGGCATGACCACATCCAAGACAATGAGGTCTGGTTTTTCGGAGACGACCTTGTCCTCCAACCCATCCGCAGTTGAGAACGATACAACGGTGTGTTGAGCAGCCTTAAGATACGACTCGATCAATTGCAGTTCTGCGTACGAGTCATCGACAACCATGATTTTGCTCATAAACCCCTTCCCCTCTCTTCAACAAATGTTCACGCTGTCCTCAATGCACCGGCATCACCACACTGATTGCACAAGCCGGTTCTCTTTCTTCTCCTGTCTGTTTGTGCATGCCAGCCGACGCGTGCGCACTTCTTTTGTTGCCGGGCACACCGGACATGCGGCATCAGCGACATTCTCGCGTGCAAGGCACTTTCCCCTATCCTTACAAACCTGATTCGTGCTGTTCTCAAGCAGTGTAACGACTTGGTGATAGTTGGCAAGAAAACGGTGAATATCGGCACCACCTTAGAGAAATCGGAACCGAGACTACCGCGGGAATCCGTGAAGCCGTATTGGGAAGGAACTAGACGAACCAACGATGAATGGGGCCACCTTATCTGCTGGCAGGATTTATATGCGGAGATATCCAATGAGACGGGACAAATCAAGGTGATGAGACACATGATCAGCCCACCGATCAAGTTCACCCTGTGATCGTACCGTGACTGTCTTTGATACGAGCTCGTCGAGAGGCTGAAGCCCTTTCCTTATACGAGCGCGATTGAGCCAGGCGCGACGGAAGCCAGGCTCATCAAACACTCCATGGATGTATGTGCCCCACACGAGACCGTCTTTTCGAACGGCTCCATCGAGCTCTTCTTCGTTTGGAGCGATCGACCGGCAAACTTCCTCACCCGGTACTGAATCGCGGCGAACTCTAAAACAGGGAAGTTCGTTCACGCGTCGCGTGACGCCCATATGGATCTGATACCCACGGACCAAGATCTGACTTCCCACGAAGACATCCTCCGTGCTTGCTTCCACTTGTGTGGTGCACTTGGCTTGCTCGATCTCCGTATCGGTATTCAAGTAGCCGAGTCCATCGCTCATCCCGCCCTGCTCGATCTCGCAAGGGTCCGAGATTGTTCGGCCAAGCATTTGATAGCCACCGCAGATACCGACAAGTTCTCGCCGACTATGCAGATGATTGTCGAGTGCAGGGACATATCCCTTCTCCTTCAAGTAGGAAAGATCTGCCAGCGTATTTTTGCTTCCGGGGATTATCACGACGTCGGTCTCGGCAAGCATGGATGGAGAGGTGACATACTTCAACGCGACATCCGTTTCAGACGCCAAGATGTTAAAATCGGTAAAGTTGCTCATATGCGGCAGTAAAATGACGGCAATATTGAGTCGGTCGGATGCAAAACTTGTTTGTCGGTTCTGATCGAGATCAAGGCTATCTTCTTGATCGAGCATCAGATCACGAAGAAACGGGACAACGCCCAACACCGGCAGCCCGCTTCGTGCTTCCACGAACTTCACCCCATCGGCGAATAGCGTGGTGTCACCACGAAATTTATTGATGATGATTCCACAGACTCTGGCGCGTTCGTCAGACTCCAGCAAATCCAACGTTCCAAGGACTTGAGCAAAGACACCGCCGCGATCGATGTCGGCGACCAGTACGACCTGCGCATCAGACAATTCGGCAACCGGCCAATTGACCAAGTCATACTTACGGAGATTGACTTCTGCCGCACTGCCTGCCCCCTCAATCACGACCACTTCGTATTGACTAGCCAACCGAGTATAACTTTCTTCAACCACGGTCCAGAGCCCTCGTCGGCCGTCGAAGTAGGCCGATGCCTCACGCTTCCCAAACACCTTGCCATGGACCACAACCTGCGAGCAGTTATCAGATTCCGGCTTGAGGAGGATCGGGTTCATATCAACATGGGGCAGAATCCTGCAGGCCTCTGCCTGTAGGGCTTGAGCTCTTCCGATTTCATGACCGTCAGGAGTGACGAATGAATTCAATGACATGTTTTGAGCTTTGAATGGTGCCACACGGGCACCTGTCCGATGAAGCAGGCGACAAATTCCTGCTGTGATCAAACTCTTCCCTACATCTGAGCCAGTACCGAAAATCGCAAGCGCACGCGCATTCACTGGGGCATCTCCCGCCACTTCCTCGCTTTGGTTAAGCCGCGGGAGACACAATAGGAGACCGCTCTTCCGATCAGCGCGCCCATAATCGTGTGGGTCCCGCTGTAGGTATGCAGCGGCCCCTCACTGCGCAAGCGGCATGCAATGACAACCGCATCGGTACCCGTCCCAGTCGCAAGGTCTCTCCCTTTCCAACTTGGTATGGCATGGTCACGCAAGATGCCTGTCTTTGTCTCTGTAGCCACCTGCACTGCGCCGACCATCGCGGAGGTCGAGAGACTGCCATTCGTGATCAGGATGAGATTGATCGTTCCGACTCTCGTCGAATGTGTTTCCTTCCGTTGAGCGAGATACAGCGGCCACTCTCCGGCGCGGACCGCATTCGTGACCCCGACTGTGGCGAAACATTCTACCCAGAGTTTTCCTGCCGAGACTCGGGAC
Organism: Nitrospira sp.; assembly: GCA_025934915.1. GTDB lineage: Bacteria > Nitrospirota > Nitrospiria > Nitrospirales > Nitrospiraceae > Nitrospira_D. The sequence goes on from JAICWG010000013.1 coordinate 27,315, forward strand.
GTGACAAGCTGTGTCATCGGTACAGCCGTCATGAGTCCGACAGTGTGATATCCGATGCTGAGCTGTGAAGCCAGCTTTCGCAGATAACGAGCTGGATCGGGAAAGTGTCCATTCATTCCGGGGTCCGCGTCCACGTGATGATTGATGACGTGCGAGGCAGATCTGAATCCACCACCTTGCGGTGCAGATGAGAGGACACGCTTCCGACCCCCGAGATTGATCACGAGCGTACGTCCAATCACTTGATGCCGGGTGTGGGCGCGTGCAGCAGGTTCCTTCATCACTACACACCGTCGTGAAGCAGATTCGACAAGGCTTGGATGAGCCGGTTATTCTCTTGCTGGGATCGCACGGCAAGTCGGATAGAACGAGCGTTGCATCCTGGAACGGATGAACAGTCCCGAACCAACAGTCCCTCATTTCGCAACTGCTCGGTCATTTCACGCGCGTGCCGGCCGCGAGGCAATTCCATAAGGAAATAATTGGTGTGTGTCGGCAACACTAAACAGCCTGGCAAAGCAGCGAGCAACATTTTAAACCGTTCGCGCTCTTGTGCCATGAATCTCAGACTTTGTCGCGCATGTGACGCATCGTTCAGAGCAGCGACTGCGGCGACCTGCCCCATCACGCTGACCGACCAAGGAGGCAGCTGTCGTCGCAATCGCCTGACAACTGTAGGCGTCGCCACAGCATATCCCACCCGCAGTCCCGGCAAGGCGTAGAATTTGGTCATGCTGCGTAGGACGACGACATGCGGCCAGGACGCCGCATGCGGGAGGACAGATCGTTCCGGACAATAATCGGCAAACGCTTCGTCGATCACCAGCCAAAAACCTCGCCGCCTGGCGGCAGCGGCTAGCCGCGCGACATCATCGCCTGAGCAGGCTTGTCCTGTCGGACTATTGGGATGACAGAGGACGATCCCATTGATGGAGCGGCCCTCGCTCCGTCCTGTCTCCATCACTCTGCAGAGACGGTCGATCGGAATAGCATACTGGTCGCTTCGGTCTGCATAGAGCGAGGTGGCCTGTCCTCCGGCTCGCCTCATCGCAGCGGCATATTCAGAAAAGGTGGGTTGGACGACGAGGAGCCGATGAATCCCTAGTGCACGAGGAAGCACATCAATCAGTTCTGTGGAACCGTTACCCACCGCGATCTGCTCCGGATCAGTACACCAGAACGTGGCCAGCGCCTGCCGCAGGTCCCAACAGTGAGGATCGGGATAGTGGCTCAACAAATGTCTGGACGCCGTGATGGCTTTCCAGACGTGAGAAGAGGGCCCCAGTGGGTTGATGCTGGCGCTGAAATCAAGAATCTCGTCAGGATCACGGTTCAGTTCTCGTGCGGCACCGTAGATATCCCCGCCATGCAGGCGCGTCTTCAGAGGAGGCATCTACAGCCCGCTGCGATAGAGACGCCCAGCATAGAGGCTGCCGCCATGACCTTCGCTGCCGACATGATGTCGCCCGGTCCTGCGTCCCGTCCGTCTTTGCCGAGAATAGGACGTACTTGTGCGATGCCGCCATAGAAGTTGGTGCCTCCCAATTTCACTCCTAAGATCCCAGCCATGGCCGCTTCGGGGCTACCGCTGTTGGGACTAGGATGTTGGCTTCTGTCGCAACGAAACACCCGCCACCCATTGCGGACCTGTTCCAGTTGTCCTGTGGTCAATCCCGCGCCAACGATGAGCAAGACTGCCGTTATACGAGCCGGAATCCAATTGGCCAGGTCGTCGAACCTGGCCGATGCCCATCCAAAATCCGCATAGCGCGCGGCTTGGTGACCGATCATCGAATCCAGTGTGTTGACGGCTTTATAGGCCAAGGCCAATGGGGCGCCGCCGATGACCAGATAAAACAGCGGGGCAATCACGCCGTCCGCTGCGCTTTCCGCGACCGTTTCTACCGTTGCGCGGGCCACCTCAGATTCGGAAAGCTCCGCCGTGTCTCGTCCTACGATCATGGATACGGCTCGTCGTGCAGCCGGAAGATCGCCGACGTCAAGTGGACCATTCACGGCGCGGACATGATCCCACAGATCTCGCGCGGCAAGTGTCATCGAAGCCAATCCAATCGACAGGATCGACCCCAGCCACCCCGCGAAATATTCAGCCTCTTCAATCATGACGGCGCCGATCCAATACGTCATAATCGGCAACCCTCCGGCCAGACAGATTCCCGCGAAGCGAAGGCTCGTACTACTCCGACAGATCGTTCGTACTCGGTGATCGATCCATGCAATGCACCGCCCCATCACACGGACCGGATGCGGCAGCCGGCGCGGATCTCCACACATCGCATCGAGGGCTGAAGCGATAAGGAGTTCGCCGCCGGTCATGATAACCGGAGCAAGAGAGGAACGAGCAGCAGGAAGAGAATCTCGACCACTTCATTGACCGCCCCAAGTGTATCTCCTGTGATTCCGCTGAACCAGCGATGGCAGGCTCGCCAACCGACAAGGACGATCAGAGTCCCAGCCAGGAGGATCAGACATGCGCCCACTGCTCCGAAACCTCCTGCCAGCGCGATCGTCAATATCATCGTGGAAATGGCAACGTGCCGCCAGGACAAATGGGTGAGGAACGGTGCCGCCAATCCCCCTTCCGTTCTGGCATAAGGCGAAATCCAAGCCAGCGTGACCATCGCCCAACGTCCCATTGCCGGCATGCAGAGTAGAGCGGGCAACCGCAACTCATGCGGCAGCACCATCAACCCGGCATATCGGAGAATCAGCGAGAGAAAAAGCCCTGTTGCGCCGATTGCGCCGATGCGCGGATCGCGCATGATCGAAAGCCGTCCCGCCGGTGTACGGCCGCCTGCCAATCCATCCACTGTGTCGGCCAACCCATCCTGATGAAGCCCACGTGTCAGCAACACCAACAATACGATCAGGAGCACATTCACGACAGTGGGCGATAATATCGCGGTCAATCCTAAGTCAGTCACGATGAGCCCACCGCCGATCAGCAAGCCGACGACCGGATACCAGGCCATCGATGCGGCCAGCTCCGGTGCGGTGGGTTGATGATGAGTCCGGCTTAAGGAAATCGTTGTCAGAAAATGGCAGGCAAAAATGAATGGACGAGCCACGGTTCCCATACCTGTTACGCCTTGTCGGACACGCCTGCCTCGTCGAATGTCGCCATCTCTGTATAGATTTTGACCGCAGCACAAACCAGATCCATTCCTAAACAGGCTCCCGTGCCCTCGCCAAGACGCAAGTCGAAATCCAACAGCGGTTTCAGCCTCAGATGGTCCAAGACTACGTGATGACCCTGCTCGACTGAACGATGGGAGGCAAGGAGATACTCGCGGCACAAGGGCTGAAGCCTGACGGCAATCAACGCCGCGGCTCCAGCAATGAAGCCGTCCAACACAACGGGCACCCGAGCCGCAGCCGCCCCGAGCATCAGTCCGGCCAATCCACCGATTTCCAGTCCGCCGACCTTTGCCAAGACATCGAGCGGGTCTGCCGGATTGGGGCGATGCAGTTCCAGCGCTTGCTGTATCACCGCCGCCTTGTGTATACGGCCCGACTCGTCGATGCCGGTCCCATGTCCAGTCACCTCTGTCGGGGGCCGGCCCGTCATCACCGCCGTAATGGCGGCGCTTGGTGTCGTATTACCGATACCCATCTCACCGGTACCGATCAGGCCGACCCCCTCCCGCACGGCTTCTGTAGCCAGTTCAACTCCGACCATCACGGTCTGCTCTGCTTGGCTGCGTGTCATCGCCGATTCAACCGCCAGATTGCGTGTGCCTTTCATGACTTTTCGATCAAGAAGACCGGGTACGGCGCCGAACTCATAATCGACGCCGATATCCACCACTTGCACATCCACACCGGCATGCCGTGCCAACACATTCACTCCTGCTCCACCCCGTAGAAAATTCAGCACCATTTGAGGCGTGACTTCCCGCGGATAAGCGCTCACCCCTTCCAGAGTCACTCCATGATCGGCGGCAAAGGTAAATACGACACCGCGCGGAACATTTGGCTTCAACTCGCCGGTGATGGCGACGTACGACGCCGCCAATTCTTCGAGACGCCCGAGACTGCCGAGCGGCTTGGTCAGCCGATCCAATCGCGCTTGTGCTTTCCCCCGCAGACTCGCATCGAGAGGTTGAATTCGGCGGCACAGGTCCTGTATCGACATGACGGCTCCTCTATTCATTTCAGGCGAAGCGATATTCCAGTGACAACTAGATGCACTTCATCTGCTCCGGCGGCGATCTGTTGATTCACCCGTCCAGCAAGATCACGAAATGCTCGCGCCGTCGGCTCAGTCGGAACCAGACCGAACCCTAACTCATTGCTGACGATGACCACCCTGGCCGCTGCGATCCGCATCATCTGCAAAAGCATTTCAACTCGCGCGAGAACGACCGATTCTTTTAGGCCGGTGCCGACCAGATTACTTAGCCACAGTGTGACGCAATCGAAGAGAATCGTTCGGTACCGAGGCCCTTGCTTGGCAAGCCATGCCTCCACTTCGAGCGGCTCTTCAACCGTCTTCCAATTCGCTGAACGTGTGGCCTGGTGCCGAGCGATTCGCGCCGCCATTTCATCATCCAACCCCTGCCCCGTGGCGACAAACGCGCGCGGCCCTCGTGAGCCGGCCAATTGAAGAGCGGTCTCACTTTTTCCTGACGATGCTCCGCCAATCACAAAAATGATGCGGCTTTGTGCTTTTCGTACTGGTGGACGTTTACTCGATTTTCTTTGTGACATCGCGCTCCCATAAGAATTCCGGCTCATCCTGCGTCTTGGCCACCCAGCGACCCAAGACGAACAGCGCATCACTCAGTCGATTGAGGAACTTGATGATCGTCGGATCGACCGGCTCCGCTTTCGACAGAGCGACGCATACCCGTTCGGCCCGACGACAGATCGTCCTGGCTTGATGGAGAAAGCCCGACACCTTCCCGCCTCCCGGCAGGATGAACTCTTTGAGCGGCTCCAAATCTTTTTGACAACGATCGATCAGTTTTTCAAGGCGCGTGACATTCTGCGCCGTCACCTGGGGCATGTTCTTGAACGTCTGTCCGGGCGCAGTCGCGAGAATGCTGCCGACATCGAACAACTTGTTCTGCACCCAGCGCAACTCGTCTTCGAGTTGTTGGGCCGCCGGGGATTCCTCTTTCATGTCGGCATTGATGACCCGCACTACACCGACTGACGCATTGAGTTCATCGACCGCCCCATAGGCTTCGACGCGCAAGCTGTCTTTCCATACTTGTTGACCACCGGCCAATCGTGTTTTTCCTGCATCGCCGGTTCTGGTATAGACCTTCGTAATCCGCATCACCGTTTCCCCTTACGCTCAGTCATCCTATTGCCCCATGACTCATAGTGAATGAGCTGTTCCAGCGGAATCCGTTCACGCCATCCGGCAGTTTCCAAATCGGGTCGTGTCGCAAAGCTCGATACATAGCCGAGACAAAGATAGGCCAGTACTTTGACCGACTTGGGCACTCCCAACACCTGTTTCAAGGCACTGTGATCGAGAATGCTGACCCATCCCACTCCGATGCCTTCCGCACGTGCGGCCAGCCAGAGGTTTTGAATGGCGCAACAGGTACTATAGAGGTCCGTGTCGCGCACCGTAGTACGACCCAGCACATGAGGACCTCCCCGCTCGCGACTGCACGTCACGCCGATATTGATCGGAGCTTCCTCGATCCCTTCAAGCTTGAAATTTCGGTAGAGCGCAGCGCGTTTTCCCTGGTAACGGGTTGCAGCTTCGGCATTGGTTTTTTGGAACATTTGTTTCACCGCGCGTTTGGTCGACCGATCACTGACCACCACAAAATCCCATGGCTGCATGAATCCAACCGACCCGGCATGGTGAGCCGCGGTCAGCACACGTTTCAAAATATGCTCCGGGATCGGCGTCGGCAGAAAGTTGCGGCGGACATCACGGCGCTCAAAGATCGCCCGATAAACGGCATCGCGCTCCGCCGTGGTGAACGCGTGGTGGTGACCCTCATGTTGTCGGGCGGCATCCGACGCCGAAACTATTTCTTCGCGATAAGATCGTACGGCTCTGACGATACTGGTTTTCCCTGGCATGTCGTTCCTTCTTCCGACCCTCGACCGAACAGAAACCCGTCCTTATTCGGACGAATGGGTATAGGTTTTCATTCAATCAGTCCGGACTCACCGCTTGCCTAGTTGGACGTCCTCAATCGGTCGCTCTGCGCCGTCGATACACCGGTCGCGCTGAAGAACGCATGAATGACACAGGCAATACCCGTATAAAACAACACTGCGGAGAAAGACCATGGGAAGTACTTCACGAAGCGCGAAGCGAACTGTATCAGGTTCGTCTGTTCGAAACGGCCGGAGAAAAAGTAAAAGCTTCCGCTGGAGATCAATTCACAGAGAACAGTGCCGACAAATAGACTCACTGTCAGTGGAAACAGCGTCGCTGCCCTCTCCTGGTGATGCCTGGCATACCAGCTCCCGGCTCCCCACAACATGCCATAGGCCGGCAACAAGAAACCATAGGCTGGACTGACACAGAAGTTATCGACTCCTCCCCAAGTGATAGCAGCGAAGTCGAGAAGCGCGGCTTCGGTCAGCAACGCCGGAAAGATCCAGCGAGAGCGAAGATAGATGCCTGCCAGAAAGAAGACAGCCCAGGACGCGGTCGGTAAATATTCAAGCGCGCCAAAATGGTGACCTCGTGTGGCTGCCATGAGAGTGGCCAAAGTGATGCCCAGTACGATCTGCGCTCGTGGTGAATCTGTAATCATGTCGTCATGCCTCTTATGTGGTTGCGGGATAGCCGACGCTGAATATCTTCAACTCGTCTGTCATGAAGTGGGATTCTGGTCAGTCTGTGCTGCCTGAGGTCCCAACTTACCGGTCGAGATTTTTCTCAAGCATACTGGACAGAGACAATCCTCATACCGTGCTGCGATCCAATCCATTTGTTCTTCCGTCGCGCCGATAGTCCCGCACCAACATTGATATCCGCAGCATTGAAACGCCTGCCCGCAGCGCTCGCAGGTTTTCTGGACCGGTCCTTTCAAAATTCAACCCCCGGCTGTGCCTTGATGCCTTTTCGGAAAGGATGCTTCACTTGCTTCATCTCCGTCACCAGATCGGCCTCTTCCAGAAGCGCCGCTGGCCCTCCTCTACCGGTGATCACCACATGTTGCATCGCTGGGCGATCGCGAAGCACCAATAGTACCTCTTCAAGGCGGACATAGTCGTACTGCAGCGCGATATTGAATTCATCGAGGACGACCATGGCATAGGAAGCATCGCGCAGGAATTCACAAGCCGTCTTCCACGCCTGTTGTGCAAACTGCGTGTCTCGCGCACGATCTTGAGTTTCCCAGGTATAGCCTTCTCCCATCCGGAGGAAGATGACTCGATCGCCAAAAGACGTTAGAGCGCGCTCTTCCGCAGTGTCGATGGCGCCTTTGATGAATTGCACGACCGCTACCTTCCAGCCATGCCCGATACAGCGCAACACCATGCCCAGCGCGGCGGTCGTCTTCCCTTTGCCGGCGCCGGTATAGACCATCAAGAGGCCCTTCTCCCGTTGCGCCTCCTCAATGCGTCGATCAACCGAGGCCTTGAGGCGGTCCATTCTCGCTTTGTGTTCCTCGACGGACTGTTCCTGATGCATGTAATTCACCCTATCTCCATTCTCATGCCAGCGTTTCATGACATCTTCCCTGCCTGAGTGAGACAGGCCTGAACAAAGCCCTGTGCAACCAGGGGATTTGAGGCCCAGTGGGCATGCACATAGGACGCGAGGGTGTTGCCGACTCGATACCCTTCGCGCAGGACCTCTCCACTGCGACTCCGACGAATTGTGTATAGGTGGTCGACATCCGACCGTAGATGGAAATCGGAATAGCGAAACTGGTGTCCTCGAAATCGCAAGCCGGATGGACCCAACAGAGTCGTGTCTTGGGTTTCCACTTCAACATAGCCCAGGGCTTGGAGTCGATCACGCATCACGGCCTCACCGGGAATCAACCCAACCATTTCATGCAGTCTGCCATCAAGGGTGCGGATACCGCTCGACAGATACATGAGCCCTCCGCACTCGCCGTAGATGGGTTTTCCATCCGACGCAAAGGCGGCGACAGCCTTGCGCATCGAGTCATTCTGAGAAAGCGGTTCGGCGTGCACTTCGGGATACCCACCGCCGAAGTAAAGACCATTGACCTCAGGAAGCCTTTCATCGTGAATGGGAGAAAACCGCACAAGCTTGGCGCCAAGGTATTCCAAGCGGCGGAGATTGTCCTCGTAGTAAAAGTGGAAGGCTTCGTCGAATGCGAGCCCGATGCGGCAACAGGGAGTCACTACAGCGGGTGCTTCGATAGATGCGCAAGCAGGCGCATCTTGGGCGAGGGCCATGATGGCGTCGAGATCGCACCACGCGGCGATACGCTCGCCCCACGCCGACAGGATGCGATCCGGCACCACGTTCGCCGTGGCGGTTTGCAGACCCAGATGCCGTTCCGGAAAGACCAATGTGTCCTCGTTCGGTAGACCTCCTAAGACTGGAAGCGATCCAGCCATGGCCGTGCGCAACAACTCCAAATGCCCACGGCTTCCAATGCGGTTGCAGATGATCCCGGCCAAGCGGAGATTCCTGTCATACGCCTCAAATCCCCGAGACAATGGAACGATACTCCTCGCCATGCCGGAGGCATCACAGACAAGCACGACCGGAGCGTCCAGCCATTTGGCAATTTCCGCTGTCGATCCTTCATCACCGGTCGGCGACGCCCCATCATATAAGCCCATGACTCCTTCGATCACGGCGATATCGGCATCCCCTGAGGCTCGCAAGAACGTCTCAATCACTGCCTCTCGCCCCATCATCCAGCCGTCGAGATTATGGCAGGTAGTACCGGCGGCGCGGGCATGATAGGTCGGATCCAGATAGTCCGGCCCGCATTTGAAGACCGCGACTCGCAGACCGTGCGCGCGCAAGGCCCGGATGAGTCCGACCGTCACGGTGGTTTTCCCGACATGACTCGATGTGCCCGCAATCACGAGACGAGAAATCATATGGATTTCACCTCGCAGTCGGCACGACCCTCGGATTGTTTCCCGTCTAGCGTCCTCACATTCGTCGGCATGGGCTTCGCCTGCTTCCTGGACTCGGGATCGGCCTTCCGAAAGCGATGCGTGAAGCTGGGATCATAGAGTCTCGATTCGGCAAAATCGCTAGATGTCAGCACTCGGCCGATCAACACCATCGATTGAGAGCGAATGCCGGCCGCTCGGACCTTGTCCCGGATATCTCCAAGCGTGCCCCGCACGATCTGCTGATCCGGCCATGTCGCGCGATGCACGACAGCAACCGGACAATCGGTTCCATACGAGGGGATGAGGGCTCTGCTGATATCGTCGAGCAGCGTGATGCTGAGGAAAAGCGCCAGTGTGGCCTGATGCCGAGCCAGATCTTCCAGTTTTTCTCCGTCCGGCATCGATGTCCGTCCCTCCGCACGAGTGAGGATCACCGTCTGGCACAGCTCGGGAAGGGTTAATTCGCGGCCCAAGACTGCAGCGGCGGCGGTGAATGAAGAGACGCCGGGGACAATCTCATAAGAAATACCTTGCTGCTCCATGCGCCGCATCTGCTCCGCGGTGGATCCAAAGATGAGTGGATCACCTGTATGGACACGGGCGACGTCACGATCCGCATCGCGCGCCGCGATAATGACCTCCATGATCTGGTCGAGCGTCATGCCGGACGAATCGAGCACCCGCGCATCCGGCCTTGCATGCGCCAGGACTTCTGGAGGCACGAGCGAGCCCGTGTACAGCACGACCGGACATGATGCGATCAGGTCGGCTCCGCGCAGCGTCAGTAAACGGGGATCGCCCGGTCCGGCTCCGATTACATAGACTCGCACATTCAGGTTCCCTTCATGTACAGCGCAGCACCGTATCCCGCACGATCTGCCAAATTGGTGGCGGGATCTCGCCAAGCCATCGCGCCGGTGTGATTGCCGCCACCAGATCGGAGTCCTCATCCTGTTGTCCGGTTACAAGTCGCCACAGACGTTCGCTGATAGACCCGGTCCGCCGGATGAGAAAGGTTTCCACCAGCAGACGCGGGAGCGATTCGTCTTCGACTTCGAGCTGGAGATAGGGCGGCGCGATGTCGACGGCCCGGCATGGAGAGAGTCGAATAAAGGGCCGCTTGAGGGCATCGATCTCGTCATTTGGTGGCTCAAAGCCGGCTACGGCCCAATCGCATGGCATCTTTGTATTCCCTATGAGGTAGTACTGATCCTGCGTCTCCGCCACAATCGCACCAGCTAATCGCCCCACCCGTGCCATCACTCAACCTTTCTGCCCATGTCCGCCGCTGTGACAAGCGAGAAACCTGGTCTCTGGCCTGGTAGTACTTCACCGTCCGATCTGTACTTGTTCGTATAGCCGCGCGGCGTGACCATATAGCCTTCAAAGGTGAATGTCTGGCTCGAACCCACCAGCACAGTCGTGAGCATTCCGATCTCGTACTCGAGGAAATGATCCAGATCTGTCAAGATGGTGTGTTGTAGTTTTCTATAGGCACTCTTGACCAACGCCACAGGCGTTGTGCCCTCGCGGTAGCGGCGAATAATGGTCTGCGCCTCGACGATCTGGCGGGTCCGTCGCCCGCTCGCTGGATTGTAGAGCCCGATGACGAAATCTGCAGAGGCAACGGCATCGATTCGCCGCGCGATCACAGGCCATGGAGTCAACAGATCCGACAGAGAAATCGCGCAAAAATCATGGACGAGCGGAGCGCCGACCAACGAGCCGCAGGAGTTGAGCGCCGTCATACCGGGGATAAGGCGAAGCTCCGGCGAGTCACCTCGTTTCCATTCGATGTCCCGCAACACCTCGAATACCAGGCCGGCCATGCCATAGACGCCGGCATCGCCCGACGATATCAATACGACTTTCTCTCCGGCGCGGGCTCGTTCCACTGCCGCCCGCGCACGGCCGATTTCCTCGGTCATCCCGGTTCTGATGATGTCCTTGCCTTCGATCAAATGCCACACGAGTTTAATGTAAGTCGTGTAGCCGACGATCAACTCTGCCTCGGTGATCGCAGACAGGGCCGCCGGTGTCGTGTGCTCACCAGCGCCCGGCCCGATCCCGACCACGGAGAGCACTCCCTTGCTGTTACTCATACATTCGCCTCCGTCATGCGCTTGTGAAACGGAATCCGCGCAACGGCCAACGTCATTGATCGACCGGCATTCGGTTCGGTATAGGTCTGTTTGGGGACAAGTAAGGTTGGGGTGCCGGCACCCAGCAGGGCAGCCGGCTCAGCCACACCGCGTGACCCCACGAAACGCTTGACGGCTTCCGAGGGATTCTCAATGCCCGGCACGACATCGAGATCTTCGGCCGGGAACGTCTGTATCGGCCAGTGAAAACGTTCCGCAAGGGCTAAAAATGCCGGTTCATCCTTCTTCTTGTCGATCGTCGCAACGACCTTCACGGATTTTGGAGAAAGCCTGTGCTTGGCGAGCAGCATTATGACGCCGCGCTCGACCAGGTCTGGGGCGGTTCCCTTGTCACACCCCAATCCCAGGATCAGACTCTTCGGCCGATAGATCACTGCCGTCTCCCAATGTATTGGATGCGTCTCATGAAAATCACGATCGGTCGCGACCAGCAACATTTCGAACTGCCGAGGGTCGGCCTGTTCCAACGAAGTCATATAGGTGACGCCCTCCGGTAATGGCTTGTCTAAAGGCCACCAATCGGGCTCGCCGCTTTCTTGCACAAAGGCGACTGGAGCGGCGTTCACGACGGCGGCACAACCGCGCGTGACATTGCGATCCGGATCATCGAGTTGCCATCCCAAATTTCTGCCGAGGATGTCCACAGTCAACGTCCCGCGCACATCGGAGGCGGTCGTAATGACCGGCTGCGCGCCCAAGACTTCGGCCACTCTTGTCGTGAACGCATTGCCTCTCCCCACATGCCCTGACAAGACACAGATGCTGAATCGCGCATCGTCGTCGAGACAAATCACGGCTGGATCGATCTTCTTATTCTTCATGAGCGGTGCGATCATGCGGACGACCGCCCCGACGCTGATGATGAAGACATGACAATCATAGGCGGTGAATGTCTCAGTGAGGCAGGGACCCATCGGAAGCGGCAGCGGGTGTGATGCCGTTCCACCCGGCACCAAGGCACGGAGTTTCTCAGACACGTACAAATCGGCGCCTGACAGGCTCTCAAGAAGTTTGATCGCGATCTGGATGCCATGCTTCGTGATGACGTAGACCGCAAACGGTCGACGTTCGGTCGTCATTACGCTTCGCCTCGAAGCGGGACCGCACCAGCCAAGAGGCCGCTGTGCTCCTTACGGGAGACGATCACCATGGCAAAACAATCTCCACGCTCCGCTTGCACCAGGCGCAGATTGCGCACAATACGCTGCTCTGCCATCGTCGCCTTCGACACATACACGGCGCGATCGAGGAGCCCCATGTGGTCGAGCGCTTCAACAATGTTTGGTATCTCGGCCCCCAGTTTCATTAAAACCACCGTGTCGAATTCTTGAAGCAACCTTTCCAGATCTTTAAGGCCATAGGTTCCAGGGACGATGGCGATACGCTCCTGACCGTCGGCCAGCGGGATACCGGTGACGGCCGGTACCGCCGTGATCGAGGACACGCCGGGCACGACTTCGATCACCACACCCGGCCACCGGCGCGGAGCTTCCTGCTTGAGGTAAATGAATGTGCTGAATAGCGAAGGATCGCCTTCGGTGGCGAAGGCGACATCCAAGCCTCTTTCCAACCGCTCCCCAATGGCGTTGAAGGCCTTGTCCCAAGCAGGTCGCAATTGCTCGGGATCCTTCTTCATTGGAAATGTGAGGAAGAGGCGTTCCTGGTTCAGCACGCTCCCCAATACCGGCTTGATGATCTGCCAGGCCTTCGAGGTTCCATAGTCCGAACTGCGGGGCAACGCGAGCACGCCGGTCCGGCGCAAAACGTTCAGCGCCCGCAACGTCAGCAGGTCCGATGCCCCCGGACCGACACCGACTCCATACAGCGTCCCGTAGGTCATGCCGGCACCTCGGCTGCTTCAGGCTTCGTCACGGCAAAAATTTGAATGGGGTTCAGCGCCTCGTAACGGAGATAATGGGCCAGCGGTTCGGACCTCGATACTTGTAACAATGTGACTTCTGGAACAAGGCGATGACGCCGAATGGACTGGTACGCTTCGCCAGCATTTTCTAACGTGATGGTATTGACTACCAGACGTCCGCCGGGATGCAGGCGTTCAAGCGCGACATCAATGATGGCCTCCATGCTGCCCTTGCTGCCGCCGACAAAAATTGCATGGGGAGACTCCAGATCCGACAAGACCACTGGGGCTTTACCTTCCACTACTCGCACATTGTCCACGGCATGGATCCGCATGTTGTCCCGGCAAATCTCCGCGCCTTCTGGGTCGACCTCGATCGCGTAGATGCGGCCTTCCGGGGCAAGCCAAGCCGCTTCAATGGAGACCGACCCGGATCCCGCGCCGATGTCCCAGACGACACTATCCGGTTTGATGTGAAGCATCGCGAGGGAGAGCAGACGGACCTCCCGTTTGGTGATCAAACCTTTCTTGGGCATCCGTTTCGCGAAGGCCTCTTCGTGCAGGAAGGGAATCGTCGGCGGTCGCCGCCACCCTGGATCGTCTCGTCTCAGCAGCAACACATTCAACGGCCGGATATCCTCCGTGACCGTGAGCTCTTGCAACGAGAAGGCACGTACCCGTTCATCGGCTGCGCCCAGACTTTCACAGACCCATGCCTGCCATCTCGTTTCTCCAGACTCGGTCATATGCGCCGCAATCTTCGTCGGCGAATTCGTGTCATCAGTGAGAACCGCCAGCTTCGAGAGACGTTTCAGTTTGGCAAGAAATCCTGTCAACGGACGCCCGTGCAAGGAAATGAACGCGGCATCGTCCCACTTGAGACCTGCGCGGGCAAAGGCGAGCTGCACTGACGAGAGCTGCGGTATGATCTCCACATGCTCAGCTCCTATCTTTTGGATCACGAGCCCGCCCACGCCAAAAAAGAGAGGATCCCCCGATGCCAAGATGCACACATTCTGTTCTTCGGCCAGGTGAACGATCTCATCGAGCGCCGAGGCGATTCCGTTCTTCAGTGAAATCCGCCTGCCATGAAACTGCGGAAAAAATTCCAGATGGCGCTCACCTCCCACCAACACTTGTGCGTTCGTGATGACACCCATGGCCCGGCTCGTCAGGCCTAGGCAGCCGTCGTCCCCGATTCCCACCACAGAGACCGCTTTCCTGCGACTCATGACCGCCCCTCCGTCGATAGCAGCAACAGGGCGTGGATGATCGCAACGGCGATCGGGCTCCCCCCCTTGCGGCCGGTTGCGACGATGAACGGGCGGGCCAATGATAGGGTGACCTCTTTCGATTCGGCCGCCGAAACAAATCCCACCGGGACCCCGATCACCAATGCCGGCCTTGCACTCTCTTCGCGGACCAGACGCGCCAATTCGAGAAGCGCCGTCGGTGCATTCCCGATCGCGACGATCGCTCCATTGAGCACATTCAGCCGATGGGCTTTCCGCATGGCCTCGATCGCCCGCGTTGAGTTATTTGCCTTGGCCGTCGCGATGACGTCATCGTCGGCGATGAAGGACTGGACGGTACATCCATATGATGACAGCCGGTCCTCATTGAGACCGGCTGCGATCATTTTTACATCGACCAGGATCGGACATCCGGAGAGAAGCGCCGAGATGCCGGATGTCACCGCATCGGGATGGAAGCGCATCAAGGTCTTGAATTCGAAGTCCGCCGTCGCATGGATGACGCGCCGCACAATTTGCCACTCAGGAGGAGCATAGCCATGTGGTCCCGCTTCGCGGTCGATGATGGCGAAGCTGTTGTCTTCGATAGTGCGCCCCAGCAAGGTCATTTGCCGCATGTCGTTCATACGGCCGCCTTCGGAAAGCATCCGAGCAATGTCCCGTTGAAGTCAACTAAACAGACATCAATCGATAGGCCACCGCCCGCATGGCGAGTGCAATGTTCGGCGACCTTTTGACAGATGCTGGAGGTGATGCCGACCAATCCGGCCGCACGACACAGTTCAAGCACATGGCGCGCGGTATTGGCTTGGCGTATCGCCGCAATCAATTCCAATGGGGCGCCCAACTCAGCTACAAGCGAGGAGAGAAATTCCATGTCTACTTCAGATCCAGCCGCGTGAGTTTGCATCTTGCCCGCCGCCATTTTGGACAACTTGCCCATCATCCCGACAATGATGACGCGGGGGATTGACCGGCGCGCGCAATGCTTGACGCCCACGCCGATGAAGTCGCCCACCTGGATAAAGGCTTGTTCCGGAAGATGCGGATAGAGGGCCATTGCATAATGCTCCGACTTCCCACCGGTCGTCAGCACGAGCTCACACAATCCGTTTGCCGCCGCCACCTCGATCTCTTGTATCACGCTGGCTCTGAAAGCCGCCGTGGAATAGGGTCTCACGATGCCGGTTGTACCGAGAATGGAAATTCCCCCAATCAGGCCGAGCCGCACATTGGTCGTTTTCTTGGCCATCTCTTCGCCTCCCGGAACCGTGATCGTCACCACGGCGCCGTGGTACGGCGAAGCCGCCAGTTCTTCTTGGATCATCTCCGTAATATTCCGTCTCGGGACCGGATTGATCGCAGGTCCACCAACCTCAAGCCCCAGCCCGGCCTTCGTCACCGTGGCTACACCGAGGCCACCTCGGATTTCGATGCCCGGCTCGACCCGGAGTTCGATTTCGGCGATCAGCTCGGCACCGTTCGTGCAATCTGGGTCATCGCCCGCGTCCTTGATGACGCTGCAGATCGCCAGACCATCCACCCGCTCGCACCGCTTGAGCGCGAATGTGGCTCGCGTTCGATTTGGCAGCGTCGTTTCAATAGCCGACAATGGCACGTTCTGGACGAGACTCCGCGCCGCCGCTTTGGCGGCGGCCGCCGCACAGGCGCCGGTCGTATAGCCCGTGCGCAGGCCCTTCTTTCGTCCTGTCTCTTTGGTCCCATCCATAAGGTCATCAGCTCGCCTCTTCGGCCAGGCGAGCAAAGCGTGTGTGCACGTTCGCAGCTCGTTCCGCGTCGTAACGTTCCGTCTGCGATGGATCAGTGCCTCGAAATGACAGACGACAGACCAGCTCTCCGTCGGTGCTCCGCACTTCCAAGGCTGCATTGGTCTTGTTCGGTGGAGTATATCGAAGCGCGTGACAGCTCTGCATCCTCAGATGAATATTGGAGCCGAACTTTTCCCCGATCGTCGCCCACTCCTTCCCGAGCGCCACTTTCAAGGGCCCGCGCATTTCAACAATCGCTGCTGCTGTACGCACGATGAAGCTGGTCTCGGTCAAACTCATCGCCTCTTCCAGGATCGTGAAGGTCTCGCGTGGATCCCTCATGCGGACTTCTTCGGCATATTGAAGAAGGATTCGACGTTCTCGTTACTGACAGGCACTCCGGCGCTGACGAGATCATCCAGCAGGGCGACGTTCACCGCCCCGTCTCCGGAAACAAAAGCTCGCGTGAGAGCGGGTCCGAAGAGGATCTGTCGCAGAACGGTCCGGACAGCAGGCAGGCGAGCATCGTGATTGGTTGCCGGGATCGTTCCAATCCTCACGTTGCAGCATTCGGCGGGGATCAGCCCCCGCACGTACTCTTCGGGAAGGAAGTAATCGACCGAAGGTCTCAACCAGATGAACATCGTCTCGTCAAGCAGCGGGAAGAACCGCATCGATTGTATCAACCCCAGTGCAGCCGTCACTCCTGTATCCGTCGAGAAGACCAGAGTGGATCCTGGGGTATCTTCCCGCAGGTAGAACTTTCCCCAGGGCCCGCTGAACGACACCTTCGCCCCCGGTTCAAGTCCATGGATATAATCAGAGCCGGGGCCGTTCGGAATATGCTGCACGGCCAATTGAACACGCCTCTGGTCGTCATCGCTGCTGATCAACGAATAGGCCCGCTTGATCGTCTTCCCGTTCGAGGCGACAAGCCCACTGTCGATGATCATGTACTGACCACCGAGAAACCCTAACGGTTCCGCGATCTCCAACTCAAGGAGGCGCGTATGATCGCCGACAGTTCTCGCCAAAACGACCTCGGCTGTTTTTGGAACCGCCATGACTATTCCGCCGGATAGATCTCGTGCACGAAATCATGCATTTCATCGAGATCGCGATAGAAGTTCGTCAATCCCTCGATGAGATGGCGCAAATCGAGGTCCACTTTTTTGGTGAGGACGATCAGAGTCCGTAAATAGGGCAATTTGGGATCGTCGGCCTTGGTTCCTGACACCCGCTCTTCCAGCCCCGCGATCGCGCTTTCATAGAACACTTTCAGCTCGGCGAAGTCCTTGGCGCCGCACAGCGAGCGAATGGGGCCAGGTTGATCCGCTGCGGAGCCAAGCTCGGCCAACTCATGTTGATGCTCGGCTTCGTCGTTGACTCCCAGGACTTCCATCAAGCCGAGACGGAGTGCTGCGATTTCATGACAGGCCATGATGATTCCCTCCTCCTACTGCATGATGTTGTCGATGAGCCGACCGACGAGCCGATTAGCCAGCAGATGCTCGTCGACTAATTCTTGCGCGTCTGCTTGTGTAACGCCTCGATACCAAATACCGTCCGGATAGACGGCGACCGTCGGCCCTTCGCCGCAGCGACCCATGCAGAGCGTCCGGGTCACTTTGATGTCGGCGTTCCGACCTTCTTCTGTGATGAGTCGTCGCAATTCGGCGACGAGCAGGAGGCTTCCTCGATCGGCGCAATCGGCATTCGTACAGACCAGCACATGCTTTGTGAGCGGACGATGCGCGTGCACATGCGGCATCGCCTGCGTATGGGTGAAGGTATGACGCAAGCTCCACAGCAAGGCCTTGATGCCTCCGACCTTATCCGTTACCCCTGAGACAGGGACTCGATACTGACAGGTATCACAGGGCAGAGGGTGCGTCCCTTTGATGGCTTCGCTCATGCGCTCATCAATGAGATGAAAGAGACGCTCATCGCGACCCAAATGCGTTGCCTGTTCGATCTTGATCCAAGGATAACGTGAGCGAAAAGCCGTGACTTGCTCGCTGATTTTGTCGATCAATCTCCCGCCGAACAGAAAATAGGGGACGACTACGATTCGCTCCGGACGCGCTCGTGCAACGAGTTCCGCGGCTTCCACAAATGTCGGTCTCGTTATGCCGATAAAACTCGGCAGGACCCAACCTAAATTGCGGCCTTCGGTGAATAGGCGCACGGCCTTGCAGAATTCGGCATTCGCATCCGGATCACTCGATCCACGGCCGACAACGATGACGGCGGTTTTCAGGAGCTCCCGCGCGCCGTCCAATTCCGGCTTTGCCCGTTCGTACGCCAGATCGACGAGAGAGGGGTGGACACCCAGAGCCCGTGCTACGGCAAAACGGGGACAGGGAAATTCATGACGTGCCTGAGCCAGAGCCAGCGGAATGTCGTTTTTGACGTGTCCTGCGGCGAACAAAAACAGCGGGAGCACCACGACGACATCGACTTGTTGAGCCAAACAGCGGAGGGCTGTTATCAATGAAGGTTGAGCAAGCTCGATATACCCATGGGCTACGGTCAGATCGGGACGCCTCGATCGATAGATCGCGACCAGCGCTTCGAACTCAAGGTTTGCCTTCGAGTCCCGGCTCCCATGCCCAACGATGAGCAGTCCCGTGCTCATGCGACAGGGTCTGGTTCGGAGAGTTGCGCCCAAGCGTGGGCTTTTGGATCAGTCACCCGCTCTTGCGGCGGAATTGCAGGCATAAAAAACCTCCCGTCCCGCAGCGGAACAAGAGGTCACATGCCGAGAAGGCAGGCGCAATCTCCGTTACCGCGCGGAGAAACAAACCCCTGTCTGCTCGGGTAGGTCTCCTGGCTCATGAGTTCAGAAGGGATGACCTTCAACGCGTCCCTCGGCCTTCCTCAACGTGTTGGTTGAGTGACTTCTCTATGGAGGGACCGCTTCTCACTTACAGTGGCGGGACCGCACCGGTCTTACACCGGACTTCCCTGTTATGCCTTTGCAGGCACCCGAGCGACTATTGAACGATCATGGTTTAGCTGTGTACCACCGGAATAAAAGTGTTGTCAAGGCGGAGCGACTCTCGGCATCATGAGTGCCACGATACAGTCCCTCAACATAGACGCAGTATGAACCGGGTAGAAGCAGTAGTGAGAAAATACATCGGTTGTGAGTTGCTGTGGCGTCTCGCTCGCTCGCGGACGCAATGGCTCTCCAATAAGAGTTGAGCAGGGGAATCATATGGAGCCATCTGAGAGCAGTCTATGGTCATTACTCGGTCTGGCATTCGTGCTGGGATTGACCCACGGAGCCGATCCTGACCACCTCACCGCCATCGACGGCATGACACGTGCCACTGTGGAACGTCATCCGAGAATGAGTAGATGGATTGGAACGTGGTTCGCGGTCGGACATTCCCTCACGGTGCTGTCCATTGCAGCATTGATCGCCTTCGCCGCAGGGCACTTAGGATCGTGGAACGCTCTCCTGCAACAAACAGGAGGACTGCTGTCAGCTCTACTTCTATTTGTCATCGGCACCATCAATGTCATGAAGTTAGTCGAGTTCTCCTCCGGTGAGGCGGCACATGAACGCCGGACGGCGATCCATCCGTTGTGCCTCCAATCGGTTAAGATCGCCCACCCTCTGAGCGCCATCCCTATTGGCGCACTGTTCGGGATGGGATTTGAAACGGCCAGTCAAATGGCCGCCTGGGGACTGGCTGGAACGGTCGGTCTTGGCCATTCAGGGGCTATTCTTGTAGGAATCGTCTTCTGTCTAGGGATGGTTATGACAGACTCCGTCAACGGACTCCTCGTACGTCGACTCTATGTCACTGCTGCGATGCGAGCACAGCGAAGCGGGCGTGTCATTACCGTGACGGTGATCGGCTTGGCCTACGGCATTGGTGTGATCAAACTGCTCCAGCCTACTACATTTGCGGTATCGGTCACAGACGCCGAGTTGACCGTGCTGGTGGTAGGCAGCCTGCTATTGGTGTTCGTGACATCAATAATAGGAGTGAATCGCCAAATCTCTAGTTGAAAGTATGATACACGTGGCAAGGCTAGCCCGTGGCCGGATTACAGTGGAACGTCGCGAGAGGAGGTTCGAATCGATCCATCTCGCTGCCCCGATCTGCCGACACCGGTTACCTTTATAGCTAAGTCCACAATCGTTGATAGGTCTTGACGATATCGTCGAGGGTGGCCTGCTCCTGATACTCCCGGCGCTTCTTCAGAGCGGCGAAGTCCTGCTCGATGGGGTTGAGGTCGGGGGAATAGGGCGCGAGGAA